>NZ_JBRBUI010000053.1:0-311903 GCF_052826185.1 Heliomarina sp. | reverse complement strand
GTCTGCTGTGTCACGCCGATCTGACGCACCGCCTCGGCGATCGTCGCGCCTTGTCCCTGCAGAACTTTAACCTGCCGAAGCTTCGATACAATCTCTTCGGGCTTTTCTCGTTTCCCAGCCATCGCTGATCCTCCAATTTGCCGGACAAATCTATCCCAGTTGGTGGACCACTTTCAGGGGGCTACTCCAATCGCGGCGGCCGCCGACTGAATCTCTGTCCCGATACGGGCCATGATCTCGGCATGTTGTTCAACGTACCTAGCTTCAGAACGTAGCAAAAAGTCTTTTTCTGCTCGGCGTGCCTGAAGCAGGTCCCCTTTAACATGCGACATCACGAGGGCCAGATCGTTGGCCTCTGCGCGTGCCTTGGCAGCGCGGGCATTCACGACGTACATGACTGCGCCTACCGCGAGCATCAGGGCCATCGTTGCGACTGCAATGCCTACGATAGCGCTGATCGCAGTACTGACCTTAAAGCCGTTCACGCCGAATCCATCCCAAGAGCCTTCGGCGCACCCTGTCCGCAAAGGCCTTCGAATTCGTGAATTGACTTGCAGTCGACTGACCGCACTAAAGCGCTCATATCGCTGACCGATACACCGGGATGCCCTTGACCGCCTCAGTTTGGCTAAGTCAATGACCTTCATAGGTTTTTCAGGCTGAAACGACTTGCCCAATTCGAAACATACAGGCCAATCCGATGTGCATCCACAGTTTGGGCATGACTGCACCAAAGCTTGGTGCATCAAATTGAGAAAAAACGTTTATCAGATCGGCACAGATCCGATGCTTGACCCACCACAGACATAGAGCGTCTGACCGGTGACAAACCCGTTTGCGGGGTCACAGAAGAAGAGGAATGCTCGGGTCACATCGTCGGTCTGACCAAGCCGCCCGACCGGAATGCGCCGGGCCAGGTCGTTCTCGCGTTCGCTGCCTTTAGGGATGATGCCCCAGAAATTATCGGTCTGGATCGGGCCGGGTGCCACGACATTCACCGTGATCCCATGAGGTGCGAGTTCCAGCGCCCATGTGCGGGCCATCCCGATCATACCGGCCTTGCTGGCGCCGTAAGCGGTGCGGGTTGCGGCGCCAAGGGCAGCGCGGGACGAATTGAACATGACCCGACCGAAAGCGCGCTTTTTCATCGCGGGAAGGGCGGATTGAAGCAGCGTCAGCGCCGAACCGAGATGCAGTTGCGCCAACCCGGTGATGTCCGATGGCTTGGCGTCTTCGATCAGATTGGGCCAGATCACCCCGGCGTTGTGGACGAGATGGGTCACCTCAAAGCGTGCGCCGATGTCATCGGCCACCGCCTGAACAGTATCGGGATCCAGCAGATCGCAGTCGAGATGTTCGAGCTTCTCGTGCGAAAAATCCGGCGCATGGCGGGCAAGGGTGATAACCCGGTAATCTTGCTCGAGAAGGCGCAGCGCCAGATCGGCGCCGATGCCCTTGTTGCCGCCGGTAATGACGGCCGTGTAATCGGTCATGATGCCCCCTTTGGAACGAGTGCGAGTACTCGCAGCGGACTGCCGGTGCCGTTGCGGATCTTGAGCGGGGGGCAAATCAGCATCGCGCCCGTGGCGGGCAGCCGGTCGAGCCCGGTCAAGCATTGAAGCCCGTACCGCCCATTGCCATGAAGAATGTAGTGGGCAGGGTAGGGCGGCGCGTAGTGCATTCCCTGTCCCGCATCGGTGCCGACGGTTTCAGTCCCGAAACCGCGAATGCCGCGCTCTTCCACCAGAAGACGGATCGCCTCGGGCGTGGGGCCGGGCGAATGCGGACCGTCCTCGCGCATATTGAGATAGTCGGCTCCCCGGCGCTTGGACCAGTCGGTGCGCATCAAAACCCATGTATCTTCCGGAATGCGTCCGTTGGTGGCTTCCCATTCGGCGATGATCTCCGGGGTCAGTTCAAAATCTTCATCCTGCGCCGCCCCTTCTGAGCAATCGATAACGCAGACAGGACCGATGAAGGCCTCTGCCGGGATTTCGTCGACCGCGCCATTGGCCACGTCGCGGCCCGAAACCCAGTGAACCGGCGCGTCGAAATGGGTGCCGGTATGTTCAGACATGGAGATGTTGTGCCATTTCCAAGCCGGTCCGCGATGGTCGTAAGCCGAGACTTCCTCCATCCGAAAGCGGGCGCATTGTCCGAATTCGGGCGGCAGGATGATAACCGGGAAATCCGGATCAAGCGTGTGGGTCAGGTCGACCACTTCGATCTCGCCACTGGTCAGAGCAGTGGCCATCTGGGTCAAAGCGTTCATCCCACATCTCCTGCCAGTTCGCGTTCCAGAACCCGTGGGTCCTGCCGCCATCGTTCTGCGTAGTCCTTGGCAACATCGCCGCACCAGACGTCTTCGACCCCGTCGCGCAACCCCTGTACGACAGACCGCGCGATGGCGCCGGGCAAGAGCTTGGGCGGCGGAACGTCCTGATACCAATCGTCATCAGTCGGACCGCAAAAGACGGTTATGACCTTTACGCCGCCGGGACGCAGTTCGGCCCGTAGCGACTGCGCCAAAGACAGTGCGGCGGCCTGCGACGCGTTGAAACTTCCATAGGAAGGATCGTTAGCGATGGCGTTTATCGACAGTATATTGACCCAAGCTGCGGCGTTGTTGATGCCGTCGGCACCTCGCGCTTTCATACCTGGTCCGAAAGCCTGTGCCAGCCGCATCAGGCCCAGATAGTTCACCTCCATCTCGTCACGGGCAAAGGCCGTGTCGCCACGGGCCAGCACGCCGCCAGGACGCATGAAACGGGCGTTGTTGATCAGGATGTCGACCTTGCCACCGATCTCTCCGGCCAGTTCGATGACCGAGCTTGTGTCGGTCAGATCGAGCGGCATCAGATGGACGCCGTCCATCTTTTCAAGCGCGCTCCGTTCCGGATAGGGGCGCCACGTCTCGCCTTCCCCAACGAAAACCGTCATGGCTCCGGCGTCCAGCAGAGCCTTGGCTAGTGCCGGGGCTCCGGGCTGTCGGCCATCTGTAATCAGAACGCGTCGGTGTTTGGGGTCGGCCCCCAATTCGCGAAGTTCGGGATCGTCTGCCATGTTGGGCGTCGTCTCCTTGGGGATGGCGATCAGCACGCCTTGACCCGCCCGGTCGAGACGGGAGAGCAGGCGTACCTCGCTGCCTTTTACGCAATCGCCATGGACATGGCAGAAGATCGAAGGACCGGCATTCAGACGCACGGTACCACAGCGCCAAGGCGCCTGCCGCCGGAAATATAGGTTGGGCGAGGTATGCACGATCGTGTCGGCGATCAGCTCTCCGACCGGATCGGTATCCCTCCACAACAGCTCGAGGCCGAGACAGGAAACGCAGGCATCGCGCGGCGGATATTGAACCGTGCCGCACTCTGCGCAGTGTTGCAGTTTGAATCGGCCTTCTGCGGCGGCAGCAGTAAGCCCCATGGCCGCGCGGCTGCGAAAGGAGGGCGGCAGGACCGGGACGGTCTGAACATTTTGCGGGTTCTTCTTTGGCGGACAGGCGAGTGGATCGGTCATGCGCTTTCTCCGGTCAGGATGGCGGCACCGGAACACAAGCCGCGGTCATAGTTAATCATACCAAAGCCCGAGACCAGTGCGTTTTTCGCATCGGCGACCTGCGTCGGCCCGGCGGTTCGGGTGACCTGTCGAAGCGCTTCGACCATGCCGAGAAATCCGCCTGCGGCCCCGGCCTGACCGGCGGAAAGCTGACCGCCCGAGGTATTATGCGGCAGGTCTCCGGTCACCGTGAGGTCACGGTCGCGCAGAAAAGCAGGTGCTTCGCCCTTACTGCAGAAACCCAGATCTTCGAACTGCATCATCGAGATCACGGGATAGTCGTCATAGGTCTGCACGAGGTCCATGTCGGCGGGTTCCATCTCGGCCATCGACCAGAGGTCCTCGACGTCAAGCGCCCAGCCGCCGCGCAGCTGGATCGGATCGTCCGGAAAGGCGTTGTGGCGCTCGATTGTTCCGGCGATCCGCGCAAAGGGCAGGCCGCGCTTCACCGCCTCTTCCTCTGACATGACAAGAAAGGCTTCGGCCCCGGCGCAGGGCATCACGCAATCGAAAAGCGCGATCGGGTCCGAGATCGGTCGTGCCTCAAGGTAATCTTTAAGGCTGAGGGGCTTTTTCATCAGCGCGTTGGGATTGCGCAAGGCGTTGTCGCGCTGCGCGACGGCGATACGGCCAAAGTCTTCTCGGGTCGCACCATATTCCTGCATGTAACGGTCCGTGAGCAAGGCGAACATCGAATTCGGGCCGCCGTAGCCATACGGATAGGCCGCATCCATCGCAAAGCGCGAAAAACTCGACAGCAGCTTGCGGAAGCTGTCGATATGGTTGGTGTCTCCGGCAACACAGGCGACGATCTCGGCATCCCCTGCCTGAACCGCCCGCGCCGCCCGGCGCAGCGCAACGACCCCGCTGGCCCCGCCCATTGGAATGGAATCCAGCCACCTCAGCGTCACGCCAAGATGCTGGGACAGTCCGACCGGGCTGTCGGGAAACAGAGTGAATGAGGCGACGGACAAGCCATCGATATCTTCTTTCCGAAGCCCCGCAGCGTCGAGCGTTCCCTTCAGGGCGCGCGCCAGCCAGTAATGTGCCGTCTGCGTCGAGTACCGCTCATATGGCGTTGAAAACGGCGCGGTGACAACGACGCCGTCATAGGATTGGCGGCGGCTCATGCGATTTGCCTTTTCTTTGCCTTGCGCAAATCGATGGTCGCCGCATCCTCAAGAAGGTCAGCGGCCAGCGATTTCAGAGTCGCACGCTGGATCTTGTTTGTCGCGGTCAGTGGCAGGTCGGTGACAAAGGCGATGTAGCCCGGTACCTTGTAATAGGCCATCTGTCCAAGTGCCCAGTCGGTGATCTGCCGAGCAAGCTCCGGTGACGGATCGGCATTGACCTGAAGACAGGCAAAGACCTCGTCGCCCCGGATGTCATCCGGCACGGCGGCCACCGCGGCGGCGGTGATTGCGGGATGGCGCATCAGCACGGATTCAACCTCGACTGCCGCGATGTTTTCACCGGACCGACGGATCACGTTTTTCTTCCGGTCGACAAAGAACATATCGCCAGTGTCGAGTTGCCGGACAATGTCGCCCGTGTGAAACCAGCCGCCTTCCCAGACCTTCTCCGTCTCCTTTGGGTTCTTCCAGTATTCCTTGAAAAACCCATGCCGGGGGTCCGGCCCGCTATGTCTGACCAGCAGTTCACCGGGCATGTCGTCCGTGCAGTCGCTTCCGTCGTCGGCGACGATCCTGACCTCAAGTTCCGGTCCTGGACGGCCAATGCATGCTTCTCCGACACGCCGAGGTTCGTGGTTGGCGGCAATCACCGCGCCAGCGCCGGTTTCTGTCATCGCCCATGCTTCCATAATCGGAAAACCGAACCTTTCCTCGAATGCGGCATGCAGGCGCGGATCAACCCCGGCGCCAAAACCAAAGCGGACGGAATGAGCGCGATCCTCGGGATCTTCGGGAAGACCCATCAGCATTGAGGGCATCACGCCCAGATAGTGCAGACAGGTCGCACCGCTGTCACGAACCGAGGCCCACCAGCTGCGTGGGTGGAACCGGTCGAGCGCGGTAAGGCACCCGCCGACTGTCAGCATCGCCATAAAGGAATAGGCCATAGCGTTCATGTGAAAGATCGGCAGCGGCGTCAGCATGCGCTCGCCATCTTCGGTCAGAGTGCAGACGCCCCCAGCCTTGGCGTACCAGTCCCCGGCCTCGGTGAAATACGTGTTGGCCAGAACGCAGCCCTTGGGCCGCCCGGTGGTGCCCGACGTGTAAAGCATGGCGGTTTCGCGATGCTGCGGATCACAGGACGTGTCAAACACTGGGGCGCCAAAGGGCGCGGGTATCGGCTGATCCGGCGCCACGACAGGGATCGGCCGGTTGACCGCCTCGCCCGCTTCGCGAAGCTCTGCCATTCGCGAAGGGATGGCGACCGCGAGGGCCGGTTCGGCGTTCTCGATCATGTATTCCAGCTCGGCCGCGCGCAGGTCGGGATTGACCGGGACGACAGATAAGCCAAGCGCGTTAAGTGCTAGCCAATACAGGAAAAAGTCTGGCCGGTTCTCAAGAAGCAGCATGACCCGCTGACCGGCCTTGAACCCGGCGTTTGCGAATTCTGCCGATAGATGCTCTACCCGTTCTTGCGCGGCGGCATAGGTAACCTCGCCAGCTGGAATGGCATAAATCGCAGCCGTTTCAGGCAGGACGTTGTTCAGGGGGCGCTCCGGCCAGCGCGTGGCGGAGGCAGAGAACAGGCCATGGACCGTGTCGGGCATTTCACTCATGGCAACAACTGGATATTGCCGAAAGCGGCGTCGCAATTCAGGATATCGACCCGCTTCCGTGCGATCTTCAACGCGTCGTCTTTGAGGACCAGTTCGTGCTGTGCCGTCAGTGCGAGCAGGAACTGATCATCCAGACGGGTTTCGACGTAGTGCATCTGGGTCGTCACCAGAAACGCGCCCGCGTCGTTGTCGATCTTGTCGACATAGGGACGCTGGATCACATGATGACAGCGGCTCTTGGGCTTTTGCGAAAAGGTCCGCGCCCCGGTCAGTCGTTCGACCCGCAGCCGCAGCATGAACTGGTCTTCATACATCAGCGAGGTTTCGTTGATCTCATCCTTCTGTTTCCAGTCCAGCGGCATCCAGTAAATGCCGTCCTCGGTCCAGAGGTTGAGCCAGTCGTCGTACCTGCCCTCGTCCAGCATCCTGACCTCGTCATAGACAAAGTCGATCAGGTCGTTCTTGGTGATGGTCATTCTGCAGCCTCCAGCGCGTCTTCGCTTGGCAGCGACATAGTCATGAACTTGGCCCAGGCGTGGAACTGGTTGCGCATCTGGCGTTCGGTAGTCCCGTTTTCCTCGGCCTGAGTGTCGAGATCCTCATCTTCCTTGTAGAGGCGCTGGATATTCACCCATTCCAGCCCATCGGACATGAGGCCTTCCTGCGCACGCTCGTACATTTCAAGATCGTCATGTCCGACGATCGAGGTAGGCGCGTTGATCATCCGGTTGTACATCGCCGTACGCGCTACCAATTCGTCCGGTGCATCGACAAGCCGATAGATCCAGCTTTCCACCAGTGTCTTATCTGGGCCAAGAGGGATGAAATTGCGCAGCTGCTGGATCGGCCCCTTGATCATGATATTCGGGAAATAAACCGTATTGTGCCGGTTCTCTCCAAGGATCTGCTTGGCCTTCTCTTCGCCGTAAGCCTCTGACATCTTTTCGAAATACCCTGGTATCTCGGAATAATCGGAATGGATCGAATGGCTGACACCGGTGTGGCCGTGGCCATTGGGCCATGTACGGATACCCATGTCTTCGAAGAATTCGTAAGGCGACATGAAGGGTGCGATGATCTGCATCGCGGGCGGTTTGGGTGCCCCCTCCGGCTGATCCATTTCTTCCCAGATCTTTACCGCTGTCCCTGCCGAACTTTCGTGCGCCACCATCGGATGGCAGGTGTCGGTCTGGTTCTCGACCAGCATCTTCCAGTTGCAGCGGTGCATGTAACGGAGAGGCTGTCCTGCAACGACTAGCTTCCCGGCGGGGGAACGATCAACCATGTTGTCGAACGAGGATAGCGACTCGCCAAAGTACTCTTCGAACCCGATTCCTTCGTCTGCCAGCCGGGCAAAGATGAAACCACGGTAGTTCATCACAGCCCCGACCGACTTCATGCCCTTGCCATTTTCCGTCTGGTCCAGACCGGTACCCTCATACCCTTTCTTGAGCGGGATCGCGAGAAGACAGCCATCGGTCTTGAAGGACCACGCGTGGTAGGGGCAGCGAAAGAATTTGCCCGTGTTACCTGTGCGATCAATGGCGATCTTGGTGCCCTTATGCGGGCAGCGATTGTGCAGAACCTTGACCTCGCCGTCGCTGTGACGCACCTGGATCACCGGCTGATCGCCGATCTGGGTGGTATAGTAGTCTCCCTTGTTCGGGGTCTGGCTGTCATGGCCGACGAACACCCAGCTGTTGGCGAACAGGTGTTTCATCTCAAGCCGATAGACTTCATCCGAGGTGTAGACGTCGCGATGCACCTGAAACGGTGTCACCAGCGCCTCGATATCCTGTTTTGTGCGATAGGTCGTCATTACTTCCTCCGTCAGATGTCGAGTTTCAGGCGGGCAGACTTGGCGCGGCTGACGCAAATCTGCATGACCTTGCCACTGTCGCGTTCGGCTTGCGACAGAACTACGTCGCGATGGTCGGGCGTGCCCTCAAGCACATCGGTCTGGCAGATGCCGCAATCGCCACGCTGGCAATCATAGATCAGATCTTCGCCCGCTTCTTCGAGCACGTCGATGATCGTCTTGCCCGGCGGGATCGTGTAGACCGCGCCGGTCGACGCGACTTCTACCTCAAACGCAGAATCGCCGTGCTGATCGGCGGCCGCGTCGAACAGTTCGAAATGCACGCGTTCGCTTGGATATCCTGCTGACTCTGCTTGTGATTTGACCGCTTCAATCATCGGTTTTGGGCCGCAGACATAGATATGAGACTGTGGGTCAGCGTCGCTCAGAACCTTCGCGATATCGAGTGGCCCACCCGCCTGATCGTCTCGGTGCACGGATAGGCGGTCGCCGTGGTCCTGCGTCAGCCGGTCGATGAATGCGGCGGCGCTGTCGTCGCGAATCGCATAATGCAGACGGTAGTCGCGGCCCTCTGCCTTTAGCGCGGTGGCCATTGAGATCATCGGCGTGATGCCGATTCCACCGGCGATCAGAACCGAAGGTACGTCGTCTGTGGCAAGCGGGAAATCGTTCTTGGCGGACTCGACAGTGACAGTGTCACCTTCTGCCAGCCCGTGCATGAACCGGGATCCGCCGCGGCTTTCATCTTCAAGCCTGATTCCAAAGACATAGGCTTTGGGGTCATTGGCTGCGCCGTCAAAGTCGATCAGACTATAGGGCCGTGTTGCACCATCGGGCAGGTGAACCTCGGCATGTGCGCCTGCCTCGTAAGGCGGAAGCGTACCGCCATCGGGCGTTACAAGAGTGACTACGCGGATTAGCTCTGCCGCCTTCCGCACTTCCTTGACTGTCAACGTGATGGCCGACATGGCCTCCCCTTTTTATGCAAATGCAGGCATCTCTGGCTTGCCTAAGCATGAGCGAGCGATGTTTTAAGTGTCAAGGTTTAAGTATGAAAAGATGAAAACTCATATTTTTATTGCCAGACTCGTGAACGCTTGATTACGCTCTGACCATAACAACCAACCGGGAGACGACCATGAACAAGATCATGAAGACCATTTCGGCCGCCGCGATCGCGGTTGCTTCGACTGGTCTTTCTGCCGCCGCGCAGGAAACCACGCTTCGACTGTCCAACTGGCTGCCGCCGTCGCATCCGATCGTGAAAGATATCGTGATGCCCTGGGCCGCGAATGTCGAACAAGCCACCGAAGGCCGCGTAACCGTGCAGATCCTCGATGCGCCACTCGGGCCGCCGCCCGCGCATTTCGACCTTGCTGCCACTGGCGCTGCCGATGTTACTTTTGGCGTCCACGGTTACACGCCGGGCCGCTTTTCGCTGACGCAGATCGCGGAGCTGCCCCTGAACACACCTAATTCCGAGGCACTTTCCGTCGCCTACTGGCGCGTACACGAAGCGATGCTGGCCGAAAAAGCCGAGCATCAGGGTGTCAAGGTTCTGGCCGTCTGGGGCCACGGTCCGGGTCACATGTTCACCACCGGCGCGGATGTAAGCCCGATGTCGGCGGTCGAAGGTCTCAAGATACGGGTGGCCGGAGCCCTGACCAGCCAGCTAGCCGAGGAAATGTCGATGGTTCCGCTTCAGGCGCCGTCGCCAAAGACCTACGAGCTTCTGTCGGGTGGTGTCGCGGATGCGATCTATTTCCCTTATGAATCGGTGCCGTTCTTCAAGCTCGACTCGCTGCTGACCAAGGCGCTGCGCGTTGATGGCGGCCTCTATAACGTCTCGTTCTTCATGGTCATGAACCAGGCCAAGTTCGACAGCATGTCCGATGCCGACAAGGCTGCCATAGACGAAGTCTCGGGCGAGACTCTTGTCCGGATGGCGGGCAAGGCTTGGGATACTGCTGACGAGGCCGGTCTTGCCGCGCTCGAGGGGACCGTCGACTTCCACGATGCGACCGAAGAAGAAATGGTGGCAATCGAGGAAATGTCGCAGCCGCTCTACGACACGGTCCGCAAGGCATTCGACGAAAAGGGCGTCGATTTCGATGCGGCGCTTGAAATGCTGCGCAATGAAACGCAGGCGGTTCTGTCCGAATGACGGGCATCCGCCAAACCGGGGCAGGGCGTCGCGCAAGCGCCCTGCGCCAGACGTTCCGGCGCATCACGGCGGTTCTGACCGGGCTGCTGCTACTGGCGCTGACCGGCGTGACGCTGGTCGATGTGCTGGGGCGCTACTTTTTCAACAGTCCGCTTCCCGGCGCCTCGGAAATGACCGAATTGCTGGTGATGGCAATCGTCTTTGCCGGCCTGCCGGCGATCTGTCTGGATGACGGCCACATAACGGTCGATCTGTTCACGTCGCGCCTCAAGGGGCCACTGGCCGAGGTGCAGACTTTCATGGCGCGGATCATTGTCGCGGTGGTGCTTGCGGTTGTCGCCTGGCAGCTGTGGGAGCACGGGATACGGCTGAGCGCTTATGGCGAAACGACTGTTTACCTGCGGGTGCCTCTGATGCCGGTCGCCCTCGCGGCCAGCATTTTGTGTGCCACATCTTCCATCATCGTGCTGGGTCTCGCGGTCATGCGACTACCCAAGGGAAAATCTGAGGAGATCTGAAAGTTGGACTGGCCCATTGGCATTGCCATTCTCATGGCGTCAATCTTCACGGGCGTACCGATCGCCTTTGCCCTGACAGCCGTCGGCGTGATTGGCGTCATTTCGATCATCGGTTTCGATCCGGCTATGGCGATGCTGGGCCAGATCTATTTCGACAGCGGCCGCAGCTATACCCTTTCGGTGGTGCCGCTCTTCCTTCTGATGGGCAATTTCATCGTCCAGTCCGGCATCGCGAGCGAGATGTACGATGCTGCCAACGCATGGCTGCGCCACCGCAAGGGCGGGCTGGCAATGGCGACTGTCGTAGCCTGCGGCGGGTTTTCCTCGGTCTGTGGTTCTTCGTTGGCAACAACTGCGACCATGGGCCGGATCAGCCTGCCTGCGATGCGCCGATATGGTTACTCCGACCGTCTTTCCGCTGCTTCTGTCGCGGCGGGAGGCACGCTCGGCATCCTGATTCCGCCTTCGGTGATCCTCGTGATCTACGGCATTCTCACACAGCAGGATATCGGCAAGCTGTTCCTCGCCGGTCTGATCCCCGGTCTGATCGGTGTGCTGTTCTATATGTTGGCCGTGCGCCTTTCCCTCTGGCTCCATCCCGAAGACCTCGTCACGCTGGACAAGCTGCCGCTGCGCGATCGCCTGCGCGCGACCAAGGGCGTTTCCGGCGCGCTCATCCTGTTCGTTTTCGTGCTCGGCGGCATCTACATCGGGTTCTTCACCGCCACCGAGGCCGCAGGCATGGGCGCAGGCGGAGCGATCCTGATCACCGCGCTGCGTGGCAAGTTGACCCTTCGGGAAACGCTGGAAACCCTGTTCGACACCGCCAAGACCACGGCGGTGATGTTCTTCATCCTGTTCGGCGCGCTCTACTTTCTGAACTATGTGAACCTCTCCGGACTGACGACGGACCTTCGCAGCTGGATCACCGCCTTAGGGGCTGGCCGGTTGCAGGTTATCCTGATGATCATTGTGCTGTTTCTGGTCCTGGGCTGCCTTCTGGAAAGCCTGTCAATGATCCTGCTGACGGTACCGGTCCTCTTTCCGATCGTTTCTGGGCTTGGTTTTGATCCGATCTGGTTCGGTGTCTTCGTCGTGGTCGCGACCGAGCTCAGCTACATCACCCCGCCCATCGGGATGAACGTCTTCGTCATGCGGATCGTGGCGCCCGACATTCCTCTCGAGCGGGTCTTTGCGGGTGTCCTGCCTTTCGTCTTCGTCGACATCCTGCGCCTGTTCCTGTTGATCGCTGTGCCGTGGCTGGTGCTGGTCGTTCCCAATTCGATGTGAGGGCGGATGACAGCTAAAACCGTAGAGGAACTTGAGGCACCGGCGACATCGGGCGCGCAGCCTTTTCTGCCCGATTACCTTCTTTTTCTGACCGCCTCCGTCTCGGCGGCGATGAGCGAAGAGTTTCATGAATACGTACGCACCCGCGGGCTGCGGGTGCCGGAATGGCGGGTGCTGGCCTGCTTGCATGACGACGACGGCCAGATGATCACCCGGCTGGCCCGTTTCGCCATGATCGAACAGTCCCGGCTGACGCGGATCATCGACCAGATGGACGAGCGCGGCCTGCTTGAACGCCGAAGCGACAAGGCCGACCGGCGCCGCGTCCGGATTTTTCTGACCCGTGCGGGGGCAAGGTTGGCCGCCGATCTCGTATCAGAGGCGCGCGCACATGAAAAACGTCTGATCAAGCGGCTTCCTGACGGTCTGGGCAAGGACCTGAAAGCCACGGTCAAGCGGCTTCACGCAGTCCTCTGGGCCGAAGAGCAGGACTGACACTACTCTTCAGAGATCGTGTTTCCGAATGTTGCCGAGGATGCGATGCAATGTTCCCACAAAGGCGGCAAGCTCCTGTGCATCGATGCCGGTGAACATCTTCTCGTAATGATCGTGCATGACCGGCCAAGCCCGATCAAACTCCTCGCGACCAAGGTCCGTCAGATAGACCTTGCGCACGCGCCCGTCACCATCGGTCTCCTGGCGGCGGACAAAACCCGATTTCTCAAGCGCTTCAAGCGTGCGCGACATGGTCGATTGTTCGGTCACCGTGTAGACCGACAATTCGTTGATGGTCAGGCCCGGCACTACAGCCACAACCGCAAGAGTGCGCGCCTTGACGGTCGTCAGGTTCTGCGGCTTCAGGTCGGTCAGTACCTCGGCGTTATAGCGCCCCATGATGCGGTTCATCAGGTAGGGTGCGAAATTCCACAACCCGATTTCACCCAGTGTCTGGGGTGGCCGTTCGGCGGTTTCGGGCGTCTGTTGTGTCTCCATAGGGAGCTCCGATTCTGTAAGCCTGAATGTTCACTGACGCAATTATGCGCCGGTTTCCACTCTCCTCTGTGGTTCCGGGTGGCCCGGCAGGTCGCGAACGACGCCCGGGGATGCCCGGACCCGCTACATTCTCCCGCATTATGCACATTTTCATTGAAGCTTAAAATAAATTACTTGCATTCGCAGATAGAGGCTGCTCGGATGTCTTCAAATATAATGCTTTTGGGTCCTGAAAGTATGCATCTGCATTTTATAGGGCGAAGGGGGACGTTTTGAAGATCACGGTAATGGGCGGCGGTAACGGCAGTTACGCAGCGGTAGCAGATGCAGTAGAGGCCGGGCACGACGTCCGGTGGTGGCGGCGTGACAAGGAAAAGTTCGCACCCCTGGGGACGCCCCCAAAGCTGACCGTGACCGATCATGCAGGCAGCCGTGAAATCGTCGTCGAAACCAGCGATGATCTGGGTTGGGCGATGGAAGGGGCCGAGGTCATCCTCGCGCCGACCCCCGCCTTCGCACAGGAAGACATGTCAAAGGCGCTGGCCCCGCATCTGGTGGACGGGCAGGTGATCTTTCTCGCGCCCGGTTCTTTCGGGTCGTGGATCATGTTGGAACGCGTGCGCAAGGCCGGTTGTACCGCCGACGTCGCTTTCTGCGAAACCGGCACCCTGCCGTGGCTCTGCCGTAAAAAGGGTGAGGCAGAGGTCCGCATCACGACCCGCGCCTCGCGCCTGCCGACTGGTGTTCTTCCCGCGCGCCTAACGGACATGGCGCTTGGCAAGTTGTCAGAGGTCTTTCCGGATGCGATCGAGCGCTGCGAAGATGCGCTGTCGGGCGCTTTGATGAACGCAGGCCCGATCATCCACCCGCCACTGATCCTTATGAATGCAGGGCCGATCCAGCATTTCGATAGCTGGGATATCCATAACGAAGGCACGCAACCCGCAATCCGCGCGGTGCATGACAAGCTTGATGCCGAGCGCATGGCGATCCGGGAGAAACTGGGATACGACGCGCCACACTTTCCACTTACCGATCACTACAACACGTCCAACTGGATGTACGGCAACCTTGCCCATGATAAGCTGGTGGACAGCGGTGACTGGCACGAAGCGCTCGATCTCTATGACCACCGCTACATGACCGAGGATATCGCCGTCGGTCTGGCGTTGCTGGTTTCCATCGGTCAATGGGCCGGCGTACCGACGCCGGTGGCAAGCGGCCTGCTGGCCATTGCCGGGGCAGTGACCGGCCGCGATCTGCGCGGCGAAGGGCGTACCTTCGAAAACCTAGGTCTGGCCGAGCGTTCGGTCGCGGACGTTCAGCAGGATCTGAAGGAAGGTCTGGCATGAGCGATGCGGCCACAGCCTGCATCGGTGCCGGTCGCATGGGCCGTGGCATCGCGCAATGCATGGCCTATGCCGGGCATGACATCGCCCTGATCGACGCAAAACCCCGATCCGACGAAGATTTTGATCGCTTTCGCAAGGAAACCCTTGCCGAGGTCGAAGCCGGGTTGACCATGGTCGCGGATATCGGCGGCTTTGATGTCGCAGTCCTGCCGGAGTTGATGAAACGGGTGTCGGTCTATCCGGTGGCTAAAGCGGAACAGGGGTTAAGCAGGGCGCATATCGTTTTCGAAGCCGTGCCCGAGGTGCTCGACGCCAAGAAGCACGCGTTTGGTCTGTTCAACGACCATGCCGATAATAACGCAATCCTCGCTTCCACCACCTCGACCATGCTGTCGACCGAATTGGCGCAATATTGCTCTGACCCCGCGAGGTTTTTGAACGCTCACTGGCTGAACCCCGCGCTTCTGGTGCCGCTGGTGGAACTCAGCCCGACAGATCAGACCAGCGATGCGGTTCTCGCCGACCTGACCGGTTTTCTCGAAGGCATTGGCAAGGTGCCGGTGGCCTGCAAGGCCTCGCCCGGATACATCGTCCCGCGCATTCAGGCGCTCGCGATGAACGAAGCCGCCCGACTTGTCGAAGAAGGTGTCGCCTCGGCCGAAGATGTGGACCGGGCTGTGAAATATGGCTTTGGACTGCGGTTTGCCGTGCTGGGCCTTCTCGAATTCATCGACTGGGGCGGCGGCGATATCCTCTATCACGCCAGCAACTACATGGCGGGGGCGACCGGCGAAGACAGGTTCGCCCCGCCACAGATCGTCAACGACAAGATGAAGAGCGGTGAAACCGGGCTGCGCGCCGGGCGTGGCTTTTTCGATTACGCTGGCCGGGACGTTCCGGCCTACCAGAAAGACCGAATGGGCGCATTTCTGAACGCCTTGAAACAAGCCGGGCTACACCGGCCACCCAGCGCCTGAACGGCGCAGTCAACCAACAATCCGATAATAGGGAGACTACAATGAGCAAATTCAGCCGACACTTCAAAACAGGCGCGCTAAGCCTCGCCTGCGTCATGGGCCTGACCGGCCCCGTTCTGGCCGAGGACGTCATTCGCGCCGTCACCGCCTTTCCAAAGCAGCTTGCCTTCAGCCAATCCTTCCTAGGATTCGTCGATCTGGTGAACGAGCGCGGCGAAGGCGTGGTGCGGATCGACTATATCGGTGGACCCGAAGCGGTGCCCCAGAACCAGCAGATGGAAGCGGCGCGTCGCGGCGTCGTGGACATGCACTATGGTCCCGCCTCCTTCCATCTTGGCACCATGCCCGAGGCGGACGCATGGGTCGGCTCGACCGTATCGGCGATGACCGCCCGCGAAAACGGCGGGTTCGACCTGATGGCCGATGCCTTTGCCGAGAAACTGGGCGTGACTTTGCTGGCCCAGATCGACAGCGGCATTCAGTTCCATATCTACACGGTGGATGAACCTACCATCGGCGAAGAGGGACTGCCCGATCTCGACGGTGCCAAGCTGCGCAGCCAGCCCATCTACAAGTCTTTCTTTGAAAGCCTTGGGGCGGTTCCTGTTTCGGTTCCCGTGCCGGATGTCTACACCGGGCTCGAGCGAAGCACATTCGACGGGGCCGGCTGGCCGATCGTCGCCATTCAGGACCTGTCCTGGGACAAGTTCTTGAAGTACCGGATCGATCCCGGCTTTTTCAACACCGACCTTGCCATCGTCATGAACCCGGATAAGTGGGAAGGGCTGAGCCAGGAGTCCAAGGACCTCATCACCCAGGTCGCGATCGAGTACGAACAGATCTCCTACGACAAGTTCCAGGAAGTCATCACGTCGACAGACGAAAAGGTTCAGGCCGAGGGCATGACTGTTATCTCCCTTGAGGGTGACGCACGCGACCAGTTCCTCGATGCGGCATATGACAGCGCATGGGCGCGCATGGAAGCGGCTGGCGCCGAGGACTATCAGGCCCTTCGCGACGCCTATTACGACCGCTAAGACATTGACGCCGGCGGCGGCAGTGTGCCGCCGCCGCACATCGGCCCGGTCTGCCGGGCCCGGATGCGGGGCAGAAACATGCGTATGATTTCAAAGGTCTATGACGGCCTGATCCACGGTCTGGCGGCGATTGCGGCAGCCTCTTTCGCCTTGATGGTGGCGGGCATCGTCGTTGATGTCGGGTTGCGGAATCTGGGCTTCCGGCCCTTCCAGCCGACAAGTGCCCTGATCGAATATGGCCTGATGCTGGCAACCATGGCGGGGGCACCCTGGCTTGTCCGCACGCAGGGACACGTCGCGGTGCGGGCCCTGATCTCGCGTCTTCCGAATTCCGCTGAAAGGGGTGTCGACCGCATCGTGTTGATCTTCTGCGCCGCCGTTCTTGGGCTTCTGGCCTGGCGCGCTGGCGTGGTGGCCGGTGAGATGGTCGATACCAACGCCGTCGATATCCGCTCCGTGGCCCTGCCCAAATGGATTTTGCCGTCGATGCTGATGGCCGGCTTTGCGCTGATGGCGATCGAATTTATTAGAATTTTTGTGAAGGGTGGCACCTACCATGCCCAGAACGCGAGCCACTGACATGACAAAGACAGGGCTCGCCACATGATCCCCTGGTATTTCGCAACCGCCATCATGATCGGCGGCGTCCTTTTCCTGATGGCACTTGGCCTGCCGGTCGCCCTTGCCTTTCTGTCGATCAATATCGTCGGAGCCTGGCTGTTCCTTGGCGGCATGGCAGGCATTGACCAGATGATCCTGAACGCCACGGATTCCGTCACAAGCTTCTCTCTAGTCCCTGTGCCGCTGTTTGTTCTGATGGGCGAGCTTCTGTTCCAGAGCGGCATGGCGATCCGCGTATTCGACGCGCTAGACAATTGTCTCGGTCGCGCGCGTGGACGCCTCAGCTATATGACCGTTGCGGGCGGTACGCTCTTTGCCACATTGTCCGGGTCCTCGATGGCCAATACGGCGATGCTGGGCACCACGTTGATGCCCGAAATGCGCAAACGCGGATACAAGAACGCCCTGGTCATGGGGCCGATCCTCGCTACGGGCTCTCTGGCGATGATCATTCCGCCCTCCTCCCTCGCCGTTCTGCTAGGGTCACTGGCAAGGATCGACGTGGGCGCGTTGCTGATCGCGGGTGTGCTACCGGGGCTCGTCCTTGCGGTGATGTTCGTTCTGACGATCCGCATACTCATCGCGCTCGATCCCGATGCCGCGCCCAGCTATGACGCTGAACGCGCCCCGTTCTCAGTCATCGTGAAATCGGTGCTGCGCGACGTGATGCCGATGGGTCTGGTGGTCTTTGCCGTTATCGGCCTGATCCTTCTGGGCTGGGCGACACCCACGGAATCCGCCGCATTCGGCGTGCTTTCGGTGCTGATCCTTGCCATTTTCTACCGAAAACTATCCTGGTCGGTTATCGTGAAATCCTTGTGCGGCACACTTTCCGTTTCGGTCATGATGCTGACCATCATCGTCGCCTCGACCACCTTCTCGCAGCTTCTCGCCTTTTCCGGCGCTTCGCGCGGTGTCGTGGAATGGGCCACGGGGTTCGATGTTGACGGCTTGGTCATGCTGGGCTGCATCTTCCTCGTGCTGCTGGTGATGGGCATGTTCATGGATCAACTCTCGATCATGATGCTGACCCTGCCGATCTTCATGCCGCTCGTGCTGCATTTCCAGTTCGACCCGGTCTGGTTTGGGGTCTTCATGCTGATCGCGCTTGAGATGAGCCTTGTCACGCCACCCTTCGGTCTATTGCTTTTCGTCATGCTGGGGGTCGCCCCAAAGGGCACCACATTGGGCGAGGTGACAAAATCCGCCATGCCATATCTGGCCTGCACAATGCTGCTTTTGATCCTTCTGGTGATGTTCCCGCCACTGGCCACCTGGCTGCCATCCCTCAAATAAAGGAGTTCCCATGCGCATTTGGTACCAAAGCTATGTCGATCGTGAGAATGGCGGCATTTATTGGGAAGAGCTACAAAAGCATCTCAACGCAATCGCCCGCGAGGGCACCGAGATCGTCGTGCATGGCATCACGCCCCACGACAGTTACGCCCATGCGCTCGTCGAATTCCGCTGCGCGCGAGAAATGATATGCAACGCCATTCAGGCCGAACGCGAAGGCTACGACGCTTTCATCATCGGCCATTTCCAGGACGCTGGCCTGTACGAGGCACGCAGCGCCGTCGATATCCCCGTACTCGCACTTGGCGAATCCTCCATGCTGCACGCCTGCCAGCTGGGCCAGCGCAGCGGCATCGTGACCATCAATCGTCGCTACATCCCGTGGTTCCACCAGCAGATTGGGAAATATGGTCTCAAGGAACGTGTCACCGGCGTCCACGCGATGAACTTTGAGCCCGGCCAGATCCTCGCCGCTTTCGGCTCGGATGAACGGCGTGAGGTCGTGGCGCAACTGTTCCACGATCAGGCCCTGCCGCTGATCGAGGCCGGTACGGATGTGCTGATACCGGGCGGCGGTATCCCGATGCTTCTCTTTTCCCAAATCCACGGTCACCGGATCGAGGGGCTGCCCGTGGTCAACGGTATCCCGCTGGCGGTGAAATATGCCGAGATGGCGGTCGAGTTGAAACGAGATTTCGGCCTGACGGTCAGCCGCGTATCCGATTTTTTCCAGCCTCCGGTCGAGGTTCTGGACGAATTCCTTGAATACCCCGCGCCACATCCCGGGCTGACCATCCCGCATTGATCGTTAGGCGACCGCGTAATCGGTCAAATTCGCCGCACTTGCGGCTCGATGCCTCGGAATTTCTCGCGCAAATCGCTTGGGAGCCCTTGGAAGAGATCCCGCAATAATATATGCAAATGAATATAGTTTATCCTGAAGACCGAGGGTGCCCATGGCCGAACGATCCTTCAAGAAAGAAGTTGAACAGCTCCGCATCGGTGCCGGACAGACTTTCCGTGGCGAGGGCATCCTTGCCATTACAAAGGCGCTTCTTGAAAATGGCGTCGGATATGTCGGTGGTTATCAGGGTGCCCCGATCAGCCACCTGATGGACGTTCTAGCCGATGCCGAAGAGCTGATGGCAGAGCTTGGCATCAGGTTCGAAGCCAACGCCTCCGAAGCCGCAGCCGCCGCCATGCTGGCGGCCTCGGTTCACTACCCGATCCGGGGCGCGGTGACATTCAAATCGACCGTTGGGACTAATGTCGCGTCGGACGCTCTGGCCAACCTCGCCTCGGGCGGGGTAACCGGTGGCGCACTTGTCATCGTTGGCGAGGATTATGGCGAAGGCTCCTCCATCATGCAGGAGCGCAGCCATGCCTTCGCGATGAAATCGCAGATCTGGCTGCTCGATCCCCGCCCCAACCTGCCGTCGATTACCGAGGCTGTGCGGCACGGGTTCGAACTGAGCGAGGCGACCAATACGCCGGTCATGCTGCAACTGCGCATCCGCTGCTGCCACGTGCATGGTGCATTCGAGGCCAAGGATAATGTGCCGCCGTCGCTGACCGTGCGCGATGCGCTTGCAAGCCCGCGCCGCGATACCAACCGGATCGTCCTGCCCCCGGCGTCTTTCAATCATGAAAAGGAAAAGGTCGAAAAACGCTGGCCTGCCGCGCTCGATTATATTCGTACGCATAAATTGAATGAATTCTTCGGCCCCGAGACCGGCAAGGTCGGCATCGCGCTTCAGGGTGGTATGTATAACGGCGTCATCCGTGCGCTCCAGCGTCTTGGGCTAGCTGACGTACACGGCGACACCGATGTTCCGCTCTATGTCATGAACGTCGCTTACCCGATCGTCGATGATGAGTTCCTCGAATTCTGCACCGGCAAGGACGCGGTGCTCGTGGTCGAGGAAGGTCAGCCGAATTACATCGAGCAGAATCTGCGGGCGATCCTCCATCAGTCCGGCCGCAGTCAGACCGTCGTCGGCAAGGATCTTTTGCCCAAGGCAGGTGAATACACCGGACGCATCATGTTCGAGGGCATCGGCGACTTCTTGCGTCAGCACGCGCAGGATCTGCTGCCCGCGGCGATGCGCGCGCCGAACAAGCCCAAAGAGACAGACCCCGTGCCGCAACTGCGCGATGTCGTCCCGGCCCGCCCGCCGGGGTTCTGCACCGGATGCCCGGAACGTCCGATCTTTGCCGCGATGAAGCTGGTTGAAAACGAAATGGGTCCGCACCAGACCTCGGCCGATATCGGCTGCCACCTTTTTTCGATCATGCCGCCCTTCGAAATCGGCGGGACCACCATGGGCTACGGGCTTGGCCCGGCCTCAAACGCGGCTTTCGACGGCGGCGGCGATAAGCGTCCGATCTCGATTATCGGCGACGGCGGCTTCTGGCATAACGGCCTGTCCAGCTCTATCGGCAACGCTGTTTTCAACAAGGCGGATAGTGTTACTGTCGTGGTCGACAACTACTATTCCGCCGCGACGGGCGGGCAGGACATCCTGTCCAGCCGCGCGAACAATCCGACAAAGTCGACCCAGCACCCAATCGCCAAGGCGGTTGAGGCTGTCGGGGTGGAATGGGTGCGCCAGATCGACCGTACCTATGACGTCGGAAAGGTTCAGGAAACGCTGAAAGAGGCGCTGACCACCGATTACGATGGCCCTAAAGTCATTGTCGCCTCGTCCGAGTGCATGCTGAACCGGCAGCGACGCGAAAAGCCTCTGCGCGCCGCCGCGATCAAAGAGGGCCGTCGCGTGGAACGGCCCAAGTTCGGCGTGGACGAAGATGTCTGTACCGGCGATCACGCCTGCATGCGCTTGTCCGGTTGCCCGTCCCTGACGTTGAAAATGCCTGACGATCCGCTGCGCGATGACCCCGTTGCCCATATCGACCAAAGCTGCGTTGGTTGCGGCAATTGCGGTGAAGTGGCGGATGCCGCCGTGCTCTGCCCCTCGTTCTATCAGGCTGACCTGGTCCACAATCCGGGCAAGTGGGAACGTCGCCGCGCAGAATGGCGCCGCCGCGCGATCAGCTGGCTACAGGACCGCCGCGCCAGCCGTCGACTCACATGGGAGGCAGGGGCATGACAGTGCAAGACACCGGACTGGTCGCGCGCGAGCCGGATGCCCGGCTGAACGACATCATCAAGATCGCCGTGCTCGCCGTTGGCGGGCAGGGCGGCGGCGTGCTGAATGGCTGGATCGTAGCCTTGGCCGAGGCCAACGGCTATGCGGCGCAGGCCACCTCGGTCGCGGGGGTTGCCCAGCGGACCGGTGCCACGATCTACTACGTCGAAATGATGCCCGAAGGTGCGGGCAACCCGGTATTCGCGCTGGCCCCGGCCGAAGGCGACGTCGATATCCTCATGGCCGCCGAGCTGATGGAGGCCGGACGAGCGATGCAGCGCGGTTTCGTTACACCGGACCGGACCACGCTGATCGCCTCTTCGCACCGCGCACTCGCTACATCGGAAAAAATCGTGCCCGGTAGCGGCATTTCAGATCCGACGGCTGTGCTGGCCGCCGCGCGCGAACAGGCTCAGGATGCGATTATCTTCGATCTCGAGACCATGGCGCTCAATGCAGGATCGGTCATTTCCGCCAGCCTCTTCGGTGCCCTTGCCGGTTCCGGTCGCCTGCCCTTCCCGGTCGAAAGCTTCCGGGACACGATCCGCGCCTCGGGCCGAGGCGTGGAGGCAAGCCTGCGCGCCTTTGATGCCGCTTGTGCTGCGGCCAAGGAAGGATATCGCGATCCGCAGGACGTGGCCCCGGCCAAGCCAAAAGCCGAAGTTCACGGGCCGGAGAAACTGGTGCGCCGCTGGTCCGCCCTGATCGCCCGGGCCGAAACACTGCCCGTTCCGGTTCAGGATATGGCGAAAGCCGGACTACGCAAGCTGACCGAATATCAGGATATTCCTTACGCGGAATCCTACATGGACCAGCTCGAAGCCATCTCCGCGCAGGACAAAGATGCTGGCGGCGCCGAGCATCAATTCGCCTTCACCGAAACGGCGGCAAAATACCTTGCCAATGCAATGGCCTACGATGACATCATCCGGGTCGCCGATCTCAAGACCCGCAAGGCGCGGGTCGCCCGAATCGACAAAGAGATGGGCGCGACGGAGGATCATCTCGTTCAGGTCACGGAATACGTGCACCCTGGCGCGGCCGAATTCGTCAGTATGATGCCCGCGCCGCTCGGTCGCTTCACCAACAATCGACCGGGCCTCTATCGCTTAATCGATCGTCTGGTTAATCGGGGTCGACGTATCCGCACCGACCGCTTTGGTGGTTTCTTTATGTTCTACCTGATGGCCGGGCTGCGCCGCTGGCGTCGCAGCCTCTTGCGCCATCAGGAGGAGGTCGCCCATATCGACGACTGGCTCACGACGGCAGAGGGTCGCCTTTCGCAGGACTATGCGCTGGCGGTCGAAACGCTGAAAATCCGGCGCTTGATCAAAGGGTATAGCGACACCCACGCCCGCGGACTGGCCAAGTTCGACAAGGTCATGTCCGGCACCTTGCTGGTCGAAGGTCGGGACGACGCCGCCGACTGGACTGCCCGTCTGATCGCCGCTGCTCTCGCCGACCCGGAAGGCAAGGCTCTGGACGGTGCGCTCGAAACCATCCGGTCCTTTACGACGGTCGGCAGGGCCTAAGGCCTCTGCCCTGCCACTAACCGGTCACGAAATCACGACCTCGGTCGTCCACTGTCCACAGCGTTCCGACAGCGGACCGGGCAGGGGCGCGTCGCTAAAGAAGGTGTCGATCTCTGAAAGCGAGGCGATGCGGGCCGGGGCGCTACGCTGAAATTTTGATTGGTCCGCGACAAGATAGGTGCGGCGCGATTGCCTGAGGATCGCCTGGCTGGCGCCGACCTCCTCTATGTCAAAGTCGAGAATATCCCCGTCCTCGTCCATCGCCGAACAACCGATCACCGCAAGGTCGAACTTGAACTGCCGTATCGTGTTGATGGCCAGCGAACCCACAAGCCCGCCGTCGGAGCGCCGCAGATTGCCGCCTGTCACAACCACATCGCAGTCGGAATTCGCCGCAAGGATATTGGCCACGTTCATGTTGTTGGTCACCACGAGCAGGTTCCTGTGCGACAGCAACTCCATCGCCACCGCCTCGGTGCTCGTTCCGATGTTCAGGAAGATCGAGATGTCATTGGGAATACGTCGGGCGCAGGCTTTGGCGATATTCGCCTTTGCGTTGGAATGCAGGGTCCGGCGTTCCTCATAACCGATATTCATCGTGCTCGACGGCAGAACCGCGCCGCCATGCACACGCTCAAGCCTTCCGGAATCGGCCAGATCGGTGAGGTCACGGCGGATGGTCTGAAGCGTCACACCGAAATGGCGGGCAAGGCCTTCAACCGTAACCTTGCCGTCGCGCCGCGCGATATCAAGGATCTCGGGGTGCCGGAATGTCTGGTTCATGCCGCTCTTTCGCAGGTTTGTCGCTCATTTCTCAATTCTGGTGTCTAAGCTGGGACGGCGCAAGCAGTTGAGCAAAACCGAATGCACATCGGCCGCAAGCTGTTTCGGTCCTTTGCGCTTCAATTTGAGATCTAAACTGTATTTTTCGAAATAGGGCGTTATTGCCGTCAATGCGAAAGAAAACGAACATTCACCATTGCGCGTTGACGTTCTTGTTGGCATAGATTGAGCCGTTCTTTATCGCGGGGAGGAGCGTTTTGAGCAGTGGGGACGGGTCGGTCACTGACCTTTTCATCATTGGCGGCGGTATCAACGGATGCGGCATCGCACGCGATGCGGCGGGGCGCGGCCTTTCCGTTGTCGTCGCAGAGATGAACGACCTTGCCAGCGCGACCTCCTCGGCCTCGACCAAGCTGTTCCACGGCGGGCTGCGCTATCTCGAATATTTCGAATTCCGACTGGTCCGCGAAGCATTGATCGAGCGTGAGATCCTGCTCGAGGCGATGCCCCATATCAGCTGGCCCATGCGATTCATCCTTCCTTACCATAAGGATATGAGGTTCGAATCGGACACGCCAACGTCCAATCTTTTAGGGATCTTCATGCCGTGGATGCGCGGAAAAAGACCGGCATGGCTCATCCGTCTGGGACTGTTCATTTACGATAACATGGGCGGGCGAAAGATCCTGCCAGCCACGAAAACGCTGTCGCTCCACAGTACGCCCGAAGGCGAACCGCTTCAGGACAGGTTCGAGCAGGCCTTTGAATATTCCGATTGCTGGGTCGAGGACTCGCGGCTAGTCGTGCTGAACGCGCGCGATGCCAAGGCCCGTGGCGCGTCGATCCTGACGCGGACCAAAGTGCTTTCGGCTGCGCGCGAATCGGCTGGCTGGCGAATTGAAACGCAAAACATCGAAAACGGCAAAAAGGAAACTTTTCGCGCGCGGATGCTCGTGAACGCGGGCGGTCCTTGGGTCGGCGACATCATTCAGTCCAAGATACGCTTGAACTCGCGCGAAGGCGTGCGCCTCGTGCGCGGCAGCCATATCGTGACCCGTAAGCTCTTCGATCACGGCAAATGCTACTTCCTGCAAGGCACTGACGGGCGGATCATCTTTGCCATTCCCTACCAAACCGATTTCACCCTGATAGGGACAACCGATGCCGAACATGACGACCCGACACAGCCTCCGGTCTGTACGCCCGAGGAACAGGCCTATCTGATCGATTTCGCCAACCGTTACTTCAAACAGGATATCACCGAAGAAGATATCGTCTGGACATATTCCGGGGTGCGCCCGCTTTATGATGACGGGGCCAGCAGCGCGACGGCTGCGACACGGGATTATACGCTCAAGGTCGATGCCGAAGGCGGCGCGCCGGTGCTCAATGTCTTTGGAGGTAAGATCACGACCTATCGCCGGCTTGCGGAAACCGCTCTGGAAAAGATTTCCGAACATCTTTCGGTTTCCTCCGGCCCCTGGACCGCAGGAGTGCCGCTCCCTGGTGGTGATTTCCCGGTGGATCAGGTCGACAGACAGATCGAAGACCTCAAGAAATCCTACCCGTTTCTCACCGATTTTTGGGCGCATCGCCTGATCCGCGCCTACGGCACGGAAGCGCACGGTATCCTAGGCGAGGCGACATCCGCAGCAGACCTCGGTCGTGATTTCGGGGCGACACTGACCGAGGCCGAGGTCAACTGGCTGATTTCCCACGAGTTCGCTCACACGGCAGAGGATATCCTCTGGCGGCGAAGCAAGCTTGGGTTGCGCTTGACGCAGGCGGAGTCAGATGTGCTCAATGAGTGGATAAGCGCGCGGCATCAGTCCGGATCCGGCCGCGAAAAAGCAAGAAGGACAATCTAGATGACGCTGGAGCTCAAGGGCGTATCGAAGATGGTGGAGGGACAGACCCATATCTATCCCACCGACCTGACTCTCACAAAGGGAACGATGAATGTCCTGCTTGGCCCGACCTCGTCGGGTAAAACCTCTCTGATGCGGTTGATGGCGGGGCTGGACGCGCCCGCAAGCGGCCGGATTTTCTGGGAAGGCAAGGACGTGACCGGCCAGCGCGTGCAGGACCGGAAAGTCGCGATGGTCTACCAGCAGTTCATCAACTACCCGTCGATGAGCGTTTACGACAACATCGCGTCCCCGATGAAACTCATGGGCGCGGACAAGTCCGAGGTTGACCGCCGCGTACGTGAAACCGCCGAGTTGATGCAGTTGACGCCAATGCTGTCGCGCAAACCGCTGGAACTCTCTGGTGGTCAGCAGCAGCGCTGCGCCTTGGCTCGGGCGCTGGTCAAGAATGCGGGGCTGGTCCTGCTCGATGAACCGCTCGCCAACCTCGACTACAAGCTGCGCGAGGAATTGCGGATCGAAATTCCCAAGATATTCGAGGCCTCCGGCTCTATCTTTGTCTATGCAACGACCGAACCCGAAGAGGCGCTCTTGCTCGGCGGCAATACCGCGACGCTTTGGGAGGGCCGCGTCACCCAGTTCGGCCCGACGCCCGAGGT
Source organism: Heliomarina sp. (assembly GCF_052826185.1). Lineage (NCBI taxonomy): Bacteria > Pseudomonadati > Pseudomonadota > Alphaproteobacteria > Rhodobacterales > Roseobacteraceae > Heliomarina > Heliomarina sp. The sequence goes on along the minus strand of NZ_JBRBUI010000053.1, from coordinate 285,538 downwards.
CTATCGTCAGCCGGTCGATGCGACAACGGCGAGGGTTTTCAGCGATCCGCCGATGAATTTCCTGCCTGTGTCCAAGACCGGATCAAAGCTTATGTTCGGCAAGGGCCAAAGCGCCCCGGCAATCGGCAAGCTCGCCGAGCTGCCGGACGGTCGCTACATGGCGGGTTTCCGTCCCAACCATCTGGAAATAACGCAGCACGCGGCCGACGCCATGAAATTTTCGGCCAACCTGCATGTGACCGAACTCACTGGGTCAGAAACCTTTGTTCATCTCGACCACCACGGTGAGCGCTGGGTCGGATTGATACACGGGGTGCATGAATTGCCCATTGGCGAGGAGCTGAACGTCTGGCTCGATCCGCGCCATGTCTACATTTTCGGCGAAGACGGCGGGCTGATTGCACCCGCCGCCTATGCGCTGGCGGCCTGAGGGGGGAACGATGGCCAAGATCACACTCGATAACCTCGCGCATTCCTACCTGCCGAACCCGACGTCCGAGGACGACTATGCGCTGAAGGAGTTGAACCACGACTGGGAAGATGGCGCTGCCTATGCCCTGCTGGGCGCCTCCGGTTGTGGCAAGTCCACGCTGCTCAACATTATCTCGGGCCTCTTGCACCCAAGTCAGGGCCGTATCCTGTTCGACGGCAAGGATGTCACCAACGCCCCCACAGCCGAGCGAAATATCGCGCAGGTTTTCCAGTTCCCGGTGGTCTATGACACCATGTCGGTGCGCGACAACCTTGCCTTTCCGCTGCGCAACCGGGGCCGGGACGAGGCCTATGTCGCTGAACGCGTTCAGGAAATCGCCCGGATGATCGGGATGGAGGATATGCTGAACCGCAAGGCGCGCGGATTGACGGCAGATGCCAAGCAAAAGATCTCGCTGGGCCGTGGCATGGTGCGCAAGGACGTGAACGCGCTGTTGTTCGACGAGCCGCTGACCGTGATCGACCCGCATATGAAATGGGAGCTTCGGACCCAGCTCAAGAAGCTGCACCATGACTTCGGTCATACGATGATTTACGTAACCCATGACCAGACCGAGGCGCTGACCTTCGCCGACAAGGTCGTGGTGATGTATGACGGTCGCGTCGTCCAGATCGGCACGCCGGATGAACTGTTCGAACGGCCGGAACATACATTCGTCGGCTATTTCATCGGCTCCCCGGGAATGAACGTGATCCCCGCCAAGGTCGAAGGCAACAAGGCCTATATCAACGGATCGCATGTGGATTTGGGCCATGGCTACGGCCCCGTCGAAGGCAAGGTCGAAATCGGCGTCCGGCCCGAATTTGCGCGCCTGAGCCACGATGACGGCTTGCCTGTCAACATCCGTCGGATCGAGGACGTGGGCCGTCACAAGATCATCCGCGCAGACTTTTTTGGGCATGATATCAACATCATCGCCGGAGAAGACGACGAGATCAGCGCCGATATGAACCGCGTCAGTTTCGACGCCGCGCATGTGAATGTCTACGCCAACGACTGGCGCATCGCGCCTAAAGGAACTCTGGGGGAGGCGGCCTGATGGAGAAGACAGTCAACCAAAAGGCATGGTTCCTTGTTCTCCCAGTTCTGGTGCTGGTCGCCTTTTCGGCGGTGATCCCGCTGATGACGGTGGTGAACTATTCGGTGCAGGACACCTTTGGAAACAACCAGTTCTTCTGGGCGGGGCTTGAGTGGTTCAAGGAAATGCTCGACTCCGAACGCATGTGGAACGCGCTCGGGCGGCAGCTTATGTTCTCGGGCATCATCCTGCTGATCGAGGTGCCCTTGGGCGTTTTCGTCGCCCTGAACATGCCCAAGAGCGGGTTCTGGTCCTCCTTCTGCCTCGTGCTGATGTCCCTGCCGCTGCTGATCCCGTGGAACGTGGTTGGCACGATCTGGCAGATTTTCGGACGCGTCGATATCGGTCTGCTCGGCTATACGCTCGACGCGCTGGGCATCGACTACAACTACACACAGGATACGGTCGCAGCATGGATAACCATCGTCGTAATGGATGTCTGGCACTGGACCTCGCTGGTTGCGCTGCTGGCCTATGCCGGGCTGAAATCGATCCCCGACGCGTATTACCAGGCGGCAAAGATCGATCAGGCGAGCCGCTGGAAAGTGTTTCGCTACATCGAACTCCCCAAGATGATGGGCGTGCTGATGATCGCGATCCTGCTGCGGTTTATGGACAGTTTCATGATCTATACCGAACCGTTTGTCGTCACAGGCGGCGGTCCGGGCAACGCGACCACGCTGCTCTCCATCGACCTCGTGAAGATGGCGCTCGGCCAATTCGACCTTGGGCCTGCGGCCGCGTTCTCGCTGATGTACTTCCTCGTTATCCTGCTGATTTCTTGGGTCTTTTATACCGTTATGATCAACCTTGAGAAACGGGAGGGCTGAGCCATGGCCGATACCACGATGACCCCAGCATCGACCCGTTCGCGCAGCAAGATCCGGATCAACTCCAGCGCGGTTGTAATGACGCTCTACCTGTTGTTCCTGCTGCTGCCGATCTACTGGCTGCTGAACATGAGCTTAAAGACGAACAGCGAGATCCTGAACACTTTCACGCTCTGGCCCAACAACCTGACATTTGCCAATTATGCGACGATCCTGACCGATCCGGCGTGGTATATGGGCTATGTCAATTCGCTGATTTACGTGCTGATGAACACGGTGATCTCGCTCGCCGTGGCGCTGCCTGCCGCCTATGCGTTTTCCCGCTATCAGTTCATGGGGGACAAGCACCTGTTCTTCTGGCTGCTGTCGAACCGCATGGCCCCGCCCGCCGTTTTCGCACTGCCCTTCTTTCAACTTTATTCGAGCGTCGGCCTTTTTGACACGCATATCGCCGTGGCGCTCGCGCACTGCCTCTTCAACGTACCGCTGGCGGTCTGGATTCTCGAAGGTTTCATGCGCGGCGTGCCAAAGGAAATCGACGAAACCGCCTATATTGATGGTTACTCCTTTCCAAAGTTCTTCGTGAAGATCTTCATGCCGCTGATTGCGAGCGGGATCGGCGTCGCGGCCTTCTTCTGCTTCATGTTCTCATGGGTCGAACTGCTGCTGTCGCGCACCCTGACCACCGTCGACGCCAAGCCGATCGCCGCGATCATGACCCGGACGCAAGGCGCAAGCGGTATCGACTGGGGCGTTCTTGCCGCCGCCGGTATCCTGACCATCGTGCCCGGCGCGCTCGTCATCTACTTTGTCCGCAACTACATCGCCAAGGGCTTTGCCCTGGGGAGGGTGTGATGCGGGGTGTCGCTGCTCTTGCTGTGACTCTCTTCGCCGCTCCTGCCTTTGCGCAGGACTACGATCAGACCTGCAACGGTAATGGCTATGTGATCTCGGCGGACAAAGGCGTGTTTGCTGGGGCCCCGCTCTATCTTGGCAAATCCTGCGATGCCTACTCGGCCCGAACGGGCGAGGGCCGCTGGTGCTGGCAGAACTCCGGTGTTTCCGTGGAGATGGGCGACACACTCTGGCTGCTGGCACATGTCGAGCTCTACTGCCAGGCGCCCGGACTCGACGATCTGGCGTGCAGCTGCATCGACTATTTCAACGAGAAGGAAAACTGATGGACTGGATGGCATGGACATGGCCCACCGCGATCTTCTTCATGGTCATCGCCTCGCTGCTGATCATCTTTACGGTGCTGGCGATCAAGTTTCCCGAAACGCCGCGCATGGGGATCTTGCGGATTGAAACCACGCGCGGCGACCGGCTGTTCATCACGCTGCTGGGGTCGGCCTTTATCAATATCGCTTGGCTCGGACTGGTCGGCACCAACCAGCCCTACGCCATGATCGTCTGCCTGATCTATGCCGCAGCGGTGTTCCGCTGGGTCTGACAAGATACGCGCCGGGGACGAGGCGGAAGCCCGAAGCGCGTCTGACAGCCTCACAACTACTGGTTCGATAACGGGAGGAAATACCAATGAACCTGAGTTTGAAATCATCAACCGCGCTGGCGCTGGGCCTAGGGCTCATGTCCGGTCCGGCGTTTGCCGATATGGAAGCGGCGCAACAGTTCCTCGATTCCGAGATCGGCGATATGTCGGCCCTCACCCGCGAGGAACAGGAAGCCGAAATGCAATGGTTCATCGATGCTGCGGCGCCGATGGCGGGTATGGACATCAAGGTGGTGTCGGAAACGATCACGACCCATGAATACGAAAGTCAGGTTCTTGCACCTGCCTTTACGGCGATCACCGGCATCCAGGTCACCCATGACCTGATCGGCGAAGGCGACGTTGTCGAAAAGCTGCAGACGCAGATGCAGTCGGGCGAGAATATCTACGACGCCTATATCAACGACAGCGACCTGATCGGCACCCACTGGCGTTACCAGCAGGCGCGCTCTCTGACCGACTGGATGGCGGGCGAAGGTGCGGACGTGACCAACCCCGGTCTCGACCTCGACGATTTCATCGGTCTTTCCTTTACAACTGCGCCGGACGGAGAGCTCTATCAGCTTCCCGACCAGCAATTCGCGAACCTTTACTGGTTCCGTTACGACTGGTTCAACGACGAAAAGAACCAGGCGGATTTCAAGGAAGCTTACGGCTATGATCTTGGCGTTCCGGTTAACTGGTCGGCCTATGAAGATATTGCCGAATTCTTTACCGGTCGCGACCTGAGCCATATGGGCGTCGAAGGCGAAGTCTTTGGCAACATGGATTACGGCAAGAAAGACCCTTCGCTTGGCTGGCGTTACACCGATGCGTGGCTGTCGATGGCCGGTGCCGGTTCCAAGGGCGAACCCAACGGTCTGCCGGTTGACGAATGGGGCATCCGCGTCAATGAAAACTCGCAGCCGGTGGGTTCCTGCGTGGCCCGTGGCGGCGCGACCAATGGCCCAGCAGCGGTTTACGCGGTCACCAAAGCCATTGAATGGCTTGAGAAATATACGCCGCCCGCCGCCGCAGGCATGACCTTCTCCGAGGCCGGCCCGATCCCGGCGCAAGGCAATGTGGCACAGCAGATGTTCTGGTACACCGCCTTTACCGCAGACACCGTGAAAGAAGGTCTGCCGGTCATGAACGAGGACGGCACGCCCAAGTGGCGCATGGCCCCCAGCCCGCATGGCGTCTACTGGGAAGAAGGCACCAAGATCGGCTATCAGGACGTGGGCTCCTGGACGCTGATGAAATCCACCCCGGTGGATCGCGCCAAGGCCGCATGGCTTTATGCGCAGTTCGTGACCTCCAAGACCGTGGACGTCAAGAAATCCCATGTGGGCCTGACCTTTATCCGCGAGTCGACGATCCAGCACGAAAGCTTTACCGAGCGTGCGGACAAGCTCGGCGGTCTGGTCGAATTCTACCGGTCGCCCGCGCGGGTGGCATGGTCGCCGACCGGCACCAACGTGCCTGACTACCCGAAACTGGCGCAGCTTTGGTGGCAGAACATCGGTGACGCAATGTCGGGTGCCAAAACCCCGCAGGAAGCACTCGACGCGCTTTGCGCCGATCAGGAACGGGTGATGGAGCGTCTCGAGCGCGCCGGCATTCAGGGCGATATCGGGCCGAAGCTGAACGAGGAAAAGGACCCTCAGGAATGGCTCTCGATGGAAGGCTCGCCCAAGGCGAAGCTCGACAACGAGGACGAGGAACCGAAGACCGTTTCCTATGACGAGCTGATCAAATCCTGGCAGTAAGGATATGATCCGACCGGGGCCGTCTGGCCCCGGTCATTTCCGGCGAAAACGCTGTGCACTTGCTGTACACCCCCTGTACACCCCCCGTGCATCAAAAAGGTGCCTTTGGGCCGCAGACACGCCAAATCCCCTCAACAAATCCTTAACACCCGCAGGCCTTACCGAGCGCGCGTTAACCGATGTCGATGTCGGCAATCAGCTGCTGCCGGGAGTCTGCCAGCTTGCTTTTGACTGTTTCGCGGACGTCCGCATAGATCGTCGGGCTTAGCGACATGCGCGAGGCCGACAGCCAGTAGTCGAGCTCGTTCTTGCCCCAGGAAACAAAGAGGATGTTCTGCTTCTTGTCCTTGAAGGTGAAGTTGAACGCCCCCAGCGCCAATGAGATCACATCGCCCGCCGCCTCGGCGCTGCCGATCTGGAAATTGCCCCCGGTCGTGCTTGAGGTTTCGAAATCGAAGAGTTGGATCTTGCCGTCGCCCGAGGCCAGCCCGCGCAGCGCCTCGATCGCGGTCTCTACGATCTTGAACTGATTGCCGGTCGCGACCTGCGCCAGCGTGGCAAGGATGACCTGATCGAAACTGCCGTTGCCTTTCAACTTCTGGCTGGCCTCGAAAGGCTGGGATTCGCGGGTCCAGCCCATCACCCCAAGCATTTCCATATAGGCCGCGTACCATGCGGCGCGCTGGGTGATCGGGTCGGCCTTGGCATCCGCGGCGCGCTGGGCAAACAGGGTCGAGAGCAGCACGTCCTCCTTCTGGCCGGGGGTGAGGTTTTCTACAAAGGACACCACGCTGGACGCATTTACAGCCGCCTGAAGCGATTGCTGATGGATTTCAACTTGCGAGCTTGGATCGAAACCTTCGCCCGACCGGCTGGTTGCCTGGGCAAAGGCGGATTTCGCGCCTTTCTTGCTGCGGGTGGCGCGTGGTTCGGCCAGCACCGTGGCGATCAGTTTTTCGATCCTTTCCTTGAGGCTGGTGGGCGCGCGCTCTATCAGGGGCGAGGAGCCGGGCAGGGCGGCATCGCGGAAAGCGGGTGGCCACGTGGTGCTGACGGGGCGTGTGTCAATATGGGTGAAACCGTTGTACCGACCGATCCCGCCGGTGAAGAACTCTTCCTTGTCGCGCAGCCAGCGCAGGGCCATGGCGACATCGGGCTGGGACATGCCCGAGACTTTGAAATCGAGCGCGTTGAATTCCATGTGCTTGCTGCCCTTGGCCCCGCCGATGCAGGCGTTGTAGGCAGGCGCGCGATAGGCGTTGGTGATCGCGATGGGCTTGTCGAGCCGGTCGCGCAGATGGTCGAGCACCTGCGCAGTGCGCGCGATATTGGGCCAGAGCGCGCGGGGCGGATAGGTGTTCTTGCCTGCGCAGCTGCCGCCCGGCGTGTTATGGGCACCGCCAAGGATCAGGAATTCATCCGTCGAGAAATTACGCAAATTCAGTGACTTGATAAAACGGTCGAAATCACCGTAATCGGCCCAGCTAAGCGCGGCCGAGGTGCTGCGGACACCCGCGCCCCGCGATTTGGCGGCAAAGATCGCGTCGACCTCTTCGTCCGAAATCTGGTCACTCTCATCGCCTTCGCCGATGTCCACAGGCGTGGATGTGGACGTTGCGAGCGAGGGCGTTGCGGTTGCAAACGTCCCTTTGGGCTGGAGTGTGAAAGGCCGATCGTTGATGAAATTCGGCTCCTTATGCAGCCTGTCGAAAAGCTGGGGGATCTGGCTGGCGCTGGCAATCCGGGTTTCGATTTCCTGCCGGAAAGAGTGATAGCTACCCGAGAAACGGCCATTGTCCCAGACGGATAGTAGCGCGCCGGTGAAGGCACCATGCTGCGGGCCGTCCATCGCGAATTGTTCATCCTTGCAGGCCCCAAGGTTGAGCACCGACGCCTTGATTGGCGTGATCAGCGGGTTAGTCATCACGCTTTCCTTGAACGCACCGTAAGATTTCGACGCCTCGCGATAGGCGCCTTCGTTCGCCCGGAAGACCGCATCGGCCACATCAAGCGGCATGGCGCGGGGTGTACCGGCCAGATCCAGCGACCGTCCGAACAGGGTGGCGGGAGAAACCGGGCCAAAGCGGACCATCGACCCGGAATGGCAGGTGTCTGGCACCATCAGTATCCGCACGCCCGCTCGGAATTTCGTCCAGAGCATGTAGAGTTCATCATCGGCCAGCTGGAAGTCGAAGAGGCAGAGCGTCTCGTCGATCTTCTGGTCGCCGTCATGGTCTTCGTCCTGATTGAAATCAGGGATGCGGCCGCCATGTCCCGAGACGGTGAACAGGAACATGTCGCCGGGTTTGAGATCCCTGGCAGCCTTTTCGACCTGCTCGATGACATTCTGGCGGGTGGCGTCTGCGGTCAGAAGAAGCTCGGGTTTGAAGCCTTCGGCGGTGGCAAGGTTCTCCATCGCCAGCGCGTCAGCCTCGCAGGCGGCAAGCCTGCCGTCCCAGCCTGCGTAATGGCCGGGATCGACGGTGTTGAGCCCCACGTGCAGGGATATGCCGGTGGGTTGCCCGCCCGCGATCACGGGGGGCGATTGCAGCGCGCGCGACAGGCTGCGGGCCGAGCCGAAGGGCCCGTCGATAACCATCGGCGGCGCTTTGCGGGTATTGGCCAGCTTGCTGATTTCGCGCCGGAACTTGGCGGCCACATCGCCATATCCCTCATCCGTGGGATGCAGCCCGTCATGCCAGCGATGATCGCCGACGACGTTCCGGCAATTGATATAGGTTACATGGGGGTGGGTTGCCGCAAGGCGGCGCAGGCGGCGATTGAACTTGTCCATCATCACCGCGGCGATCTTCTTTTGCAGGCTCCGGTCAAGAATACCACGCGATTCCATCGGCTTGCCCAGCCATCGGTCGTTGTTCGGCACGGGGTAGTCGTAGCCGTGGCACAGGATCGAGACATGCGGGAACTGCTGGTGGACCTGCGTGAACATGCGTCCGTAATGCCCAAGCGCCTCGTCGAGCAGGGCGTTGAACGACGGTAGCAGGTAATCCTCGGGCATCAGGTCGGGGTCGAATTCCTCGAGATGCAGGGCAAGCGCCCCTTCGGCGACAAGGTCATTGCCGCCGCCAGACAGCAGCAGGATGCTGGCCCCGGTGTCGCGCAGGGCTTTGATGTATTCCTGCTTGTCCGCCATGTTCTTGAGCAGGTCGCCCGCCGCGCCAAGCGACAGGATGGCGTAGTTCTCATAGAGGTGATCGATCACGTCCTTGAGGAAGACCGGGTACTGGAACCAGCTGTCGCCCTCGGAGATGACAATCGGGCCGTCATAGCCGCTTGCGATGATCTTCTGGAACTTGTTGCGCCGGCTCAGTCGTGCGAACCAGTTGGCTGAATTCATCACGAGCGCAGAGCGTTCAAGCGCATTTGGCCCGGTGGGAATTTGCACCGTATCGGGGTTGAGTTTGAGGGCCGGATTGAACGGGCCGGAATTGTCCGGGTCGGGAATGAAATATGGCGACAGTTCGGATTCATCCATATTCGGGTCGGCCATTTTGGACATCAATTGATCGACGCTGATCTTGGTCATTTCCAACTCCTCACTTAAAATTTTTTTGGTCACTGAATTTGCCGATGATTTCGAGAATGTGGGATTCGATCACCGTGTCGTTGTTCAGGGCGATCTGGGAAACGCGGTCAAAGGCATGTTTTTGCGCCCTTATTCCGGTCAGCAGGTGCAGGGCAGTCCGGGCCGGGAAATCGGCTTTGTCGGCAAGCTCAGCCATGCCGAGGAACGGTTTTGATTCTGCGAGGCCCGGTTGGCGCTGGGCAAAGGACCGGGAAATTAAGTGCTGAATGGATTTGCCGTAATAGGCGAAATGGATGCGCTGTTCGAGTTCTTTGGTGGGAATGTAAATGCGCGCGCGGGGCGCTTTATTGGTCTTGATCAGCGGGAAAACAGTTGCCGGTTCTTCTGGCGGTTCGGCTTTTTCTTGCCCGGAAACGCCTTTGTTCATGGCGGCAATCAGCGGCAATAAACGCTTTTCCGCCTTTGCGACGTCGATGGAAGGGTGGATCAGGTGCAGGGTGTCGAAAATCTCTTGCGGGGGGATGCTTTTCACCCGCTTTTGGTCCGACCCATCCAATTGCTCATGCGTATCGAGAAGGGCGAGCATCTCATTGACGACCTGAACGCCGGCGGCTTCGGCCACGAGATGAATTTGACACCCCGTCTCTTTTCGCAGCTGGATGAGGTCGGCGAGAAACTGGCTGATATAGCCCTGCGGCGGCGAACCTGTCTTGTGATGGCAGGAATGTTCGCGCTCTCCCCAGACCGCGCGATAGGCGCTGAGTTTGAAATCGCGCCAGAATGCGCGTCCGATTCCGCGTATCCGGTTTTCAATCAGCGCATCGAGCTGTTCGCTATCGTCTCCGACTTGATCCTTGTAAATGTCGAACAGTCCGGTGAGCGTCTCAAGCGAGTTCTCGGCGAAACTGTTGCACCAGAAAACCGAATAGGGATAAAGCCGGGCCGCCTTTATAATGTTCTTGCGACGTGCCGCGGCGGCGAATGACGGTTTTATCCCTTCGAGACTTCCCGAGATCCAGATCAGGATGCCGTCGTATTTCTTTTCTTTAGGCTTTTTTCCGGCAAGGCATTCGGAAAGATATTGGCGCGTCTTTGGCCAACCTTTTTCATCCGAAGGGTATGACCCGGTGCGGACATGCATCCCATCGTCGAGATGTAAGTAATGGCCCATCAACTCGAAACAGGGGGTCGATCCGGTCTGGACCTTGCCGATCATGCCCCGGATGCCTTTTTCCCCGATTGAAAAGTCGAATGCGGTGGGCGCGCGCACCCCAAGGCGTAATACCCAGGAATCGACGATATGCCTTGCCCAGTCTTCGTATTTCCAGAGAGCGACGCCGCAAATGCCTTTGTAGCCGCCCCAGTTCTTTCCCCATGAATTCAGAACGTGAAAGCCAAGCTCGTCATATCCGACAAGGGTGAAGGCATGGGTTCCAATTACGCCCTTGTTGGGCGGCCATTCGATAACGCCGCCATTTTCCGGGCCAGCGTTTAGCCATCCGTGATGCACATTGGCGGATACAAGAATGGCCTCGGCATCATTCAACGCGGCATGGAAATGATTGAGGATTGGCGCTACGCGAAAATAGGCCCCCAACCCGATTTCGCGGGCTTTCTTGGCCTGGTCGACCGAGGGGAAACGGAAAGGTTTCTCAACGAAAGGGACGCAATAAGAGCTGCTTTGCCAGAAATGTTCGTGAGAGGGTTGCGAGTTTTCCGGCCAGTCGGGGCAGACACCGTGATGATAGAACCCTTTTATGACGGAACGCAGGGTATGTACGCCTTCGCCTTGTGGTGATTGACGGTCATCGAGCTCGGGATAGGTGTCATGAAAGAAGGCCATGCAATAAAGCATGTCAGCGCTGACAATATTCCTGATCTGTTCGCTTTTCTTTTTGCTCTTTTCAGCGCCGCGAAGGAATTGGAGACCAAGCTGAATGTCGATCAGATTTGCCAGCGCGTAGCCAACGCAGCGCCCGGTTTCGCCCTGATTCCTAGTGCCGAAAACGGGAATTTTCATGTCCGACTCCCTGTCTTTGACAAGCAGACGCGGGTCCAGCGATACGGCTTGACGCAGAATGGAGAGATTGGGGATGTATTCCTGATCACGCAGATCGACCCAGTCCCGGCGTACCAGATTCTTTTCCACGTATGCGGGCGCAATAAGAGTCATGACGGTAAAAAATCACTTGTTCAAAAGGGCTTGATCAAAAATAGTGCTAAAAAATATGCGCTTGTAATGTGCAACCTTAGCACGAATTTCTGATAAAATACAGCATCTAAGATTGTGGGTGTGCGCGTCAGACCCGGGTGAGGGGCATAGCGTCACACCACTACGGTGGCTTTTGAAGCCTGTTTTCAGATGATTAATTCGGCCTTGCACCGGCAGCATTCTCCCGATGCAAGATTGTTATTACAGCGGATCAGATGAAATCGAAATCATCCGCTGTCAGTTTCAAACCCCCGTCACCCGCCAGAATAATGCTGCCGCCGTCATGCTCGATCACAAGGTCTTTGCCGTCCTTTGAGATGTCGAGAGAATGGAAATTGCCGCTATGGTCCTCGATGCGCAGCGTATCGCTGCCCTGCTGAAAACCTTTGACCAGATCGATTCCACTATTTGCGCCGAATACGAACGTGTCATTTCCTGCCGAGCCGATAATCTTGTCGTCACCGCCCATCCCGGCAAGGGTATCATTGCCTTTGCCACCCTTGATGACATTGTCTTCGCCATTTCCGGTGAGATTGTCAGCTTTTTTCGACCCGACGACGTTTTCAAATCGATGCGTTCGGACCCAGCCTGCGATGTTTTCCGTTTCGCCGTTTGAGGCGCCGACATTCTGCCAGCCGGACGCCCACAACGAATAAGTCACGCCCATCGAGAATTTCGCGAAATTGATCAGATCGGTGCCGTCGCCGCCCCATGCCGTGACGCCGTAATCGCTGTTCTTTGCGTCGACAATGAACAGTTTGTCATTCCCGCCGCTCAGGTTGACGGTGCTGGCAAACCCTTCGCCCAGCTTGACCTTGTCATTGTCGTTGCCGGTGGAAATAAGCTCGACCCAGCCATCCTTGGTGATGACGGTATCCTTGCCGTCCTTTGTGCGAACGGCCCCGGCACCTTCGCTGCCGATATTGACCTTGTCATTGCCGGATCCGGTTGAGGCGAATTCGACCCAGCCTTTTGTTGATACAGAGTCATTCCCGTTTCCTGTGAAAAGCGAACCTGCGCCGCCGTCGCCAATTGTGATTTTATCTTTGGCACCGTCGCCCTCACCGCCCGTATTTATTGTTTGAACGTAGGCATTCCCGGTGACCACCGTGTTCTGCGTGGCGTAGAGGTTTATTGAAGCGGTGCTGCCATCCTGCTGGTTGCCCAATTTCACGATGTGTTTTTCGCCATCCCAGCCAAAGATGTATCTGGCGCGGGTCGAGATCAGATCGACATCGCTGTTATAACCGAGCTCGAGAAAATCGATGCGGCGGTCTTCGCCGTTATCAAGGTCAGTAAACACCGTTTGGCTGTTGTCGCCGGTAAGGCGGAGGGCCTTCAACCGCCATCCGCTGCCGGTAAAGCTGACCGTACCTTCTATTTCATCCGGGTCCGACGCGAAAACATTGTAATAGCCCATGAAAGGGCCGCCTTCGAATACGGACTGGCCGGGCAGTCGTTCAACGTCGTTTATACCATCAAATGTCACATCCAAATTGAACTTGGTCATTGTCCTCTCCTAGAAATATTTTCTGTATCAATTCTCTTAGGCGAGTGCCCCTATGGGCCGGGCGGCAGGGCAAAATATCCCTGTAATTCAATCAGCCTGAGCCGAGGGAATGGCGCTCCGAAACAATATTGCACGCAAAGAAAAGATTGGCGCGGATTTTTTATAAGCGGTCGCGAGGGCAGGCTGCCCTTAAACGTCAGATGGGCGAGCGTCCGGATTTCCGGTTTACAAGTAAGAACTTACAGGCAGGGGTTAGGTCGCTGCATCGATTTGGTGCTGCGATGCTAAAGCGCTCGCCGTGGTGTAAGGATGGGGGAAGGGCGCGAATCGTTGCTTTTCGTCCGGGCAATTCGGAAACCTGAACCAACGTTCTGAAAATCTCGGCACGGGGTGACGGCACGCGATGGTCTGCCGGGCCGCCTGCAGTTACAGGTAGCCCGGAAGCCGTTGTAGTACCGTGCGCAACGGTTCGCTTGCACCATTGATTTCATATTGAAATTCGCGATAAAAGCGCCCAATACTTTTCGCTCAATTTGCTCATAATATTTCGCAAATAGCGCAAAGTATTGCGTCGCTCCCACAGCCTGACCATAGGACCCCGGGAACTGACATCAGTCTAATATATTTTTTCCGACTCGCCAGCATTAAACCCATTTACTCCGGGGGTCCGTCCGTGGTTCAGCACAGCGAGAATTTCGCCCAGAGCCGCCTTTCCGGCTACCCGCGGCGAACGAACGTAAAGAGCCCAGAGTGAACGATACTGCAGCCTAATCGAAAATCCGCTAAGAAGCGAGCGTCGCTGATTTAGTAGATATTTCGATCCGTTTTTTAGGTTAGGGCAGGCAGAGTCTTCCAATAATAAAGTTGCACCAAGCAATCCTCACAAAGCTCGATGGCTACAGTAGATTCGATATCGAATTCGACGATGATCACATCATCGTTTGCTGCAAAAACGCCGAGAGCTTTGACCTATCGTTTCATGTTTTTGGCAGCGAATTTCAGGTCAGCTTCGACGGTTGGCACGAACACTTTCAAACCGAGGAAGAAGCCCTTAACTGCTTCGCGTTTGGCCTTTCACAAGAATGCCGCCTCAATGTGATAAAACGTGGCGCGAAGGAATGCAGTTGGACTGCTCAGGCTTGGCAATATGACACTTGGGTCGATGACACCAAAACCGGTTTGATCTTGATCCCGTTTTGGCGGCCAAAGCAAATCGAGTACAAGCATGGTCGCGCTCGCTTTGTTTTTTTCTTGCGGCAATAGGCCGACTTTGAAATTGGAACTATCGTTAAGGCTATTGTCGTAACCTCCAAAGCTGGCAAATCATTCCCCTGAGAGGTATATCGACCGCGCCCAAATGGTCTTCTTGATCCTGCGCACCTACACATGAGAACCGATACCAAGTACCGATTGAACTTGCGCTTCACAGTAAACAGAAACCAATCACATTGGGTAATCAGAAGGTCGCCGTAGCTTTCGGATTTTTCTTCGAGACAAGTTTCACAGACAGGAACTATTGCGCAACAGACTGGAATAAACTCTCGACCGTAATCAGGTTGTCATAATGCCGATGGCCGAATCGTCGGATTCTTGTTAAAGTTGTTAAGTGTAGTAGCATGGATTTCCCGATTCAATCGGGCCTCTAAGATTGCGTACTTTTTCCGATTTTTACTTATCCGGGCTACTGCAGACCGGAGGTCGCAATGAATTGCATCTTACGCGCATGCGTGATCGGGCTTTTGATACCGATACTGACGCAATCCCTAACGGCGCAGGAGGCTTCTGAGCGGAAAAACCAGTATGCGGCCAAGGTTGTCTGCGGCACCCAGCCCGATCCGAAGAACCTGCAATTCGTCCAGGGCGTATATGCCAGCGTCGTAAACATCCTGAACACGGAAGATGTCCGACAAAGTTTAGATATTTCCGTAGCCTTGACCCATCCTCCAGTGCCCCCGGCGCCTGGCGAAAACGTCGAAATTACAACACTGGAACTTGAGCCGGGCGAAGCGGTTGCGCTTGACTGTATGGATATCGAGGCATTGGGTTTTCCGTTTGGGTTGCCTGACGATTATATCGATGGCTTCGCGGTGATCGCATCTACAGGTCACCTTGGAGTCCAGGCTGTCTATACGGCGGCGCCGTTGATGAAGGATGGTTGCTGCAAGACATGGCTCGGCCCTGTCGCCAGTATCGACGTTGAGCAGATCCCTCCGGCAATGGCACCGTCGGGACCCGGTCACACCCCTGATCTTCTGCCTGAATCGCCGGAACTTGAGGCCGATCCACTGGGCGCTCCTGGAACCGGGTATTGCGGCCCAGTGTCGCCCGACGGTGGCCCACCGAGCGCGGTGGCCGAGATCGTCAACAAAGGTAACTCTGCCGCGAGTGCCTCGGTCGCGCAGTTCGACTTCGGAGCGTTCGGCCAAACGCAAGTGCCCGTTCCGACACTTGAACCCGGCGAACGACAGCCCATCAGCGTAGAAATTCCCGCACAATGTTTCGGTAGCGGGCGCGGCGATGGGCGCAACAATACATGCCCCTTCGATGTGATCGCTGACGTGAACAGCGAAGTGGATGAAAGCCTTGAAACCAATAACACTCGCCGCGGCCATTGCCTGCGCGCCCAGCCGGGTTGACGGGCATGGCTCAGTATCCCCTTCTCCTTGTAATTGCCGCAGTTACCGCGGCAGGCGGATATGCCACCGCCCAGGAACGGAAGCCCTCGCAGCCGGTCTATCGCTACCTGCACGAGGCCAAAGTAGTGTGTGGCCAAATCGGTATGCAGCGCGTCGGCCCGCTTCCCCAAGGGCATTACTCGACGGCGATCAATCTCTACAATCCACACAGCGCGGCAACCACCTTGGATTTTGATCTGCGTCTTGCAAATCCGCCAGGACAGTTACAGGCGGGCGATGTGGTTGCGCTCGAGCCTATCGAATTGCCATCCGGAGATGCTATTTCGGTCGATTGCCGAACTTTGAAAGCGCAAGCCTTTTCCTATGGGTATCCTTCCGGCTTCATCGACGGAATGCTCAGTGCGGCTGGGCTTCAGCCGCTTGTCGTGACCGCCGTTTACACCTCGGCCGCGCCGGGCGAACACCATGGCCACCAGCGCCTGACATCGCTTGATGTGGAGAATATTTCCGCGCGCGCCGTCGAGGTGTGGCCACCAGACGCTAATTGGCCAGAGGACGGCACAGAAGAGACATTCTGCGACACGTTGCGCCGTACAAGCGCTGTCATTACCGGGACCGTGGTGTCTCAGAGCTATACCTTTGATGAGGCTCCCGAAGAAGGCCCGCGCGAAGTCTCACGTATCGAGGATGTAGGGGTAGTGGCTGGCTCCGGCGCGGTTGTGGGCGGACCCGTCGAAATCCGCCTGAGGCGTGGGTTTCTCCCCGATGGGCGCTTCGTCGATACATCGGAAATGCCCGTCCTGACGGAGGGCGCGCGCTATTTATTCCTGCTTCCCAATCATGGGTGGGTTCACGAAGCGGTCTCCCTCGACGATGTGCTTAGAATTGTGGATTTGAACGGCACAGAAGTCCTGGTGGATCAGCATGGCTTCGCTGTCACCAATACAGAAGGTGGACGCAGCGTCGAACCTGTAAGCGAGCCGGAGTTTTTGTTCCGGAGTCCTCAGCTTACCGGAAATCCGCCGCCAGGTAATGCGCTGTCGCCCGAAGAATTCGGCATGGAGATCGACGAGGTTGATTGCCCCGATCCGGTTCTTACCGGTCCATTCACGGCCTATCCACTGGTCCCGGCAAGAATACGAGGGATGGAGTAATGTTCCGGGCCTTTACGCTTGCCGCCAGCCTCTTGATCGCATCGCCGGCGCTGGCCTTCACCGTTCAAGAGAACTGGGTCGGGAACCAGGTTCGCTGGGAAGATAGTGACCTGCCGGTAGAATGGCAGCTCGATTCCGGCAACGTTCCAGGTGGCAGCGGACGGATGACCGCCATCAACCAGGCTATCGACGCCTGGAACCGCACCGGCGGACTCCGCCTGCTTTTCACCACCGATCCCGGGACGGAAAACGATAATGTCATGACAGAAGGCGACGGCAAGAGCGAAGTCCTTTTCACCACTCGAAATGCAATCGACGGTGCTGCCGGGCGAGAGTTTACAACCCATAACTGTGCGGGCTGTCGGCGTATCGTGGAATCCGATGTAGCCATCGCCAATGATATCGGGGGCAATCCGTCACCCCCAACGTCACAATTCACCGGCTGCACAGCCCAAGCGGTTCTGATCCACGAATTCGGGCATACGATTGGTCTGGACCATGAATCTAATCGCCTTTCGATGATGCAGCCGATATGCAACGACACACCTCGCGTACGCGGCGCAGATGGCGGGCATATCGTATTGCCGGATGATCAGCAGGGCGCGCGACAGCAATATGCAGGGAATGGCGACGAGACTAACCTTATCGCCATTTCGCAATATCTTCTTCGCGAACTGCCTCAATTATACCGTGATCGCTACATATTTCTTGAACAGGCGGGGATCATCAATCCCAACGCAGGCAATCAGCGACTTGTTAATTTCGGGCTCAATGGCACGCGGCGCGCCTTTAACCCGGACATTCTCGAATGTGCAGCCTTCGGTCCGCTCGACCCGACCTGCGAAGGAAGGTTCTACGATGTCGCCGGGCCGGAACCGCGAGCGCTTCGTCTCTGCCCAGGCGACAGTTTTGACGTACCTTTCACTGTTGCCAATCGCGCCAACAGCGCAGGCACAGAAAAGGCGCATAGCATTGGCTTCTATTTGACCGACGGCACAGATCCGCCCTTCGATCCGACTGCGCAATTTTCAGCCGCGCATGATTTGGCTGGAGCCATCCTCGATAATGAGATCGAGTTTGACAGTACCGGCAGCTTCAATGCGACCGGCGTCCAGCGCCTGACACTTAGCAACGACCCGGATTGCGCACCCGAAGGACAATACCGATTGTGGCACGGCGTTGATATCTGCCATGAGCACCTGGAAGGAAACGGAACTGTCGCCGCGGGCGGCATTCTCGAAGACGACAATTTTGCGCTGACCGGGTTCTTCGTGAACATCGTCGATGCGGGCGCGGGGCAATGCCAAGGTGCGTCCATCCCGGCCAGTGATGGCATCTGTCCCACCGCCGAAATCCGCAAGACCTGCGATGCGCCTCCGCTCGACCCTCCGGATGGCGAACCACAACCACCCGATGATTGCGTGGCCGGAAGCGAGGATTGCGTCTGCCAGGTTACCTTCGGATCACTTGGCTCTGAAAGTGCGCACCCAGACGGCGATCACTCGATCAACGAGTTTTGCCCCGATGACGGCAATATCGAACGGACTTGCGTATCTCAGGGTTCATTTGGATTGTGCCGCACCTGCGGCAACTTCGGTGATCGCCATGTTGGGTGCTCATGCACATCCGATGATGAGTGTGGCGCAGATTTAACCTGCTTCGGCGACGAAACACAGAATGGTATGGGGACCGGCACCTGTCAGCCGGAAGAGCCACCCTCTTGGGTATGCCAGGCCGATTGCCAGGTGCTGTTCAACGATGAATCCGCCTATTGCGCCAACAATCACCCGTCCGGCACCGCGCTCTGCGTTCCCGGCGTCTGCAATGAGCCTGAAGTATTCGCGTGCTGGACCGAAGGCGAATTGCTGGACATAGATGACCAGCCTACGTTCGGGCCGGTCTGTCGCGTCGCGCCAGATGACTCACCGCTCTCCGTCTCATGCCAATCAGAATGCGGACCAGGCGCGGACCTGGATAATCCTGCGATAGACGTGTCCTGCCAGGATATTGGTTATCCAGATAATTTTGTCTGCGATCTTCAAGTGGCAGGTGGCGCTTGCCGCCCCAGTCTGCCCTGAGTGACAAAATGCGCTGGACCTGAGTATGCACTCGCCAAAGCCAGTTACGGCAGGTGCAGTCCGTTCTTACGAAACTCCATCCTGATCTTATCCGCACGCTAATCTACACCCCATGCGGTATAGCTGTCTAAAGCCAAGAGCCGCTCAGGGGAAACACGCGCTATGTAGGGTGGTTCGTCCCTAAAGGTACTCACATGAGGAAAGCCCTCGGCGTCCGGAAGCGTTCCGGCTTCAGACCAATCGCCGGTCGACACAGGTGGACCAGCGACATTGTTCGATACGCTCAACGCTGCCGACAAGGCAGTCGTTGGCAATGCCGCAATCGGCAGCATCCAGTCTCAAGTCAATGCCGACTTCCTCGAAAAACTGCCGTTCGCCGATGATCCGCTCGTGGCGACGCTCGATCTGGGCGCAAAAGGATCGTTCGACCAAGTGCTCGAGCGGCTCGAACTCTATCTTAGCCCAAAGAATGGCGGCGAGCGAGTGCCGCGAGGCCTTGGCTACAATAACTTGCTGTTCATGGCGGCTGAACTGCTCCTGCTTCAATCACATCCTGAACAGGTTCCGCTCCTCCTGATCGAGGAACCAGAGGCGCACCTCCACCCATAGCATCAGACTTTGTTCATGGACGTCCTCTCTGGACGTGCCACTGAAGCCACGTCCGACGATGCACCACAGCAAGTCCAGGTTCTGCTCACGACACATAGTCCGCAGCTCGCAGCTGGAGCCGCGCTCGAGGCGATGACGATGGTAGTTGAACATCGGACGTTCCCGCTCGGCAAAGAGCACACCCGGCTTGATGCTGACGACTATGACTTTCTGCGCCGTTTTCTTGATGCGACCAAAGCCAATCTATTCTTCGCCCGAGCGCTGATCGTCGTGGAAGGCGACGGGGAGAACCTTCTGTTGCCGGCAATCGCGGAAAAGGTCGGAAGGCCGCTTCGCAGCCACGGCGTCTCTATCGTCAATGTTGGGCATCGAGGGTTGTTCCGCTACAGTCGCATTCTTCAACGCAAGGACGGTGATGCTATCCCAATACCGGTTGCGCCAATCCCCGATCGCGACATTCCTCCCAAGGAGGCGAAATGGCTGGTCGGCGAGCGTAAAACGGAAGATGAACTTGGGGCCAGCGAGATCGACAAGCGAATAAAAACTCTGCGGCGCGACACCGGCGATCCGGTCGAAGCGTTCATAGCCGGCAACTGGACGCTCGAATTTGACCTCGCACTTCAGCCCGGCCTCGCCGCCGATGTTCACCAAGCGGTCCAGCTGGCTCAAACCACAAGTCGCAATCCGGTCCGGCTGAGGAAGATCGGCGAACGAGCAAAGAAGGCCTACGCTGACTGGTTAGAGGAAGGAAAAACCGCAGTCGAGATCGCAGCGCTGATCTATCAACCCGTTTTCAATAAAAAGGCATCAAAGGCCGAGGTCGCAGAGCAACTCGCCGCAATCCTGCGTGCTCGTAGTGAGACGCCCGAAGTGATGCGCACATTGCTACCGTCCTATCTTGTGAACGCGATCGACTACGTCACAGGAGCATATGTTCCCGGCGCGCCTGAATTCGCGACGAATGGCAATGATGAGCCAGATGAGGAGGAAACCGACACCGAGGAGATACCAAGTAGTGTCGCCACGGACCCGGCTTAATCATGTTCGAGATATTGCGCGCCACCCCTGAACTCCTCGCCGAACTCGGTGCCGAGATCGGCGGCTGCGATTTCACCGATCCCAACCAGAAGGCGTTCCTTGAGAACACCAATGCGTGCGATGTCCAAGCGGCGCCTGGTAACGGCAAGACGACTTTGCTCACTGCCAAGCTCGCTCAATTGTCGCGTAGCTCGAATGAGCTGCGCAGCGGTGTTTGCGTCATCTCACATACCAATGCCGCGCGATCCGAAGTGGAAAGCCAAATCTCCAATCATCCGACTGCGGCGAGTTTGATGGCCTAGCCGCACTTCACCGGGACGGTGACGGGGTTCATAAACCAGTGTCTCGCCTTGCTCTATCTTCGCGGGCTTGGCTGGACCATACGCCAGATCGACGATGATGTTTTTGCTGCCGAAGCACTGCGACTCTACCCCTATTTCTGGGCACTGAAGGCCCACGCCGGCCGCGCTCAGATGACAGTCGAGCGGTGGGTTTCGGAACTTACACTTGATGTCGACTCTGCGGACTGGGCCGGCGAGCCCGAAAGCCTCGCCGTGAAGCATCGCAAGGGTCAGCACCGCCCCAAAACCAACTGCGGCAGGGCACTCGCCAAGCTCAAGGCAGGGATGGTCAAATCTGGGCTCTACCGTTACGCCGACATGACGGTGCTCGCGCAACGAGCACTTGAAAGCACACCCGGGCTCGCCGAACGTATTCGAGCCCGCTTTCCGCTTGTCATACTTGATGAGGCACAAGACACCAATGGGGACCAGCTTCGGTTGCTTGAGGGTCTGTTCAAACACGATGACTGTGCGTTTCAGCGTCTGGGCGACAGCAACCAGACGCTCTATGAAGATGACGGAGTGGCACCCGAATACTGGTCGCCCGGCAAGGGCTCGCTCCCTCTTAATGACAGCCGCCGATTTGGAAATGAAATAGCCAATTTCGCCAGCCGTTTAACCGTCCGATCTTCCCAGACAATAACAGGCGTAGCCCATCGCCGATCGACACGTGTCCTGATCCTTTTCGATGAGAACACAATCGGTGATGTTCTTGGTGCGTTCGCCGACGACGCGCAAGCGCATTGGGGCGACGACAGCGCGGAACGGGAAATTTGGGCCGTCGCCTCGCGCCATTCCACTCATGGAAAAACGAAGGGTGAATGGCGGCCCATCAGTCTCGGCGACTATTATCCTGCATATCGAAGCGAGAATGGATCGCGGAAGGATGCCAATCGGTTCTGCCGTCAAATGCAAAGAGCCGCCTTGCAGCACGCAGCAGGACTGCCCCCGCGTGATGTCGCCGAGACTCTTACGACGGGGCTTGCCGGGCTTGCCCGGGCTCACACCTGGAATGCTCCAAACTGACGGGCGGTGGGTGCCCACAATCTCTGGATCACACTTTCCGAACGAAATCCCAGCCTACCGCGCCACGTCAAGCGGATCGTTTACGACCATATCCTTTAGGCGATGCGGCATGGGATCAGGAAGCGTGGGACGAATTCGTAGATGCACTTTTGCCTCTGTTCGCTCCTTTGCCCTCAGGCGCCGAGGAGACCGTTTCCGACTATTCCTCGTTCATCGAGGCGGTGAAGCCCAACCTCGCGGTCCCCGAATACAGTTCGACAAAGCATTTTCAGCAGGGTGAAGTGAGGTTGAACCTCGGCTCGATTCATTCGGTCAAAGGAAAGAGCGTAGATGGTATCCTTGTCGTCGAGAGCGAGGTCTGGGAAGGGTCAAGCAAAGACCAGAATTGCATGGACTTGACCACGGTTCTGCCGCACGCGTTCGGGATCGTAGATGAGAAGTTCACCGGGGCGGCATTAACCGCCGCCACCAATGTATTTGTCGGCGTGACTCGGGCAAGAGAACTGCTCGGGCTTGCGATGCGAAAATCAACGGCAGAGCAGGTTGTTGACGCCGCAAAGGCACAAGGATGGAAGGTCGTCGACCTGGTTGCCGCCGCTGGCTTTGCTGCGGATGATTAGTTTCCGCGCTCGAGCGATCCGTTTGCCTACCCCGCTACTGACTACCAACGAAAAGCATTTTCCGGGCTGCTGTTGACTTACCCGCATGATCGCCAATGACTTATCCGCCGTAATCGCTGAGTCGATCATTGGGGATGTCCCAACAAAACAGTTCGGCGTTCTGATGCATTGTAGGAAGTCTTGCGCCCGACAAGCGGCCCACGGACACACCTTGGTTGCCCGGAGGAAAGCAAGCGACCTGCGGGTTCATTGGCGCCGGGTCCGTTTCAAAGGGTCACGCAGCGGCGACCAGCCTCGTGCAATGGCCGTATCGCACGGCGTTACTGGCCGCTGGCTTGTCGGAGAGTGCTGGAGTCGCGCAGGTTTTTCCTGCCGCCTTTTCGGGGAGTATGCGGTTTTGGATTTCGCCCATGCAACGAAAAAAGCGGGGGAAATCGGTGGAAAATATCGGGATACCGTCGGGATCCCGTTTTTTCCGACCGCGCAGACTATTGGGCGAAATGCGCAAACTTATGGGGACCGCGCAATGTTATGCGCGATCCTACAGCCGTTCAGAAATCGAGGTTTTCGACGTTCAGCGCGTTCTGCTGGATGAACTCTCGGCGGGGTTCGACGACATCGCCCATGAGCTTGGTAAAGAGATCGTCGGCCTCGACCATGTCATCCACCTTGACCTGCAGCAGGGTGCGGGCGTCCGGGTCGAGCGTGGTTTCCCAGAGCTGGTCCGGGTTCATTTCGCCAAGACCCTTGTAGCGTTGCAGCGACAGACCCTTGGCACCTTCGTCGAGAATGGCCTGCAAAAGGCCAAGCGGGCCGTAGATCACCTGGTTACGGTCGCGGCGTTCCAGCGTGGCCGGGGCGCCATAGATGTCTTGCAGGCTTTGGGTAAAGCTGCCGGTCTTGCGCGCCTCGCCAGAGCGCAGCATCGGACCATCGAGCGTGCGGACCTCTTCAACACCGCGCAGGATGCGGGCCAGACGGATGCCGTGGTCCTGCGTGATACGCCCCTGCCAGCCGCGTTCGTATTCGGCGGCGATCACGTCGAGCCGTTTTGCCACCTTGTCGGCGACGGCCTGAAGGTCGGCGTCCACGGCGCCGGGCACAAATGCCCCGGCAATGGCCGCCTGTTCAAGGATGTGACGGGGGTAATGGGTCGGGAAGGCTTCGAGGACCCGGCGGAGCTGGCGTGCCTCGTCGATGACGCGGACCAGATCCTGCCCTGTGATTTCCTCGCCCGAGCCGAGCCGCAGAACCGCGTTCTCGACGCCCTGCTGGATCAGGTAGTCGTCCATCGCGGCCTGATCCTTGAGGTAGACCTCGGACTTGCCACGGCTCACCTTGTAGAGCGGCGGCTGCGCGATATAGAGATAGCCGCCTTCGATGAGTTCCGGCATCTGCCGGTAGAAGAAAGTGAGCAGCAGCGTCCGGATGTGTGCGCCATCCACGTCGGCGTCGGTCATGATGACGATCTTGTGGTAGCGCAGCTTGTCGATGTTGAATTCATCGCGCCCGATCCCGGTGCCAAGCGCCATGACGAGGTTGCCGATTTCCTGGCTGCCGAGCATCCGGTCGAACCGGGCCCGTTCCACATTGAGGATCTTACCCTTGAGCGGCAGGATCGCCTGCGTGCCCCGGTCACGTCCGGTCTGCGCCGAGCCGCCGGCGCTGTCACCCTCGACAAGGAAGATTTCGGTCTTGGCCGGGTCTTTTTCCGAACAGTCCTTGAGCTTGCCGGCAAGGAAGTTCACGTCCATCGCAGTCTTGCGCCGGGTCAACTCGCGCGCCTTGCGGGCAGCTTCGCGGGCCAGCGCGGCCTCGATGATCTTGCCGACGATGATCTTTGCCTCGTTCGGATTTTCCTCGAACCACTCGGAAAGCTTTTCGTTGACCAGACCTTCGACGGCGGGACGGACCTCGGAGGAGACCAGCTTGTCCTTGGTCTGTGAGGAGAATTTCGGGTCGGGCACCTTGACCGAAAGCACGCAGGTCAGACCCTCGCGCGCGTCATCGCCGGTAAAGGAGACCTTTTCCTTTTTCGCAATGCCGCTGGACTGCGCATAGGCGTTGATCGTGCGGGTCAGGGCGCCGCGGAAACCGGCCATATGGGTGCCGCCATCGCGCTGCGGGATGTTGTTGGTAAAAGGCAGGACCGTCTCGTGGTAGCTGTCGTTCCACCACATCGCGACTTCGACGCCGATGTCGTCTTTTTCGCCGGTGATAAAGATCGGCTCGCTCATCACGGTGGATTTCGACCGGTCGAGATATTTGACGAATTCCCGCACGCCGCCTTCGTAGAAGAGCTCCGAGCGGAGCGGTTCCACGGGACGCTCGTCGACCAGGATGATGCGGACGCCCGAGTTGAGGAAGGCAAGTTCGCGCAGGCGTTTTTCCAGCGTCTCGAAGGAATATTCGAGGTTCGAGAAGGTGTCGGTCGAGGCGAGGAAGCGAACCTCGGTCCCGGTCATGCCCTCTGCGTCGCCGACGACCTCGAGATGCTTGACCGTGTCACCGCGTTCGAACCGGGCCACGTGCTCCTTCCCGTCGCGCCAGATGCGCAGTTCCAGCCAGTCGGAAAGCGCGTTCACGACCGAGACACCCACCCCGTGCAGACCGCCGGACACCTTGTAGGAGTTCTGGTCGAATTTGCCGCCCGCATGCAGCTGGGTCATGATGACCTCGGCGGCGGAAACGCCTTCTTCCTCGTGGATGCCGACGGGGATTCCGCGTCCGTTATCCATTACTGAAACGCTGGAATCCGCATGGATTGTGACGGTCACCGCGTCCGCATGTCCGGCCAGTGCCTCGTCGATGCCGTTGTCGACGACTTCGTACACCATGTGGTGCAGACCCGAGCCATCGTCCGTGTCGCCGATATACATGCCGGGCCGTTTGCGGACAGCTTCTAAGCCTTTGAGAACCTTGATGGAATCAGCGCCATATTCTTCCGGTGCGCGGTCGGTCTCGGACATCCGAAAATCCTTTTGTCATTTTGCGATTTTATACCGGGTTCTGGGGGGATTGTCACGGGCTGACCACAATATTTGGTGTATCTCATGACGTCACTGCGCGCCCTTCCAGAGAGTCGATTCAGGTGCGGTCGTCGCGTGATGGGGGCTCTGCCCCCGATGCCCGTTCCGGGCATCTCCCCCGGGATATTTTCTGACCCAAAGAAAGACCAAACGAGCGCTTTAGGCTGGGTCCTGCAGCGAGACGCCGGTGGTTTCCGAGACATGCAGGTGTTGCGCCCGCGATCCGAGTTCGGCGAAGAGTTCAGCGCCGGTGCCGGTCATCCAAGCCTGGGTCCGCAGCGCGCATATCTCATCGTAGAGTGCGGCGCGGCGATCGGCATCGAGATGGGCGGCGATTTCGTCGAGAAGCAGGATGGGCGGCGCGCCGATCTGTCGCGACAGGGCGCGCCCGTTGGCGAGGATGAGCGACACCAGCAGCGCCTTTTGTTCGCCGGTCGAGCAGTCCTTTGCCTCGATCCCTTTTTCGGCATAGACGGCGTGAAGATCGGTTCTGTGAGGTCCGACCAGTGTCCGGCCGGCGGCCATGTCACGGAACCGGCTTTCGGCGATGGCCTCGGCAAGATCCGTGGCGCTTTTGGGCATGCTGCCTTCGGATTGGGTGAGGTCGAGCGCCGCAGCCGGAAAACGCGTGGTGCCATCCTGTTGCGCGGCTTCGAGTTTCAAAAGGGTGTCAAGGCGGTTGCGATGGATGAGTGCGCCCGCCTCGGCCATCTGCCGTTCAAGGGCCATGTACCAATGGGGATCGCGGACCATGTCCTTGAGCAGCCGGTTGCGTTCCCGCATGGCCTTTTCGTAGTCAAGAACGATCTGGGCGTGGCCGGGATCAAAGCTCAGCACGGCCCGGTCGAGAAACCGCCTGCGACCTTCCGCGCCTTCGATCCACAGACGATCCATGGACGGGATAAGCCACAGGACCCGGACTATCTGGCCAAGGGCGACCTGGCTTGCCTGTTTGTCGTCTATTCTGACCTGCCGCGCAGCCCCGTTTTCCGACCATGTCCTGATCTCGTGGGCGGTGCCGCCGGAGAGCACATCGGCCGTCAACTGCCATCCGATTGGATCGGGACGCCGGGCCATATCGCTTGCGCTGGCGCGGCGCAGCCCACGACCAGGGGAAAGCATCGACAATGCCTCAAGGATATTCGTTTTCCCGGCCCCGTTTGCCCCGAAAATCGCGACCGGGCGTTCATCGACGCGGATCCTGGCGATCTTGTGGGACCGGAAGTGCGACAGGGTCAGGGAGGTTACTGCCAGTGGCTTTTCGGGCGCCATCCGTCCCCCTTCTTTGGGTCTTAAAATATCCCCGCCGGAGGCAAAAGTTTTAGACGCGCATCGGCATGACGACGTAGACCGCGCTCTGATCGGTTCCTTCGCGCATCAGCGTCGGATCACCTGCCGAGTTGAACATGAAAACGGCGTTCTCACGGTCGACCTGGCTCGCGATTTCCAGCAGGTATTTCGCGTTGAAGCCGATCTCGAGCCGTTCGTCGGAATAGGCGACGGCAAGCTCTTCCTCGGCGGCGCCGCTGTCGGGGGCGTTCACCGACAGGATCAGACGGTCTTCTTCCAGCTGCAGCTTTACCGCGCGGGAGCGTTCAGAGGACACGGTGGCGACGCGGTCGACGGCCTTGGCAAAATCAGCCGCGTCGACTTCGAGCCGACGGGTGTTTCCCTGCGGGATGACGCGCGTGTAATCAGGGAATGTTCCGTCGATGACCTTGGAGGTCAGCGTGATGTCGGGTGTCGCAAACCGGACCTTGGTTTCCGAAACCGAGACTGCGATTTCCATGTCGTCCTCGTCGAGCAGCTTGCGCAGCTCGCCCACGGTTTTGCGGGGAACAATTACGCCGGGCATCTGTTCGGCGCCTGCGGGAAGCGGGGCGTCGATACGGGCAAGGCGGTGGCCATCGGTCGCGACGCAGCGCAGCGCCTTTCCGTCTTCGCCATCGGCCACATGCATGTAGACACCGTTCAGGTAGTAACGGGTCTCTTCGGTCGAAATGGCGAATTTCGACTTGTCGAACAGGCGGCGCAGCACCTCGGCCTTGGCGGAAAAGTTCGACTCGTATTCCGAGGTCGCCATGACCGGGAAATCTTCTTTCGGCAAGGTGGCCAGCGAAAAGTTCGACCGGCCCGCTTCGACCGTCAGACGGCCTGCGGCGGTATCGGCATTCAGGCTGACAAGGGCGCCGTCGGGCAGCTTGCGCACGATTTCATGCAGGGTCGTCGCGGCCACGGTGGTCGCCCCGGCGCGTTCGACCTGTGCAACGGCCTTGTCCACCACTTCGATATCGAGGTCGGTGGCGCGGAAATAGACAGAGTCACCCTCGGCTTCGATCAGCACGTTGGCGAGAATCGGAATGGTGTTACGGCGCTCGACAACCGATTGCGCCTGAGACACGGCCTTGAGCAATGTGCCACGTTCGATGCTGAATTTCATGTCCTTCGATCCTCTGCAAAGGCCGGGAAGGGCAAGTTAGCGGTTTGGCCCCCCGGCACAAGGCCTTTCCTGAGTTTGTCTGTTTTAAAGGAAAGGGCGTCAAGGGGGGCAGCGATGCGATTGCGGCGAGTATGGCCAAATCGCAAACATTCTGCGGCGTTACCGCGAATTTGCCCGCCCGGACGCGTGTTTATGGTCTTGTGCATATGCCCCGGCGCGGGCCGGGGCCTGCAAATCAAGCCTCGAGCGCGCGGCGCAGCATTTCAACGTCTTCGGCGATCTGACCGTCGGACGCCTTGAGCTCTTCGATGCGACGCACGCCATGCATGACGGTGGTGTGGTCGCGACCGCCAAAACGGCGGCCGATCTCCGGCAGTGAGCGGCTGGTCAGCTGCTTGCAGAGGTACATCGCCACCTGGCGCGGGCGTGCGTAGGAGCGCAGGCGTTTTGGGCCGATAATGTCGGACAGGCGGATGTTGTAATATTCCGAGACCTTGCGCTGGATTTCCTCGACGGTGATCTTGCGTTCCGAGGCGCGCAAAACATCGGCGAGACAGTCCTGCGTCAGCTCCATATCGATCTCGCGGCCAACGAGCGAAGCGAAGGCAAAGAGGCGGGTCAGCGCGCCTTCGAGCACACGCACGTTGGTCGAGATGCGATGGGCAAGGAATTCCAGCACACCATCGGTAACTTCCAGTCCGGGGTAGGTCTTTTTGTAATTGTCGAGTTTCGACTGGAGGATGCCGAGGCGCAGCTCGTAATCGGTTGGATGCAGATCGACGACGAGGCCGCATTGCAGGCGCGACTGGACGCGGTCTTCGAGATCCTTGATTTCACCCGGGGCACGGTCGGCCGAAATGATGATCTGCTTGTTCTGGTCGACCAGCGCGTTGAAGGTATGGAAGAATTCTTCCTGCGTGCTGTCCTTGCCGGCGATGAACTGCACGTCATCGACCATCAGAACGTCGACCGAGCGGAACATGTGTTTGAAATCCATCATCTTGCGTTCGCGCAGGGCCTGGACAAAGCGGTACATGAACTGTTCGGCCGATAGGTATAGCACGTTCAGCTCGGGCTGACGGGTCCGTAGTTCCCAGGCGATGGCATGCATGAGGTGCGTTTTACCAAGGCCGACACCGCCGTATAGAACCAGCGGGTTGAAGGTGACGGGACCGCCTTCGCTGACGCGACGTGCTGCGGCATGGGCCAGTTCGTTCGGCTTGCCGACGACGAAGTTGTCAAAGGTGAAACGGGCGTCCAGCGGCGCGGCGCCGAATTCGGGAGCCTGATCGTCCGAGACGGGCGCGGCCGCGGACGGGGCCGACGGCGCGACGGCAGGGTCGACGGGTTTGGCGCGCTGCTCGGGCGCCGTACGGCGCTTGGGCGAATTTGCCGGAACCTGGAACTGGATGCGCTGAACGTCCTCCCCACAGGAGTTCAGCTCGTACAGGATAAGGTCGGAAAAGTTCTGGCCAACGTAGTTGCCCATGAAGTTCGTCGGCACATGAAAGACGGCAACGCCATCGTTCACATCCGAAAATTCAAGCGGTTCGATCCATGTTGTATAGTTGTTCTGACCGACCGTCTTGAGCAGCTTTTGTCTGAGTTGTCCCCATTCTTCTTGTCTCATCTTTGCCTCATGCATCCCAAATTTCGAGGCCATTCGACCTCTTATCTCTTGTTGACCGGCGCAGAAACCGGCGGGACTCATGCACAAGAGGGGACACCGCTGACAAAAGCATGACAGCGCGTCGTCGTCGTATTGCGGCAATGACAACAAGCAAACCGAACCCGTCCGCCCAACACTAGACGGGTCATAACCGGTGCAATCATCGACGCACTATTTTACACGACAGGGTCACAATAACGATGGGCAGCCATCGTTCATGACACACTGAGAAAGCCGGATGAAATCCGACAATTCAGTTGAGTCTCCGGCGTTTTGACCCGTTGCAGACTGGGCCTTGGTCCGGAAACAACCTGTCCCCCCAAGCATATGAATCGCTCGCTTAGTGGTAGCAATTCTGACGGCAGACCGGCAACGAAACTATGTTATTGACTCACTCTTTTCTCGGCAGAGAATCTCTTGGCCCCATGGAAACCGGCGGAAGCCGTCCGGAACCAAAAAAGGCGCTGCCGACGGCAACGCCTTATAGTCATTAATATTTCACAAAAACTTGAGCGGTTGATCGCTCAACTCAGCTGAGAGCTTTCACGCGGCTCGAAAGACGGGACATCTTCCGGGCGGCTGTGTTTTTGTGCAACACACCCTTGGTGACGCCGCGCATCAGCTCTGGCTGGGCGTCGCGAAGGGCAGCAATTGCCGCATCTTTGTTACCGGAAGCGATCGCTTCCTCAACTTTACGAAGGTAAGTGCGAATCCGCGAACGACGGGCTTTGTTAACGGTAAAGCGCGATTCGTTCTGACGGGCGCGTTTCTTGGACTGCGGTGTATTGGCCATGTCGGCTCCCTCACATCGGGACGGTTGAAATCAAAAGCGCAAAACGTCCCGACACCGGGTTTTCATCGACCGGTCGAATCCTGCCAGAGCGGGCATCACGCGCATGTATCGGCGGCGTATAGGTCAGTTTTACGGGAAAGGAAAGCCATTTTCGCGAAGATCGCGGCGCAGGCCGGGCGGATGCCGGGGGCGGCGATGCGCCCCCGGTCGATTACTTGTCGCGGAACTGCGGTTGCCGCTTTTCAAGGAAGGCACCCATACCTTCCTTTTGATCTTCGGTCGCGAACATCGAGTGGAACAGGCGGCGTTCGAACAGGATGCCTTCGCGCAGGGTGGTCTCGTAGGACCGGTTTACCGCTTCCTTGGCGGCAAGGATGCTCGGCAGCGATTTCTCCGCGATCTTGTCGGCGGCGGACATCGCCTCTTCCATCAGTTTCTTGGCGGGCACGACCCGGCTTACGAGGTTCGCGCGTTCCGCTTCCTCGGCCGTCATGAAACGCCCGGTGAGGTTCATATCCATCGACTTTGACTTGCCGACATAGCGCGTAAGACGCTGGGTGCCGCCGATCCCGGCGATAACCCCGAGGTTGATTTCCGGCTGGCCAAACTTGGCAGTGTCGGCGGCGATGATGAAATCGCAGGCCATCGCCAGTTCACATCCGCCCCCAAGCGCATAACCGGCGACGGCGGCGATGATGGGCTTGCGGATCGCGAGAATTCGGTCGCTGGTATCGGCGAACAGGTTCTCGCTGTAGACATCCGCATAGCTCTTTTCGGACATCTCCTTGATATCCGCCCCGGCAGCAAACGCCTTTTCCGAGCCGGTTATGACGATGCAGCGCACCTTATCATTGCCATCGGCCTCTTCCAGTGCATCGCATAGTTCGCCCAGCAGCTGGGTATTCAGCGCATTCAGGGCGTCCGGGCGATTGAGGCGTATTTGGCAGATGTGGTCTTCTGTAGCGACGGTAATCGTCTCAAAGGCCATGAATCTTGCTTTCATTGTTCCGTTGTGAAACCGAGCCTTACCATTTGAAGCAATCACTTCAAGCTATCTTTGGCATTGCGCACAGAAGAACGACGATCTTCCCGATTGCACGATTCGCTGCACATTTGAGCGACAATCGGGGGTGCGGCAGGGCTGGCCCTCGCGTCCGTAGACGTCAAAGGAATGCTGAAAATATCCAAGTTCTCCATCGGCTTGGCGGAAGTCGCGCAACGAGGAACCGCCTGCCTGAATGGCATCCGTAAGCACCTGCCGGATGATCGGAACAAGCGCGCCGACACGGGCGGCCGAAATTTTACCGGCTTTTCGGCGGGGTGAAATTCCGGCACGGAAAAGCGCCTCGCAGACATAGATATTGCCAAGTCCCGCCACGATGCGCTGATCGAGCAAGGCCGATTTGACCGGGGTGTTGCGCCCGTGAAACGCCTTGATCAGATGCGCTTCGTGGAAATCGTTGCCCAGCGGTTCGGGCCCGAGCACGGCGAGCAGCTTGTGGGAATCGGCGCTGGCGGTGTCCATCAGATCCATCGCGCCAAAGCGGCGCGGGTCGTTGAAGGTAATGCGCGCGCCATTGTCCATATGCAGCACCACATGGTCGTGTTTTTCCGGCATCGGGTGTTCATGCACGAACCGGCCCAGCGGATCGCCCGACACCATCATCCGACCCGACATGCCCAAGTGCACCAATAGCGTCTCGCCCGAACTGAGGTCGGCAAGGATGTATTTCGACCGCCGCCGAAGCCGTTCGACGCGTTTGCCCGATAGCCGCACCGCCATATCCGGCGGGAACGGCCAGCGCAGGTCCGGCCGGTTGACCTCGGCGCGGGCGATGATTTCGCCCTCCATCACGGGGGCAAGGCCGCGACGGACTGTCTCTACCTCTGGCAATTCGGGCATGGTGCTCTTTCTTCTGGCAAGGGGGCGCATTGTGCCGCCCGGCAACGCCCTATAACAAGGGCCAAACTTTAGCGGCGGCAAGACCCATGACAGACGAAACCGACAAAACCACCCATTTCGGACGCGAGACCATCCCCGAGGGCGACAAGGCCGGGCGGGTGCAGGGCGTCTTCAACTCGGTCGCCAGCAAATACGACATCATGAACGACGTGATGAGCGTTGGCATCCACCGGGTCTGGAAAGATGCGATGATGGACTGGCTCGCTCCGCGCCCCGGCCAGCGGCTGCTCGACGTGGCGGGTGGTACGGGCGATATATCCTTCCGCTTTCTCAAGCGGGCCGGACATGGGCATGCCACGGTGCTTGACCTGACCGAGCCGATGCTGGTGGAGGGGCGCAAGCGCGCCGAGGCCGCGAGCATGGCGGACAGCCTTGACTGGGTGGTGGGCGACGCGATGGCGCTGCCCTTCGAGAACAATACCTTTGATGTTTACACGATCAGCTTCGGCATCCGGAACGTGACCCGCCCGCAGGAGGCGCTGAACGAGGCGTTCCGCGTGTTGAAACCGGGTGGACGGCTGATGGTGCTGGAATTCAGCCAATTGCCGAACGACGGGCTGCAAAAGCTCTATGACCTCTACAGTTTCAACGTCATTCCGCGCATGGGTCAGATGATCGCCGGCGATCGTGACAGCTATCAGTATCTCGTCGAATCGATCCGCAACTTTCCCGATCAGGAGACTTTCCTGTCGATGGTCCGGTTGGCGGGATTTGAACAGGCGAAATACCGGAATCTCAGCATGGGAATCGCGGCGCTGCATTCAGGGTGGAAGATCTGATGGGGCTGGCTGAGCTGGTGGCTGCCTGATGCGCGGTCCGCATAATATCATCCGCCTGATCCGTACCGGCGCCACGATGGAGCGTACCGGCGCGATGGGCGTAATCCTCGATGCCTATGACGCGCCACCCATGTTGCGCGTTGCTGCGCGCACGCTGGGCAAACCTTTCATGTGGCTGGGCTACAAGGGCGACCCGTCGATGCCGCCCGCGACCCGCGCGCTGACCGCGCTGGGCCCGGCCTATATCAAGTTCGGCCAGATCCTGTCGACGCGGCCCGATCTGGTGGGCAATGACCTTGCGGTGCAGCTGCGCGTCCTGCAGGACAAGTTGCCTCCCTTTGAGATGGCCGAATCCCGTGCCCAGATCGAAAGCGAGCTGGGCATGTCGGTCGACGAGATCTTTTCCGAGTTCTCCGAACCTATCGCCGCAGCCTCGATCGCGCAGGTGCATCAGGCACGGCTGGCGGACACGGGCGAGAAGGTCGCGGTCAAGGTGCTGCGCCCGAATATCGAGCGTGCCTTTCGCAAGGATGTGGACGCGTTCTATTTCGCGGCGCGCATGGTCGAGTTGTTCGCGCCGGGCGCGCGGCGGCTGCGCCCGATGGAGGTGGTCGAGCATTTCGACGGCGTCGTGCGGGGCGAACTTGACCTGCGGCTCGAAAGCGCGGCAGCTTCGGAATACGCGGCCAATACCAAGGACGACCCGGGCTTTCAGCTTCCCTCGATCAAGTGGAATTTCTCAAGCCGTCGGGTGATGACGCTGGGCTGGGCGGAAGGGGTGCCGCTTGGCGACAATGACGCGCTGGATGCGGCCGGGCATGACCGGCGCGATCTGGGCGAACGGCTGCTGCGGCTGTTCCTGCTGCACGCCCTGCGCGACGGGTTCTTTCACGGCGACATGCATCAGGGGAACCTCAAGGTCGCACCCAATGGCGATATCATCACCTATGATTTCGGCATCATGGGCCATATCGATGAATACACCCGCCGGGTCTATGCCGAGATCCTGTTCGGTTTCATCCGGCGCGATTACAAGCGTGTGGCCGAGGTGCATTTCGAAGCGGGTTACGTGCCCGCCGATCAGGATGTCGATGAATTCGCCCGTGCTCTGCGTGCAGTGGGCGAGCCGATTTTTGGCATGGATGCCTCGCATATCTCGATGGGGCGGTTGCTGACCTATCTCTTCGAGGTGACCGAGCGGTTCGGCATGGAAACCCGGACCGAGCTGATCTTGCTGCAGCGCACGATGGTGGTGGTCGAGGGCGTGGCGCGCTCGCTGAACCCGAATATCAACATCTGGGAAGTCGCGCGGCCGGTGGTCGAGGATTACATCAAGGATTCCATTGGCCCGAAAGCGGTGTTGTCGGACCTTGGCAAGGCGGCGCTGGTGCTGGCGCGGTTCGGTCCGCGCCTGCCGGGACTGGTGCAGAACGCGCTTATTGCACAGGCGGAACCGCCAGCGCCCGAACGCAAGCTGAGCCGCAGGATGCTGGGCTTGGTGGCCGTCTGTGCCGCTGTCGGTGGTGCGGCCCTCGCGGTTCTGCTGGAGCACCTGTTCTAGGGGGGTCATCCAGAGGCCAAGCGGTTTGATGTCCCGGAAAGAATAGAGCGTGTCCTCAAACCGCGTTGGTGAACTATGCCGTTTATACCGGACCCTTTGGGTGAAGGTCGAGTTTGAGCCCATGGGGACGTTTGGCGTCGATAAAGCGGGACGTGGCTCTGCCGAAAGTGTATGGCGACAGGGGCTTCCGGACGTTTCCGCGGAGAAGCCGGCAAACAGGCTAAGACACTATGACCAAACCCGCAGACAGCATCATTGGCATGTATCGTCGACATGGCAAGACCTGGGCCGAGGCGCGCGGCACCAAGTTGACGGAGGGCATTTGGCTCGATCGGTTTATCCCCATGGTACGGCCGGATGCAGCGGTACTTGATATTGGGTGTGGATCCGGCGAGCCGATCGCCCGACACGTCCGCGGTCACGGCCATGCCGTGACCGGTGTGGATGCATCGCCGGAAATGCTCGCGCTGTTTGGGGCAAACCTTCCGGGTGAGACGGCTGAACTGGCCGACATGCGTTTGTTGAATTTGGGCAGGACATTCGGCGGACTGATTGCCTGGGATAGCTTCTTTCATTTGACGCCTGAAGATCAGCGTTTGATGTTCCCTGTCTTTCGCCGCCATGCCGCACCGGAAGCCCCGTTACTATTCACCAGCGGTCCCGCTTTCGGCGAAGCGATTGGCACACTCGAGGGAAAGCCACTCTACCACGCGAGCTTGTACCCAGATGAATATCGCCAGCTTCTCAATGAGAACGGCTTCGATGTCGTGGCCTTCGTGGCAGAGGATCCCGCCTGTACCGGGCATAGCGTCTGGCTTGCGCGTCGTCTGGCTTCCTAACCTTGCCTTACGCTCTCCCCAGACGGGCGGTCCGATACGCGAATATCTTTGCAAAGGTCCGCTTCGTCCGCATACCCGACCAACAAATTTCGCGGGCACCCCCAAAGAAAAAACCCCCGCGCGGAGGGGGCGCGGGGGAGTTTGGTTGCCAAGGGAAGCAACGAGAGTTGGGTTACCAGTCCGAGGGACCTTTTTCTGCAAAGGCGTTGACCAGAAAGTCGATAAAGGCGCGAACCTTGGGCTGGGTGAACCGGCCCGGCGGGTAAACGGCATAGATGCCTTGCGTCTCGACCGGAAGGCTGGGCATCGCGTATTCGACCAGCCCTTTTTCCATCGCGTCGGCAAAGAGAAAGCTGGGCAGGAAGGCGATGCCAAGGCCCGAGATCGCGGCGTTGAGCAGCGACTGGCCGTCGTTCACACTTAGCCAGCCGGCGGTGCGGACCTGACGCTTTTCACCCGAGGGGGCGGTCAGTTTCCAGACGTTGCCGCTCGACTGGTTGGAATAATGCAGCAGCTTGTGTTCGTTCAGGTCGTCGATCTTCTGCGGATAGCCGTATTTCTGGAAATAGGCGGGCGAGGCGATCATCGCCTTGGTGGTTTCCGTCAGCTTGCGCGCACGCAAAGTGCTGTCTTCCAGCTCACCGATCCGCACGGCCATGTCGAAACCTTCGGAAATCAGTTCGACATACCGGTTGTTCAGCACCATGTTGACGGTGATTTCGGGGAAATCCGACAGGAATTCGCTGAGCACCGGCGAGAGATGATTGACGCCGAAATCCGTCGCAACCGAAATGCGCAGCAGACCCGAGGGGGCCGATTGCATCGAGGTGACCAGCGCATCCGCTTCGCCTGCATCGTTCAATACGCGGCGGGCACGGTCGTAATAGGCAAGGCCGATCTCGGTCGGGCTGACGCGGCGGGTGGTCCGGTTCAGCAGGCGTGCGCCCAGCCGTGCCTCAAGGCTCGAAACGTGCTTGGAAACGGCTGATTTGGAGATGCCCATTTTCTTGGCCGCATCCGTGAAGCCGCCCTGATCTACCACATTGGCGAAGGCTTCCATTTCGGTGAGACGGTCCATCGACTATTCCTTGGTGATTTCTATCGTTCTGGAAACAGTCTATCGCCATCAATCTTGGCAAGAACGCGGCACGTCTGAGATAATATCGCGGTTTTGTGTGGATCGTTCATGGCATGGAAACAGGGAAATCTCCCTTTAATGTTATGTTTTAATTGAATTTTAAACGCTTTCGTCAGCGGTTCAAGAGGCGTGTGTCAGCCCAGAATCCTGTCAAACTCTTTTTCGCCGCGTCTGGAAACGCGGAGGATTCGGCTGTCGGGGACACGGGCGACCCAGCCGAGGTCTTCGAACCGGGACAAGAGCGCGCGCCCGAGCCGTCCGGCCAGATGCGACTGGCGCATCGACCAGTCGAGGCATTCGCGGCAAAGAGGCGCGCGGCTGGGCGGCAGCGCGTCGGGGTCTAGGCCAAGTTCGCGCACGAAATCATACCCCTCAGGTGTCAGGTCCAGACCGGAATGGCTGGTCCGGAAGGCGCCGCGATCCTGCATCGCGCGGTAAAGCCGAACGCCCATTTCCCCGGCCATGTGGTTGTAGCAGACACGCGCGGTGCGCAGTTCCTGATCTTTCGGGCCGGTCCGCGTGCGCAATTGACCTTGCGTGGCGGCAAGGCCCATCAGACCTTCAAGCGCCCGGGCGACCTCATCCCCGGAGAGGGTGAAATAGCGGTGCCGTCCCTGCTGGCGACGCGCGATCAGTGAGCCGTCTTCCAGCTTGCGCAGGTGCGAACTTGCCGTCTGGGCTGTGACCCCGGCCTCATGCGCGAGTTCGCTCGCGGTCAGCGCCTTGCCCGACATCAGCGCGGTCAGGATATTGGCGCGGGCCGGATCGCCGATCAGCGCGGCGAGAGTCGCGATATTGGGACCGTCTTTCATGCTTCGACGCTAATCGAAGCATTGCGGACAATCCAGATGCTAGTCAGCGGCAAGCAAGGAAAGGAAACCACTATGCTGACATGTATCATCCGCTACCAGATCGATCCGGTGAAAAAGGCGCAGTTCGAAGAATATGCGCGCAACTGGGGGCAGGCGATTCCGCGCTGCGGTGCCGATCTTGTCGGCTATTATGCCCCGCATGAGGGGTCATCGACGCTGGCCTATGGCATCTATAACGTCAAAAGCCTGTCTGATTACGAAGCCTACCGCGCCCGGCTGGCCGCCGATCCGCTGGGGCGCGAAAATTACGAATTCGCGCAGCGCGAGCGGTTTTTGCTGCGCGAGGACCGGACATGGTTGAAACTGGCCTCGGCCCCACACGGAGACCCTGCATGATCGCCATCATTTTCGAAGTCGAACCCGCCGAGGGCCGCAAGGAGGAATACCTTGATATCGCCGCGAGCATGCGCCCGCTGGTCGAGCAGATCGACGGGTTTATCTCGGTCGAGCGGTTCCAGAGCCTGACCACCCCGGGCAAGCTATTGTCGATTTCGTTCTTTCGCGACGAAGAGGCGGTACAGGAATGGCGCAGCCTGACCCGGCATCGGGCCGCCCAATCCCGCGGGCGCAAGGGCGTGTTCTCGGACTACCGGCTGCGGGTGGCCCATGTGATCCGCGACTACGGGATGTTCGACCGGGAACAAGCGCCGCAAGACAGTCTTGCGGCGCATGACGAGCTATAGCGCGGCGGCGAGCCGTGTGCCCTGATTGATGGCGCGTTTCGCGTCAAGTTCGGCGGCCACATCGGCGCCGCCGATCACATGCACCTTGGTGCCTTGCGATTCCAGCGCGTCGGCAAGGCTGCGTTCCGACACCTGACCAGAGCAGAGCACGATGGTATCGACCTCGATCACGGTCGGGTTTTCGCGCGCCTCGCCAAAGCTGACGTGTAGCCCGCTCGCGTCGATCTTTTCATAGTTCACGCCGCCGACGAAATTCACGTCCTTCATTTTTAGCGCGGCGCGGTGAATCCAGCCGGTTGTCTTGCCTAGTCCCTTGCCGTGCTTGGTCTTCTTGCGTTGCAGCAGGGTGATTTCGCGCGCCGGTTCCTCGGGCTGGGGGCCTTCGGGGGCAAGGCCGCTGCGATGCTCGGCCGGGTCGGTGACGCCCCATTCCTTCATCCACAGCGGCAGGTCCACGGTCGGGCTGGTGCCTTCATGGGCGAGGAATTCGGACACGTCGAAACCGATGCCGCCCGCGCCGATCACCGCGACCTTGTGGCCGACCTTGGCCTTGCCGCGCAGCACGTCGATGTAGTTCACGACGTTCGGCCCGTCCTGACCGGGAATTTCCGGATCGCGGGGCAGCACGCCGGTGGCGATCACCACCTCGTCGAAACCGCCCAACATTTCGGGCGTGGCGGTTGTGTTCAGCTTTACCTCGATCCCGAGGTCGGTGACCATTGCGCGATACCAGTCGACGAGGCCCCAGAATTCTTCCTTGCCGGGGATCTGCTTGGCCATGTTGAGCTGGCCGCCGATCTCGTCCGACTGTTCGAAAAGCGTGACCTTGTGGCCCCGTTCGGCGGCGGTGATCGCGGTCGACAGGCCCGCCGGACCGCTGCCCACGACGGCAAGCGTCTTGATGTCGGTGGCCGGTTCGATCGGCAGTTCGGTTTCATGACATGCGCGCGGGTTCACAAGGCATGAGGTCAGCTTGCCTCCGAATGTGTGATCGAGGCAGGCCTGATTGCAGGCGATGCAGGGGGCGATATGGCTGGCCTCGCCGCGCGCCGCCTTGGCCACGAAATAGGCGTCCGCCAGCATCGGGCGGGCAAGGGAGACCATGTCGGCGCAGCCGGTGGAGAGCACTTCTTCGGCAACTTCGGGCGTGTTGATCCGGTTCGAGGTGATGACCGGGATGCTGACCTTGCCCATCAGTTTCTTTGTGACCCATGCAAAGGCCGCGCGGGGTACGCTGGTGGCAATGGTGGGAATGCGTGCCTCGTGCCAGCCGATGCCGGTGTTGATGATGGTTGCCCCGGCCTTTTCGATTTCCTGCGCCAGCTGAACCACTTCGTCGAATGTCGATCCGTCGGGGACGAGGTCGATCATGGAAAGCCGGTAGATGATGATGAAATCGGTGCCTGTCGCCTCGCGGGTGCGGCGCACGACCTCAACTGGCAGGCGCATCCGGTTTTCGTAAGACCCGCCCCAGCGGTCGGTGCGCTTGTTGGTGTGGGTGACGAGGAACTGGTTGATGAAATAGCCCTCGCTGCCCATGATCTCGACCCCGTCGTACCCGGCCAGTTTGGCCTTGCGGGCGGCCTCGACAATATCGGCGATCTGCGTTTCGATCCCCTCCTCGTCCAGCTCGTTCGGGGGAAAGGGCGAGATCGGGGATTTCACAGCGCTGGGGGCGACGCATTTGGGGCCAAAGGCATAGCGCCCGGCGTGGAGGATCTGCATCGCGATCTTGCCGCCGGCCTCATGCACGCGGTCGGTGACGATGTTGTGGTTTTCAATATCCGTCTCGCTGACCATCATCGCGGCGCCGGGCGCCACCGAGCCTTCGGGATTTGGGCCAATGCCGCCGGTCACCATCAGTGCCACGTCGCCACGGGCGCGCTCGGCATAGAACTCGGCCACGCGGTTCCAGTCGCCGGTTTCCTCAAGCCCCGTATGCATGGAGCCCATCAGCACCCGGTTCTTGAGCGTCGTGAACCCAAGGTCGAGCGGTTTCAGTAGGTTCGGATAGGTGGCCATTGCGTGCTCCCTGTCTGCATGTCCGTTGCGAAGATTGCCGTCTCGGCCGGGTTTGTCACCTGCTACGCTGCGTCATCGACGATGTCGTTTGGTATCGTACCGGTGGAAATCGCGATCCAGATGGCGATGGCGAGCAATGACAGGGCGAAGGCCAGCCGCACCGGCACCGAGCTTTGCCATGACGCAAGCCGCGTGCCGATCATCGCGCCAAGCAGGACGATGGCCGAATGCACGATCAGCGCGGTCAGTACGTGTAACCCGCCCAGCAGCAGCGTTTGCAGCCAGATCGGCCCAGCCTGCGGCGAGGTGAACTGTCCGATCACTACCATGTAAAACACCAGCGCCTTGGGGTTCAGCAGGTTGGAGATCAGGCCCCGGCGAAAGGCGTTTTCGTCGCGGATCGGCGGCACGCCTTCGGCGCTTTCAGCCCAGGCGCACCAGGCGAGGTAGACCATATAGCCCACCCCGGCCCATCGCAGCAGGTGATAGAGCCAGTCCGACGCGGCCGCTATGGCGCTGAGCCCCGTGGCGGCGGCGACGACCTGAACAGACAACCCGATGGTGATGCCAAGCACGGCGATCATGCCCGCCCGTCTGCCGGTTTGCGCCGAGAGCGCGGCAAGCCAGCCCATGTTCGGCCCCGGCGTGAGTTCGATGACGAACATCGCAATCATGAAAGAGGTCCAGTTGACCCCCAAAAGAATGTCCAAGTGCGGCCCCGTGGCTGGAATATCTGGCGTCGTTCCAGTCAGGCTGCCGCGAATAGGCGGGGAACAAAAGAGTAACTTTGCGGTATTCTAGGAAAACGGCGCCCATTAACGGCAGGGACATGCCTGCCGATATTGTGCTGACACGGGCCGTTCCTATATTTTTCCTGTCCCTTGCGGGGGCGAAGTCTGGAGATCGAAAGATGGGATATGTCAAGACGGCCATGCTGATGGCGGCGCTTACGGCGCTTTTCATGGGGCTGGGCTATTTGCTGGGCGGCACCGGCGGCGCGCTGATCGCGCTGGTCGTGGCGGCTCTCATGAATGTCTTTACCTGGTGGAATTCCGACAAGATGGTCTTGCGGATGCATAACGCCAAGCCCGTCGCTTCGGGCGACAGGCTTGGTCTTAACGATCTTGTGGCGCGGCTGGCTGAGAATGCAGGGCTGCCGATGCCCGCCGTCTACCTGATCGATACGCCGCAGCCGAATGCCTTTGCCACCGGACGCAATCCGCAGAATGCCGCCGTGGCGGTGACCTCGGGGCTGATGCAGAGCCTGTCGCGTGAGGAACTGGCCGGCGTCATCGCGCATGAGCTGGCCCATATTCGCAACCATGACACGGCGATCATGACCGTGACGGCCACCTTTGCCGGTGCGATTTCCATGCTCGCGAATTTCGCGCTGTTCTTCGGCGGCAGCCGAGAACGGATGGGGATTGTCGGCACGCTCTTGATGATGTTCCTCGCGCCGCTGGCGGCGGCTTTGGTGCAGATGGCGATCAGCCGCACCCGGGAATATGCCGCCGATAAGGCGGGGGCGCAGATCTGCGGTCAGCCGCTCTGGCTGGCCTCGGCGCTGGAGCGTATCCAGCAGGGAGCCTCGCGCATCGACAATGTCGCCGCCGAGAACAACCCCGCCACGGCGCATATGTTCATCATCAACCCGCTGCATGGCGGCGGACGGGACAAGTTGTTTTCGACTCACCCCGCGACTGAGAACCGCGTGGCGGCGCTGAAGGCAATGGCAGCACAAGGTTATGGTCATGAAAGCGTGCCTGAATCGGTGGCATCGCGGTCCTCCATTCCTTCGTCCGGACAACGCCGGGGCCGTGGCAATGGTAACGGGCCGTGGCGGTAAGCCGCTGAAGCTTGCAATGGGACAGGGCTTGCGGCAGGTCTGGGGCGCAGAGTAACGCGTCAGATCAGACCGCAGCGGAAGAGGCCGACTATGACCCCGGAAGAGATTGCCAAACTGCCCTATCGGCCCTGTGTCGGGGTGATGCTGGTCAACGGGCTAGGCGAGGTTTTCGTCGGCCAGCGCCGGGACCGCGATCAGGACGCCTGGCAAATGCCGCAGGGCGGGGTCGACAAGGGCGAAGAGGCCCGCGATGCGGCGCTGCGCGAGCTCTGGGAAGAGACTGGGGTGACCTCGGACCTTGTCGAGATCATCGGCGAAAGCGAGCTGTGGCTGCCCTATGACCTGCCGCATGATCTGGTGCCGAACATCTGGAAGGGCCGGTATCGGGGACAGGAGCAGAAATGGTTCCTGATGCGGTTCACCGGCGAAGATGCGCAGATCGATATTGCCACCGAACATCCCGAGTTCTCGGAATGGCGCTGGCTGCCGGTGGCCGATCTGGTGCCCAATATCGTGCCGTTCAAACGCGAGGTCTACGCGCGCGTGGTCGAGGAATTCGCGCCGCTGCTTGACGGATAAGCACACAGACAACGGCGGTGATCCCCGTACACCACCTGTACACCCCCTGTGCATCACGCGTGCAGCGTTTCGCCGGTCGCGCTCCCCTTGTGCCTCATGGCCGCAGGGCATAGGGTGCGGCCTACCTCGGGGGGCCAAGTGGCTGAGATGCGTAAGCAGACCCGTTGAACCTGAACCAGTTAGCACTGGCGGAGGGAAGGTATGGACATCGCGCCACCCCTTGCCCTGTCGCCGCAATAGGGAGGATGCCATGAAGTATCTTACATTTGCAGCGGGCGTATTCTGTGCCACGGGTGTTGCCGCCCAGACGCCGGAACTGACCGTTTACACCTATGACAGTTTCGTCTCGGAATGGGGTCCTGGCCCGCAGATCGAAAAAGCGTTCGAGGCCGAATGCGGCTGTGATCTGAAATTCGTCAGCGCGGGCGATGGTGCTTCGCTGCTGGCGCGGCTCAAGCTTGAAGGAGCGC
This sequence comes from Heliomarina sp., assembly GCF_052826185.1. Taxonomy (NCBI): domain Bacteria; kingdom Pseudomonadati; phylum Pseudomonadota; class Alphaproteobacteria; order Rhodobacterales; family Roseobacteraceae; genus Heliomarina; species Heliomarina sp. The sequence continues at coordinate 242,422 of NZ_JBRBUI010000053.1, read as the reverse complement.
GCAGCGACGCGGATGTCGTGCTGGGGCTGGATACGAACCTGATGGCCTCGGCCGAGGATTCGGGCCTCTTCGCGCCAAGCGAGGTCGATGTCGAATACGACCTGCCCGTCGCATGGGAAAGCGATACATTCGTGCCCTATGACTGGGGCTATTTCGCCTTTATTCACAACAAGGGCGTGACCCCGCCGCAGGATTTCCTTGAGCTTGCGAAGAGCGACATGAAGATCCTGATCCAGGATCCGCGTTCCTCGACGCCAGGGCTGGGCCTGCTGATGTGGGTCAAGGCGGCCTATGGTGACGACGCCGCGCAGGTCTGGGCCGATCTGGCGGATAATGTCGTGACCGTGACCAAGGGCTGGTCCGAGGCCTATGGGCTGTTTCTGGACGGCGAGGCCGACATGGTGCTGAGCTATACCACTTCGCCTGCCTATCACATCATTGCCGAAGACGACGACACCAAGGAAGCCGCCGCCTTTGACGAAGGCCATTACATGCAGGTCGAGGTAGCCGCAAAGCTGGCGGCCAGCGATCAGCCTGAACTGGCCGAACAGTTCCTGCAATTCATGGTGACGGATGCGTTCCAGTCGGTGATCCCGACGACCAACTGGATGTACCCGTCGGTGATACCGGGCGACGGTTTGCCCGAAGGGTTCGAAGGTTTGGTCGAGCCGCGCAAATCCCTGCTGCTGCCCCCGGCAGAGGTGCAGGCCGCAAGGGACGAGGCGCTGAATGAATGGCTGACCGCGCTCAGCCAGTAATCTCTCCGGTCAGCGGCAGGCCCGGGCTGGGCGCGGCGGCATTGGTCGCCGTGCTGATCCTTGGCCCGTTGCTGGCCGTCTTCCTGCGGGCCGAGGCCGGGGCGGGGCTGGTGCGCGCCGACTGGGCGGCGATCCGGTTCACCGTCTGGCAAGCAGTGCTTTCGGCGGTGATCAGCGTGGCGCTGGCCGTGCCGGTGGCGCGGGCGCTCGCGCGGCGGCGGTTCGCCGGACGTTCAATTCTGATCACGCTGCTGGGCGCACCGTTTATCCTGCCTGTGATCGTCGGGGTTCTGGGCTTGCTTGCCGTGTTCGGACGGAATGGCTGGATCAGTCACGGGCTTGGACTGATGGGCCTGCCGCCGGTGCAGGTATATGGGCTGCACGGGGTGGTGCTTGCCCATGTGTTCTTTAACCTGCCGCTGGCGACGCGGCTGCTCCTTCAGGGCTGGCAGGATATTCCCGCCGAGCATTTCCGGCTTGCCGCGCAGCTTGGCGCCGGGTCGCGGGTGATCTGGCGGCTGATCGAACGGCCGATGCTGGCGCGGGTGGTGCCCGGTGCGCTGGCGGTGATCTTTGCGATCTGCCTGACCAGTTTCGCGGTGGCGCTGACCTTGGGCGGCGGGCCGCGTGCCACCACGATCGAACTGGCGATCTATCAGGCGTTTACCTTCGATTTCGATCTTGGCCGCGCGGCGCTGCTGTCGGTGGTGCAGATCGCGCTGACCCTAGGCGCGGCGCTGATCGCGCTGCGTGTCGCCTCGGGCGACGGGTTGGGCGCGGGGCTGGATCGGCCCGTGCAGCGTTGGGACGCGGCGGGGCGCGGGGCGCGGTTGCTCGATGGCGCGCTGATCGTGGCGGCGGGGCTGTTTCTGCTGCTGCCGATGCTCGCCATCGTGGCCGAGGGCGTGCCGGGGCTGCTGCGCCTGCCCGCATGCGTTGGTCGCGCGGCGCTGGTGTCGCTGGGCGTCGCGCTGGGCAGTACTGCCGTGATGCTGCTGGTTGCCTTGCCGATGGCGCTGGCGATTGCAGCGGGGCGTGGGGCGGTCGAACTTGCCGGTCTATTGGGCCTTGCGGTGTCGCCACTCGTGATCGGCACCGGATTGTTCCTGATCGTGAACCCGATTGCCGACCCGTTTGCGCTGGCCCTGCCTGTGACGGCGGGGGTAAACGCGGTGATGGGGCTGCCCTTTGCGCTGCGTATTCTTGTGCCCGCCGCGCGTGAGGTGCTGTCGGTGCATGGGCGGCTGGCGCTGAGCCTGAACATGCGAGGGCTAACCTTTCTGCGACTGGTGATCTTGCCCCGGATGCGGCCCCAGATTGGCTTTGCTGCCGGGCTGGTCGCCGCGCTGTCGATGGGCGATCTGGGGGTTATCGCGCTGTTTGCCGAAACCGATGTGGCGACGCTGCCCCTGCAGATTTACCGGCTGATGGGGGCCTACCAGATGCAGGCGGCCTCGGGCGCGGGCCTGTTGCTGCTGGCGCTGTCGGTGGGGTTGTTCTGGACTCTAGATCGCGGGGGGCGCTGGCATGTTGCAGCTTGAACAGGTGCGCATCGACAATGGCGGGTTCGAGATGGACGCCGATTGGGCAGTCGAGCCCGGCGAAAAGATCGCGGTCATCGGCCCGTCGGGGGCGGGAAAATCGACTCTGATTGGGGCGATTGCCGGGTTTTACCCGGTGATCCGGGGTCGGATGCTGTGGCAGGGTAAGGACATCACAGCGGCCATTCCCGGAGAGCGCCCGGTGGCGATGCTCTTTCAGGATGGCAACCTATTTCCGCACCTAAGCGTCGCGGAGAATGTCGGTCTGGGTCTGCGGCCGGATTTGCGGTTGCCGGCGGCCGAGAAGGAGCAGGTGCGCGAGGCGCTGGGACGGGTCGGTTTACAAGGGATGGAGGAGCGTCGACCGGCGGCGCTTTCGGGTGGGCAGCAGAGCCGCGCGGCGCTGGCGCGTGTGCTGGTGCAGGACCGTCCGCTGCTGTTGCTCGACGAACCCTTTGCCGCGCTGGGCCCGGCGCTGCGGCGTGAGATGCTTGATCTGGTGCGGAGGCTGGCGGATGAGACGGGCAAGACAATGCTGATGGTCAGCCACGATCCCGACGACGCGCGCCGGATCGCGGACCGGATCATACTGGTCACCGAGGGCCGCGCCAATGCGCCTGTTGCAACCGGTGAAATACTGGCCAATCCGCCCGAGGCGCTGCGGCAGTATCTGGGCTAGATCCGGGCGGCGTTGCGCCCTTGCGGGGCCTGTGTCATTCAGCGGCAAATTCCCGGAAGGAAGCCGTTACATGGACCGAAACCTGCCCAATCTGCACGAAGTCAGCGAGAGCCGCCACGTAGAGATCACCCTCCCGGACGGCTGTGTTCTGGCCGCGCGGATCTGGCGGCCGGCGGATGGCACGCCGATGCCCGCGATCCTTGAATACCTGCCTTATCGCAAGGGCGACGGGACGCTCTATCGCGATGCGGTACGTGCGCCGTACATCGCAGCGCGGGGCTATGCCTATGTGCGGGTCGACATACGTGGCACCGGTGAATCCGAAGGGCTGATGGTCGATGAATATACCGCGCAGGAATTGCAGGACGGTTGCGATATCATCGCCTGGCTGGCGGCGCAGGACTGGTGCGACGGTAATGTCGGGATGGTCGGCATTTCATGGGGCGGTTTCAACGGCTTGCAGGTGGCGGCGCTGCAGCCGCCCGCGCTGAAGGCTGTCGTTTCGGTTGCCTCGACCGATGACCGCTATGCGGATGACGTGCATTACATGGGCGGGACCATGGTGGTCGATCAGATTTCATGGGCGTCGAACATGTTCGCGATCAACACGCTGCCGCCCGACCCGGATCTGGTGGGCGAAAAGTGGCGCGACATGTGGATGACGCGGCTGAAAGGCTCGGGGCTGTGGCTGAAGAACTGGCTTGAGCATCAGCGCCGCGATGAATTCTGGAAACACGGCTCGGTCTGCGAGGATATCTCGCGCATCAAGGTGCCGGTTTATGCGGTCAGCGGCTGGGCGGATGGCTATTGCCGTACCGTCTTCCGGCTGATGGAGACGTTGCAGGGGCCGAAAAAGGGGCTGGTCGGGCCGTGGTCGCATAAATACCCGCATATCGGCGTGCCCGGCCCGGCGATTGACTGGGCGGCGGAGGAGCTGCGCTGGTGGGACCAGTGGCTCAAGGGGCGCGAGACCGGGATCATGGAGGAACCGCAGCTGCGGCTCTACATGCAGGATCACGCGGCACCGGCGGGTTATTACGCCCATCGCGACGGGCGTTGGGTGGAGGAACCATCTTGGCCCTCGCCGAACATCACGCGCACCCCTTACGCGCTGGGCGCGGATGGGGTTCTGGGCGGTGAGGGTGGCGGTATGCTGTCGATCCGGTCGCCGCTGGATACCGGGCTTGCCGGGGGCAAATGGTGTTCTTACGCCAAGCCTGGCGATCAGCCGGTGGATCAGCGGCGTGACGATGCAGGCTCGTTGGTGTTTGAAACCGCGCCGCTGGCCGGTGCATTGGAAATTGCCGGGGACGCGGCGCTTGAGCTGACTTTCACCGTGGATCGACCTGTTGCACAGGTGGCGGCGCGGCTGGTGGATGTGGCGCCGGATGGGGCGGCAACACGGGTGAGCTATGGCTTGCTGAACCTCACCCATCGCGACAGCCACGAAACGCCGGAAGAGCTGGTTCCGGGCGAGGTCTACACCGCGACTGTACCCTTCAAGCATATGGCACAGACTTTCCGGGCGGGGCATCGGCTGCGGCTGTCGATTTCGACCAGCTATTTCCCCATTGCATGGCCCGCGCCGGAACCCGTGACTCTGTCGGTCGATACCGGGGCCAGCCGGTTGATACTGCCGGTGCGGGCGATCCGCGAGGAACCGACCCCGCGCGATCTGGGCACGCCGAAGGGGGCGCCGCCGATGGACGCGGAGACCCTGTCGCCGCCCAAGTTCGACTGGCAGGTGATCGAAAGCCTTTCCGCTGGCGAAACGCAGGTAGTGATTTCCGAGGACGAGGGGCGTATCCGCATTGCCGACAGCGGCATGGTAACGAACGCGCGGGTGGTCGAGACATATGGGTTCAGGGGCGACGACTGGCGGTCGTTCCGGGGGCACGTGGTCTGGGACATGGAACTGTCGCGTGACGACTGGCAGATGACCAGCCGGACTGAAACCGAGATCACGGCGACGGCGAGCCACTTCCAGATCCGGGCGCATCTCGTCGCGAAAGAAGGCGAACGGATCGCGCATGAGGAAAACTGGGTCTGCGACATTCCGCGTGATCTGCTCTGAGCGGAAGATAGCCGTCGCCCATTCAGCGCTTTATCGTACCGGTTGGTTCGATTATGATCCCGTTATCTGATCTGGGGGATCAATGGCGGAGAAACCGGCAAACACATCCCGTTGCGAAGGTGATGCGGCGGGCAAGGTGAAGACCCGCTACCGTCGCCATGCGGCAGGAGAGGACCCGGCCAAACGGGGCCAGATCCTGAAGGGCGCGATGCAGTGCTTTATGGAGAACGGGTTCGACGCGACCAGCATGAACGAGGTCTGTCGTGCGGCGGGCGTGTCCAAGGGCACGCTCTATGTCTATTTCACGGACAAGGTGGATCTTTTCGAAGCGCTGGTGGCGGAAGAGCGTGACCGGATGTTCGAGGGTATCGAAGCCCTGCTGAAGCAGGATTTGCCCTTGCGCGAGAAACTGGTGCTTTTCGGGCGGCTCATGGTCGAGGTGCTGTGTTCGGACCGGGTGATCCGTTCGCAGCGGATCGTTGCGGGGATTGTCGAGCGGATGCCCGATGTCGGCGCGCGTTTCTACGATGTGGCGGCGCGGCGGACCAATGCCTCGCTTGCAGAACTGCTGGAACGCGAGAGTGCCGCCGGGCGGGTGGATATTCCGGATATCGACCTTGCCGCGAGCCAGTTCTCGGAACTGGTCTGTGCGGGCATCTGGCGGGCAAGACTGTTCGGGAAACGGGAAACGCCGCCGTCGACCGCCGAGATAGAGACACATGTGCAATCGGCGGTCGGGATGTTCCTGCGCGCCTATGAAAAGCGTGTGGAGTAGAGGAAAGGGCAGATCAGTGCCGCCCTTTCCGATTCTCAGAACTCAGAAGATAAAGTCGTTCGCCGACAGGTCGTCGAGGCTGGTGTCGAGCAGGACGATCAGGTTGTCGCCATCATCGCCAAAGTCATAGACGACCTTGTTGCCACGCTCGACGGCGGCCGAAAGGAATTCGTCAAAGCTGGTAGCTTCGCCGTCGAAGTTCGAAAAGTCGAGGCTGTCGCGGTCCGGGGTGAAATCGGTGATCTTGTCCTTTCCGATGTTGTCCTCGAAGACAAAGGTGTCACGCCCCTTGCCACCGGTCAGCACGTCCTTGCCCTTGCCGCCGATCAGCGTGTCGGCGCCTTTGCCACCGATCAGGGTGTCGTGGCCGTTACCGCCGTCGAGCGTATCGTCGCCCTTGTTGCCCTTGAGCGTATCGCTGTTGCGGCCACCCTTGAGCACGTCGTCGCCAGCGCCGCCCTTGAGCACATCATCGCCGCGCTTACCGGTCAGGGTGTCGTCGAAACGGTAGCCCTTGAAGCTGTCATCGCCATTCGCACCGGTAAAGTCGATGCTGTCCGTCTTGATGTAGCTGGCGAGGAAGTCGGACCGGTCCGAGCCATCGTCGGACATGCCGAAGAAGCCGTAGACCATGTCATGGGCGTCGTCTTCGTTGCTGATTTCAGGATCGAAAGAGACGCTGTAATCGCTCTGGTCGAGCGCAAGGGCGCTGTTCGAGAGCGTCGCGCCATAGCCGAGGTCGACACCGCTGACCGGGCCGGACAGGGTGTGGGTGGTCATGCTGTAGACGATCTCTCCGCGCAGGATATAGGCCTGCGAGGCCGGGTTGGCGGTATCTGTGATATCAGATTCCGCGCCCGCGTAATCGCCCTGAAGACCGTCCGAAAAGGTGCCTCGTCCTGCTGGAGTGAATGCGGCATCGAAGGTATCGAGATATGCGAGAAAATCGGTAACGCTGTCGTTGCCGGTGGTAATGGTGATGGTCATGGCGTCTCCTGTACGGTCAGCGCCCTGATCGGTGGGAAAGTGCCAGCGACGGGAACGGACCGAAAACCTGTTTTGCTCGCGTTGCGAGGCTGTACTGAACGGGCTGGGTTCCTGTCGCGACCATCTGGGTCGCGCGGCTGGACCGCCGCCTTGCGGGGTCCGTGCCTAGCTGCTCATCGGCTACCGATTCTGACTATTTTTGTCAAGAATATGTCGGGAATAATTTTCGCTTGCCTTGAACAGAGGTCGAAAAGCTATTGCTTGGCAATTTCATCCGTGTCTTCAGGCGGTTGGCCCTTGACGGGCGGTGTCTTCTGCCCCTGTGACGACAGGAAACGGTCGGGGCTGGAATAGTGGTATTCCTGATCCACCGCGTTCAGCAGAAAGAGATAGGCAAGCGGGCGCGAGAAGCGCTGGCCGGGAAAATAGGTCTCGAACAGGCCCTTGGCCTTGGTGCTGTGCGAAAAGAATTCGTAGATGCGCTGCTGCACGTGCTGGATCAGGTCGGGATCGTTCTTTGATACCAGCAGGGCGTAGGGTTCGTAGGAATAAGCCTTGTCCTTGACCCGGATTTCGCTGCCGGGGCAGGGACGTCCCGAGCGTCTCCAGGCGCGGAGCTTGGCCAAGATGATGTCGCGGTCGCCAAAGTAGATCCGGTGCGGCCGGCCTTCGCGTTCGCTGCAGAACCAGCTGATCGCATCGTTGTGCAGGCTCATGGCGCAGAAGACATAATGCGGGTCAACCGGTTCAGGCGGGCCGAGGGTTTTCTCGGACCGGCTTGCGCAATCGGCCACCGGGTTGGCCGGATCGGAGTCGGATATCCCGGCGCAGGGGTCGATCGAATTTCCCTGTGGGTCGCTGCGGTTCCGGACATCGAAAAGGTCTATTTCGCAGGCCTGCCGGACGATTTCCTCGGAGGTCGTGTCCTTGATGAATCCGAGATAGGTGGGGCCAAGTGCGCTGCCGCTGCCGTCGCGTTCAAGGTAGGACACGCCCGAGGTGAAGACGATGGGCGAGAAGATCCCGTCATAGTCCCTTTCCTCGAGCCCGGCAGGGCGCTGGTAGCGCACGGTGATCGGATCGCAGATCACATCCACGCCTGCCGTGTCCGGATCGTCGGTGTCGGGGTCGAAACGTCGTGGCGGCGCGCCAGCCGGAGGCGGGGCCTTCAGGCGCCTGATGCGGGTATCGGCGGTGATCCGGGTCTGGTGAACCACGTATTTGCTGCTGTTGAAGATGTAATGGCAGAGGTCGGCGATATAGCCGATGTACTGCGGCTCATCGTCGCCGGATTCCATTCGGTAGGAGAACGGTTCGGCATCCTCGCGAAAGCCGAGCAATATGTCGATACGCTGTTCGCGGTCATGCGATTCTGCCTCGGCTGGGGCGGGGGCTAGGCTTGCGAGGCTCAGCGCGAGGGTTGCGGCTGCGGCGGCGGCTGTTTTGGCGGCCAGAGCAGCATCGGGGCCGGTGGTTTTCCTATCGGGGACGGCTTCCGTTGTGCGATGGGCACGGGCCCATGCGAAACAGACCACAAGGAAGGGCAGCAACGTGTACACGAGGTAATCGAGACCGAAATATTCGTAGAAGCAGGAGGTAAAACCCTTGCCGGTTGCGCCTGACCCGCGGAAGAAATCAAAAAGGTAGTATTCGCCGTAGACCATATCGCTTTCGGTGCAGGAGTAGGTCGCATAGGCTTGTTCGGTCGCGTCCCAGGACAGGGACCACGCGGCGGTGATCCCGTAGTAAAGCGCGACTGTCACCAACGCGTTGATCACGGCGACGGTGATAATCGCGCCGGACCGGGTTGGCTTGGGCGATCGCGCCCATTCCACGACAAACACCGCGAAAAGCGCCTGCACCACGCCAATCGGGGCGTATGAGGCGTAGTAGAGCACGAAAGGTGTCGGCTGACGCAGAAAGTTGAAGAACAGCTCGCGCTTGTCCTCGGAGATCACGACGGAGGACAGGAAGGCGGTGCCCACCAGCCCGAGAAGCGCGATCACGCCCGCGATGCAGATGATGCGGATCACCTGCGACAGGATGCGGTAGGACAGGCGCAGCGGCACCATGTTTGTCCATCTTTGCCGGGGGCTGAGCAGGGCGCTCGTCCCGCGATGCACCTGATGATCGACGAGGAAGAAACGCCAATACATGACGGCTGTGATCGGGAAGAGGAACAGCGAGGCTGTCTTGAGAGTCTCGACCGTGGCCGTCCAGAAGATCAGCGGCGGGCTTGGCGGCTTCCATGTCAGGGTGGGGTGCATGTGCTGCCATATGAAAATGGCATAGGCCACGCCAACCAGCAGAAAGACTGAAAAGGCAAGGTTTCTTTCCAGCCCCGGCGCGGCGTGCAGCTCCGGGAAGGTTTCGCGCAGAAGCCTGCGCAGGTCGGGGTTCAGCACCGCATCGAAATCGCCGTCACGCTCGGCATAGACGGTAAAAAGCGAGGCCAGCTCATCGCGCAGCTTTTCCATCTTTTCCGTGGCTTCGCGGAACTTCTTGCGCAGCATCTGCTGGTGCGCGGCGAGCGCGTCGGTATCCTTGGATTTATGGCGGGCGATGCTTTCGCGCGAGGGTTTTTCATAATCCTGAACGATGAGGCTTTCGAATTCGCCAAGCAGGCTCATCGCCTCGGCCATCAGCTCTTCCTGCAGGGGGGCGAGTTTCTGGCGGATGCCGGTTTCGGGCCAGTTGCCGATGCGCTCGTCCTTGAGCCATGACACCATCAGCTCGATCTCGTCACGCCGGTTGTAGAACTTGATCGGGTCTTCGGTGACGCCGAAATGGGTGTGTATCCAGGCGGGCACCTCTTCGGGCACCGGTTCGACGCCATCTTTCGTTTCGCGCCGCAGCATCGGGGTTTTGTCGTAGTAACCGCCGCTTTGCAGCCGGGCGATGAAATCGCGCGTATGCGCCTCGACCCTTGTGGGGATGCCCACAAGCTGGTGCGTGGCGATGCGCAGCCATTCCTCGGGCACTTGCAGAATGCGGAACAGCGGCAGGAACCCGGCAAAGCCAAAGGCCAGCGTCAGCGGCCAGTTCGGATTGTCGAGGTCGATGTTGCTGGTGTCCATCTGGATACCGGCCACCGGGCTCATGTTGAGCAGGTGAAAGATCAGCTCTCCGAAAAAGGTGAGGCTGAGATAGACGAAGAGGATGCAGGAGACATAGACGAAATAGGCGCGTCCCATCGGGCTGCGGGCGCGCAGGTCGGTCGGCGCCAGATGCTGCATCACCCGGTAATCGAGCGATTTCTGATCGTAGGAATGTTCGCGAAACCGCCGCCAGGCAAAGATCATGATAATGATCGACCCGGCAATGAAGGCGAAAACGAAATCCCAATTGAAAGTCAGGCCAGAAAAAGGGACATCCGGCGCCAGTTCATTCTTGAGAAGATTGTCATTCCACAAAGAAGGAACAAGCCCTTCGGGCCAGATGTCCCTGAAAGCGTTTTCCATTTAACCAACCCCACCGCGATGAAATAGCTGTGGGAACCTAATTATAACCAGCAATCATCCGCATTTCTGCTGTTTTGGATTACACGGATTCCCCGCCTGAGCGTCCCCGCCTGCGACTGTAATTGACGCTGCAGCAAGAACGGTAACCACGAACAATGCGATAGAAAATTTCTTCATGATTCCCTCCAAATACTCTTTCAGCATACCAAATTCCGCCGAAAATTACAACTTTAGGTAATCATGGCTTGACTTGAGCAACTTGAGCGGGATTTGCGCTTGCGATCCGACAGTTTAGGGAAACAGGCCCCGCTTTCACCATGCGCGGGCGACGCCGATGCCGAAGAAAAGCTGGCCCTCGGATTCGGTCGCTGGGCTGTTGGCGGCATCGTCGATCAGGCGGCTGTAGAGGACGCCCGCGCCGACGGCCCATTCGGTGCTGACGGGTTGCACAAAGTAGATCGAGGCGCGGATGTCGCGCCAGCCGGACCCGGGCAGGAACTCTCCGATCCCGGTCAGGGCGGCATCGGTGGCGTCGACGCCGAAATAGGTATCCATGTACTGGCCCGACCCCCAGCTTGCAGCCAGCCCGAGACCGAGCGCCCCATAACGGCCCGCAGGTAGCCAGCGCCGGATGCTGACATCGGCGACATGGCCGTCATGCACGCCGGTGACGTCCTGAAGGGTGCCCCCGGCAAAGCGCCAGCGGTTTCTGGGGTCATTGCTGCTGGTTTCAAAGGCGACAAAGCCGCCTAGATCGAGCGACATGGAGATATCGGAAAGACCGCTTTCCGCATCCGAGCGGCCAAAGCGCAGGATACCGGCGGGGCCGATGCGCCAGTTCGGATGGTCGAGCAGGTTGATGCTGAGATAATTCGCCTCGAGGCTGACAAATCTTTCGCCAAAGTTCAGCCGTCCGGCGGGTGCGATGGCCCATGTGTTGTCATCGGCACCTGCATAGCGTGGCCCCGCCCCGACACCGAGCGCGAAGAACTGGGGAAAGCCGGGTACGTCGATCCCGTTTCCCTCGGCATGGGCGGCTTTGGTCAGGCCAAGCGTCGCCGTCAGAGCGAGGGCTAGAGTGCGATAACAGTACATGTGGCGCAAGCCTCGCGGCGGTTGAGTGAGGTGATCATGAAAACGTTTTCAGCGGGGCGGTTTGCGGGGGCGGGTGGTTCATAAAGATTGCCGGATGTCGGGGATACGTGTACAATTCTAGGTTGAGTGCGTGTGGGGTTCAATGCGCTTGTTCAATGTCATGCTGCGCGGTTGTCGGTCTGGTGCGGGCAGCAGGTTCATCTTGCTGAGTGGGAGTTAGAAATGTCTGTCACGAACAATCAATTTCATCCGCCTGTGCATGTCGGGTCCGGGCTTCGGGCGCTGGGTCTTTGCGGCGCGCTTGCCGCGGCCACCTTGGCGCCCGAACGGGCTGCCGCGGTCGAAGGCGGGGCCGGGTTCTATATTCTCGGGTCACGGACCACGATGGGCGGGGCGGTGCCACCGCCCGGCACCTATTTCATGCAGCAGTTCTATGGTTTCGATGGCAGCTCGACCACGAATGTCACTGGCGCCAACGGTAATCTGTTGCTGGATTTCGACGCCTCGGCCTTTATCTCGCTCTCGACGGTGATCTGGGCGCCGGACAGTGCGCCGATCATGGGCGGGCGTCCCTATTTCCTTGCGGTTCTGCCGGTTGGGAACAAGTCGGTATCCGCATCTGGAATCCTGACAGGACCGGGCGGAGGGGTTTTGTCGGGCGCGGTCAGTGACGACAATACCGTGATCGGCGACCCGGTGCTGGGCGGTGGCCTTGGCTGGGGCGCGGGGCCGTGGTTCAGTTCGCTGAACGTGCTGGTGAACGTCCCGGTCGGCGAATACGATGCGTCGCGGGTCGCCAACGTCGCGTTTAACCGCTGGGCCACGGATATCACTGGCGCGCTCACATGGATCGATCCGGCCAGCGGCTGGCAGGCGGATCTGGCGCTGGGCGTTACCTTTAACGGGAATAACGACGATACCGATTATCACTCGGGCGACGAGTTCCACCTGGAAGCGGCGGTGATGAAGACCTTTGCCAATGGCCTGTCGGCGGGGCTTCAGGGCTATTACTACGAACAGATCAATGGCGACAGCGGCAGCGGCGCGGTGCTTGGGGATTTCGAAGGGCAGGTTTCGGCCATCGGTCCCGCCATCGCCTATACCGCCGAGATCAGCGGCATCCCGGTCAGTTTCGAAGCGCGATTCTTTCACGAGTTCGACGCCAGAAACCGGATTCCCGGCGACACGTTCCTGTTTAACGTCAGCTTTCCGCTGGGGCTGTGAGCCGGGTCAAAGGTCGTCTTCTTCGTCGGTGACGTCGATGCCAAGCTTGTCGAGCGCGTCTTCGAGATGTTCGGCAAGGCTCGGGATGCCCGAGAGGTAGCGCTCGGTCGGGGCCGAGGCTTCGAGCCGGGCCTCTTCCTTGGCGTCTTCCAGTTCCTCGGGTTCGAAGGAGCCGCGACCGATCCACATCAGGGCGACGAGGTTCAGTTTCTCGTCATCGTTGAGGCCCGAGATGTAATCCGCGAGCTTGACGCTGTCGGGACCGTATTCCCGGGTGAGCGCGATGACCCTGACGACTTTTCCGGTACTGATTTCAAGCATGATGACCTGCCTTTTCCCGGGGCAGCATGTTGCGCGCGCCCCGTGGTTTCAGAACAGCACAGGGGGCGGTGACGTTCAAGGGCGTGCGGCGAATGCCCGGTATGTAAGAGTATGGGGGCGTAAACGAAGATTTTATGCCGATCGGCGGGTACAGACCATGAAGGATCATGGTCTTGTCAGCTCATCTTGTGTATCGGGCGACCGAAAGCTTCCCGTTGCAGAAGACACCGAAAGACAAGATCAGGCATGACCGATTTTTCCCGTCCCACTCTGCGTGAGCGCGCCGCGCAATTCACCGACAGTCGCGCGTTTCAGAACTTTATCCTGTTCGTGATCCTGTTCAATGCGGGCATACTTGGCCTCGAAACCTCTGACACCGCCATGCAGCGGGTCGGGCCGCTGATCAAGCTGTTGGATCGTATCTGCCTTGTCATCTTCGTCGTGGAAATCGGTCTTAAGTTCTTTGGCCGGGGTCTCGGGTTTTTCCGGCGCGGGTGGAGCGTTTTCGACTTTGTCATCGTCGCGATATCGCTGATCCCGGCGGCGCAGGGGCTAAGCGTGCTGCGTGCTCTGCGTATCCTGCGACTGCTGCGCGTGATCTCGATGGCGCCGTCGTTGCGACGGGTGGTCGAGGGTCTGTTCAAGGCGATCCCCGGCATGGCCTCGGTTTTCGTCCTGATGGCGGTGATCTTCTACATCGGGTCAGTGATGGCGACCAAGCTGTTCGGCGACAGCTTCCCCGAATGGTTCGGAACGCTGGCCCAGTCGGGCTATACCCTGTTCCAGATCATGACTCTGGAGAGCTGGTCGATGGGGATCGTGCGCCCGGTGATGGAGCAGTATCAGCAGGCGTGGCTGTTCTTTGTCCCGTTCATCATCGTGACGACTTTTGCGGTGGTGAACCTTTTGGTCGGCCTGATCGTGAACTCGATGCAGGACGCGCATCATGAGGAAGATAGCGAAAAGACCGACCTTTACCGGGACGAGGTTCTGGCCCGCCTTGCCGAACTTGAGGCGCTGATCCGGTCGGAAAAGGACAGTTCCAAAGCGGATACAGGTCGGCGCTGACCGCGTGGGTGCTGATGCGTTCGGGCGGGTGTGACGCGCTGCTGTGCGAGGCGAAGAGATGGCGGCGCGGCGTGGCCGAACTGTCTATTCGCCGCGCCTGACAAGGACGACCATAGTGGCTGAGAAAGTTGCAGCCTCGGCCATCAAACGCCTCTTGCCGACACCCCGATCAGAACAGGAAGTCGCCTGCGTCGAGTTCCGACATGTCTACGGATTTCAGAATGATCTTGTTCGTCCCGGCCTCGATCACGACGTCGTCACCGTCCTGCGACATGTGGTTGTTCGACAGGTCCCGGAAGTTCTTGATCGGCTTCACGCCCGACAGGTCGATGTCTTCCTTGTCGTTCAGTGCGTTGAAGTCCTTGATCAGGTCCCGACCGAATTTACCCTTGAAGATGAAATCATCCGCACCGCCAGAGCCGCGCATCTTGTCGTTGCCCTTGCTTCCGACGATCCTGTCGTTGCCGGCTCCACCAACAAGGTTATCGTTGCCGTTCCCGCCGATCAGTACATCGGCCCCGCCGTTACCTTTCAGAAGGTCGTCGCCTCCGCCGCTTTTGAGCTTGTCCTTGGAAGACCCGCCGAACAGCTTGTCATGCCCGCTCCCGCCTTTCAGCGTATCTTTCCCTGATCCGCCGAAAAGCTTGTCATCGCCTTTTGCGCCTTTGAGCTGGTCGCGCGCCGCCCCGCCGCGCATAACATCGTCCGACTGCGTGCCTGTCCGGTTAATTCCGGGCATATTGGTGACGGAGATGTCCGAGCCATACTCGCTCATCGGGACCTCTGCGATGCGGAGGCCGTCGCCCCAATACGTGGCCGCAAAAACACTCTCAGCCTTCGGGTCGAGCGCATAGAACAGGTATTCATCGCCACCCTGGTCAATTGTGTAATCGGAAGTGACGGTAATGAATCGCCCGCCGGTATTGATGTAGGACACCGGGCCAAACCCCGAGGACTGGCTGGTCAGAAGGTCGGTCAGCCCGTCGCCGTTGATGTCAGCGGGCTGGAGCCGCATGATCCATTCCTGCCCGGTATCGAACCCCGGCAGGAATGTGTCGGTCTCGTCGGCAAAGCTGCCATCATCCTGCTGGATCAGGACCTGAATGGCACCACCATCGTAATTGTCGCCGGTCTGGCTGAACAGGATATCGAGGCGTCCGTCGTTGTTGAGATCGGCGGTTTTGGTGCTGACGGTGATCGAGTCCTTCTGGAAGCGACCGATCGGCAATTCCTGTTTCTCGACAAAGTCCTGCGCGTCATCATCCCAGGTCATGACTCTGGAAACGGACCGCGCGTCCATCCCGAGGATCAGCTCTGGCTGGCCGTCCTTGTCCAGATCAGCGATGTAGGATGACGTGTATTTGTATTGGAACAGGCCAAACAGTTTTTGGTCCAGTTTCTTGCGCTGGAACGTGCCGTCTCCGGCTCCGAGCAGCAGGTAAGGATCAATCTCTTTATTGCCGAAAACAGTGCCGACATAGATATCCTGATTGCCGTCGCCGTTAACGTCACCGTGAGTGACCGAATGCGTGAAATCCGAAAGTCCGGGCAGATTATCGGTGGCGTCGGTAAAGCCGCCTTTGCCGTCCGAGAGGTACAGAAGGTTCGGTTCGCCTTCAAAAGGTTCGGTATCGTAGCCGCCCGCCCCAAGGTAAATGTCGAGATCCCCATCGCCGTTGAAGTCGGCGAATTCAAAATCGCTGATGCTGTTCTGGACCGAGGGGCCGGGCAGCCGTTTCAGGCTGAGAGTGCCGGTGCCGTCGTTATACAAAATGAACGGCGTAGTTTCTATTTTCGGCGTGGGAGGAAACGACCCGATGGTCACGACCACGTCCATGTCGCCGTCCTGATCAATATCGACCCCGGCCAAGTTGACCGTATCGGTTCCGCTTAGAAAGGATGGTTGGAAAATCTGTGCAGGATAGTTTGTCATATTATGCCGGTAGAGTAGATCTTATACTTTGAGGCCTCTTTCAGACGCCCCTTCAATGGTTGAGGTGATATGATTCAATCCTGACCGTGCATGGAATTGAGAAATCGGGCAAGAATTAATTGGATTTTTCCATTTGAGGTCAGGTGCCGTTATTAATGTGAATTGTTAACGTCTGATTAATTCATGCATCCTGCCCGAGTTGAAACACCGTGACTTCGGGGCGCTGTGCATTCGAATCTTGTGTCATGAACAAGCAGGAGCAGGCATGACGATTTTGAGCCCGCACTCGATTGGAAATCACAGGCGGATGCGTCGCGAATGTCGTGGGGGATGCCTTGACGCTGAAACTTCGTTGGAGTGATCTGCATCGCCACAAGCCGCGCAGATTGGTCACTTTTCCGGCGACGTCCACCATGGCCGGTCCGGCCGCAGGCGTACCCTGCAGGCCATTGCGATGTAACGAATTTTCGTGCTTTTATGGTGCCCAGGAGAGGACTCGAACCTCCACATCGTTGCCAATACTAGCACCTGAAGCTAGCGCGTCTACCAATTCCGCCACCTGGGCAGGTGTCGTGAGCCGTGCACTTAAGGATTAGCGAGCGGGGTGTCAAACGGATTTTCGCGGAGTCAGGTAAAGTTTTTTGCCTTAACGTTACGATAATCCGCCGGGCGTTCGGGTTTGTCCCTTAGGCGCGGGCGAAACGCGTCGATTTGCGCCTTGTTCGCAAGGGCGTAGAGCGGTAGATCACGGTAAAAGTCAGTTACGGGAGAGCACGGATGTCCAGACTGGTGACGATCATTGGCGGGTCCGGCTTTGTCGGGCGCTACATTGCCCGGCGGATGGCCAAACAGGGCTGGCGCGTGCGCGTCGCGGTGCGCCGCCCCAACGAGGCAGCCTTTGTGCGCCCCTATGGCGCGGTCGGCCAGGTTGAGCCTGTGCTGTGCAATATCCGCGACGATGCTTCGGTTTCCTCGGTTATCAAGGGCGCGGATGCGGTGGTGAACTGCGTTGGTATCCTCGCCGAGAAAAGCCGCAATACATTCGACTCGGTCCAGAGCGAAGGTGCGGCCCGCGTGGCGCGGCTGGCGGCTGTCGAAGGTGTCGAGCATCTGGTTCAGATTTCGGCCATCGGCGCGGACACCGAGGCCGAGAGCGACTACGCCCGAACCAAGGGCGAAGGCGAAGCGGCGGTGCTTGAGCATTTCCCGTCGGCGGTGATCCTTCGGCCTTCGATTATCTTTGGCGCCGAGGACCAGTTCTTTAACCGCTTCGGCGGCATGGCGATGTTCTCGCCGGTGGTGCCGCTGGTCGGGCCAGAGACGCGTTTTCAGCCCGTCTATGTGGACGATGTCGCCGAGGCTGCCGTAAAGGGCGTTCTGGGCGAGGCTGCGCCGGGAATCTATGAACTTGGCGGACCAGAAACCGCGACTTTCCGCGGCCTGATGGAAAAGATGCTGGGCATGATCCATCGCAAGCGCGTGATGATCGGCCTGCCGTTCTTTGCCGCGCGGATCATGGCCGGGGGGCTCGACCTGCTGCAGTTCCTGTCCTTCGGGATCTTCCGCAACACCATGCTGACGCGCGATCAGGTCCGGAACCTGGCGGTCGACAACGTGGTGGCCGAGGATGCCAAGGGCTTTGACGATCTGGGAATCAAGCCGGTCGCGATGGAGGCGATCCTGCCGGATTACCTGTGGCGCTTCCGTCCTTCGGGTCAGTACGACGCGATCAAGCAGTCCGCAGGCAACCTGCGGACCTGATCGCCTAGCTATAGGCGTAGACCAGCAGGACGACGCCCAGAATAACGCGGTAGATCACGTAGGGCGTAAAGCTGACGCTGCGCAGCAGGCGCATCATCAGCGTCAGCGCCAGCAGGGCGGAACCAAAGGCAAAAAGCGCAGCCAGCGCGGCGTCGTGAACCGCGCCGTAATTCGCTTCTTTGACCACATCCGCGCCCAGCAGGACCGCCGAGGCAAAGATCGTCGGAATCGACATCAGCATGGCCAGACGTGCGGCGTCTTCGCGGTTATAGCCCATCTGGCGCGCGCCGGTGATGGTGATGCCCGAGCGCGAGGTGCCCGGGATCAACGACACGGCCTGCCATAGACCCATTTTCAGCGCATCGCCCCAGGTCCAGTCAGAGGCGGTCTTGTGTTCGGCGCCGCGCTGGTCGGCCCAGTAAAGCACCAGCCCGAATATCAGCATGGTCCAGCCGATCACTGCCACCGAGCGCAGGGATTCGTCGATGCCGGTCAGGTGCAGGAAGGCACCGACAATAACGACCGGAATGGTCGCGATCACGAGGCCGAGGGCGAGTCGCGCGCCGGGCGTATCGACGCGCCCGCGAAGCAGGCGGCCCAGCCCGGCCAGCGCGCTGCGCACATCGCTCCAGAAATAAACGATCACTGCACCAAGCGTGCCGACATGCACCGCGACGTCGATCAACTGGCCCTGATCGTTCAGTCCGGTCAGGCCGGGGAGGAGGATCAGGTGGCCCGAGGATGAGATCGGCAGAAACTCGGTTATGCCCTGAATCAGGGCAATCAGGATTAGCTGAAACAAAGGCATGGTTGAAGGAGCCGGTATTTTGGAGCGGTTTCGAGAATCATGTATAAGTACCTAAATTAAATGGAAAGCGGACATTTAGGTCCGGTTTGATACCTAAAAAAGAGTTTTGATCGCCACTTTTTCTCCTTCGGTGGTCGAAAAACGTGAAATAGGTCAGCATAGCTGACTTTTCATCCTTTCATGCTTTGTTTAAATGATGCCGACTTCTTACCTTTTTCTGGAGACCGACTCGTGGCCAAACAGCCGATGCTCAAATTTGTCCAGATTGACCGGGATATGCCGGAGAAACGTGACGCTAATATGCGCCGCGAAGATTTTCATGAGATTTATGCCGAGTTCGCGGACGCAAAGGCCAAAGAACAGGCGAGCCGGTGCAGCCAGTGCGGCGTTCCTTATTGTCAAAGCCACTGCCCGCTGCAGAACAATATCCCCGACTGGCTGCGCCTGACCGCCGAAGGGCGGCTTCAGGAAGCCTATGAGGTCAGCCAGGCGACGAATACCTTCCCCGAGATCTGCGGCCGTATCTGCCCGCAGGACCGGCTTTGCGAAGGCAATTGCGTCATCGAACAGTCGGGTCATGGTACGGTCACCATCGGGTCTGTCGAAAAGTACATCACCGACACTGCCTGGGAAAAGGGCTGGGTCAAGCCCGCCAACCCGTCGCAGGAGCGCAAGGAAAGCGTGGGCATCATCGGCGCGGGCCCTGGCGGTCTGGCGGCGGCGGATGTGCTGCGTCGCGCCGGCGTGCAGGTCACGATCTATGATCGCTATGACCGCGCGGGCGGGTTGATGACCTATGGCATCCCGGGCTTCAAGCTGGAAAAAGACGTGGTGATGCGACGCAATGACCAGCTTGAACAGGGCGGCGTGACCTTCAGGCTGAACTGCACCGTGGGTGAGGATATTTCTTTCGAGGAAATCCGCGAGGCCCATGATGCGGTGATCATCGCCACCGGCGTTTATAAATCGCGCGAGTTGGGCGGGCCGGGCAGCGGGGCCACGGGCATCGAGCGGGCAATCGATTTCCTGACCGCGTCCAACCGCAAGAGCTTTGGCGACGAGGTTGAAGATTTCACCAATGGCCGGATGAATGCCGAGGGTAAGAAGGTCGTCGTGATCGGCGGCGGCGACACGGCGATGGACTGCGTGCGGACCTCGATCCGTCAGGGTGCGACGAGCGTCAAGTGTCTTTACCGTCGCGACCGGGCGAATATGCCGGGCAGCCAGCGCGAAGTGGCCAATGCCGAGGAAGAAGGTGTTGTTTTTGAATGGCTTTGCGCGCCCAAGGGCTTTGTATCCGAAGGCGACAAGGTCAGCGGCGTGATGGTGCAGAAGATGCGTCTGGGCGCGCCGGATGCCTCGGGCCGTCAGGCACCCGAAGTGATTGAGGGCGCGGATTACGTCGAAGAGGCGGATCTGGTCATCAAGGCGCTTGGGTTCGAGCCCGAAGACCTGCCGAAGCTCTGGGATCAGCCGGAATTGACCGTGACCAACTGGGGTACGATCCGGGCCGAGTTCACCACCGGGCAGACCTATCTGCCGGGCGTATACGCGGTGGGCGATATCGTGCGCGGCGCGTCGCTGGTGGTCTGGGCCATTCGTGACGGTCGCGACTGCGCCGACGCGATCCTGCGGCAGTTCGGAAGCCCGGTTGCAGTAGCGGCGGAATGAGAGAAACCGGGGGGTGATCGCCGTACACAGGCCGTACACCCCCTGTACACCGCCGCGCTGCGGCATCTGAAATACCCAAGCGTCACAAGGTCAGCGTTGCGGACCCGGTTGGCGAGACCCAGGCAAACGGATCAGTGACATGACGAAGCGGACCGGAAAATGCATGTGTGGCGCGGTGGAATTCACGGCGCAGGACGTCCCCGAGGGGTTCGGCATCTGTCATTGCGAGATGTGCCGCCGATGGACGGGATCCGCCTTGATGGCGGTTTCGGTGCCGGTCAAGGGCGTGACATGGAAGGGCGAGGCGCATGTGCGCACGCTGCAGAGTTCCGACTGGGCCGAGCGGGCGTGGTGCCAGCGCTGCGGTACGGGTCTGTATTATCACGTCACCGCCGATGGTCCGATGACCGAGAATTACGAGATTCCGATAGGGCTGTTCGATGACACCGAGGGTCTGGTCCTGAAGCGCGAGATTTACATCGACCACAAGCCGTCCTGTTTTGACATCGCGGGCGATCATCAGCGCATGACTCGCAGCGAAGTGATGAAGATGTTCGGTATCGAGGACGACGCGTGAGCGAGGCGGTGCAACATGGACGCTGCCTGTGTGGTGCGGTGACGGTCTCGGGCCGTCTGGGACAGGACATGAGCGCCTGTTTCTGCACGATGTGCACGCGCTGGAGCGGCACCGTGCAGATGGGCATCGATGCCCCGGCGAACACGGTTGTCGTCAATGGCCCGGTCAAGACCTATCGTTCGTCCCCGTTTTCGGAACGCGCCTGGTGCGACACCTGCGGGTCGGCGCTCTGGTTGCGTGACGACGGTGGCGATTATGAATTCGTACCCGGCCTGTTCGAAAATGCCGGGGGCGGACGGCTGACGCGTATCGTCTATGCCGACCGAAAACCGGACGGCTGGGACATTGCCGATGGGCCCACGCGGGTAACCGCCGCCGAATACGAAGAGAAACACCCGTTTATACCCGAAGGAGAAATGCCATGACTGCGTATGATGAGAACTGGGTGCGCGCGGAAGAAACCAAGCGCAAGTGGATGGCAGAGAATTCGCTCTATACCGAAGAGAGCGAGCATTCCTCCTGCGGGGTGGGGCTTGTCGTGTCGGTGGATGGCTCGAAAAGCCGCAAGGTCGTGGAATCCGGGATCAAGGCGCTAAAGGCGATCTGGCACCGGGGCGCGGTGGACGCGGATGGCAAGACAGGCGATGGCGCGGGTATCCATGTGCAGATCCCGGTGCCGTTCTTCTATGACCAGATCAAGCGGACCGGCCATGAACCGCGTCAGGACGAGCTGATCGCCGTTGGGCAGGTGTTCCTGCCCCGGACCGATTTCGGCGCGCAGGAGACCTGCCGGACCATCGTGGAATCCGAAGTGCTGCGGATGGGGTATTACATCTATGGCTGGCGCCACGTGCCGGTGGATGTGACCTGTCTGGGTGAAAAGGCCAACGCGACCCGGCCCGAGATCGAGCAGATCATCATTTCGAACGCCAAGGGCGTGGACGAAGAAACTTTTGAACGCGAGCTGTACGTGATCCGTCGCCGGATCGAGAAGGCCGCCGCCGCTGCAGGTGTCGGGCAGCTCTATATCGCGTCGCTGTCCTGCCGGTCGATCATCTACAAGGGCATGATGCTGGCCGAGCAGGTCGCGGTTTTCTACCCCGACCTGATGGACGAACGCTTTGAGAGCGCCTTTGCGATCTATCACCAGCGCTATTCGACCAATACCTTCCCGCAGTGGTGGCTGGCGCAGCCGTTCCGGATGCTGGCTCATAACGGCGAGATCAACACGCTCAAGGGCAACACCAATTGGATGAAGAGCCATGAGATCCGCATGGCGTCGTCGACCTTTGGCGATATGGCCGAGGATATCAAACCGATCATCGCGGGCGGGTCTTCGGACTCGGCGGCGCTGGATTCGGTGTTCGAGGTGCTGGTGCGCGCGGGTCGTAATGCGCCGATGGCCAAGACCATGCTGGTGCCGGAGTCGTGGTCCAAGCAGGCGGTGGAGCTGCCCGAGGCTTGGCGCGACATGTATTCCTACTGCAACTCGGTGATGGAACCGTGGGACGGCCCGGCCGCGCTGGCAATGACAGACGGGCGCTGGGTTTGCGGTGGTCTTGACCGGAACGGTCTGCGCCCGATGCGCTATGTGGTGACGGGCGACGGTCTGCTGATCGCCGGGTCCGAAGCGGGCATGGTGCCGATCGACGAATCCACCGTGGTGGAAAAGGGCGCGCTGGGCCCGGGCCAGATGATCGCGGTCGACATGCAGGACGGCAAGCTGTTCCACGATGTCGAGATCAAGGACCGGCTGGCCGCCGCGCAGCCGTTCGGCGAGTGGGTCGGCAAGATCAACGATGCGGACGAGGTGCTGGCCGGGGTCAGTGAAAAGCCGCTGTTCACCGGCGAAGAGCTGCGCCGCCGTCAGATCGCGGCGGGTTACACCATCGAAGAGCTGGAACAGATCCTGTCGCCGATGGCCGAGGACGGCAAGGAAGCGCTGGCCTCGATGGGGGATGACACGCCGAGTGCGGTTCTTTCCAAGAAGTACCGCCCGCTGAGCCATTTCTTCCGTCAGAACTTCTCTCAGGTCACTAACCCGCCGATTGACAGCTTGCGCGAATTCCGCGTGATGAGCCTCAAGACCCGGTTCGGCAACCTCAAGAACGTGCTGGACGAGGACAGCAGCCAGACCGAGATCGTGGTGCTGGAAAGCCCGTTCATCGGCAATGCGCAGTTCGAGGCGCTGACCACGCAGTTCAACGCGCCGATGACGGTGATCGACTGTACCTTTGAGCCGGGCGAGAGGGCGCTGCACGGCGCGCTGGCGCGGATACGGTCCGAGGCCGAGGACGCGGTGCGTTCCGGTGCCGGGCATATCGTGCTGACCGATCAGGAGTCGGGCGAGGGCCGCGTCGCGATGCCGATGATCCTTGCCACCAGCGCGGTGCACAGCCACCTGACGCGCAACGGGCTGCGGACCTTCTGTTCGCTGACCGTGCGTTCGGCCGAATGTATCGACCCGCATTATTTCGCGGTGCTGATCGGCTGCGGCGCGACCGTGGTTAACGCCTATCTCGCCGAGGATTCCATTGCCGACCGGATCGAACGCGGGCTGATCGACGGGCCGCTGACCGAGGCGGTTATGCGCTATCGCGATGCCATCGATGCCGGTCTTCTCAAGATCATGGCCAAGATGGGGATTTCGGTCGTGTCGTCGTACCGGGGCGGGCTGAATTTCGAGGCTGTGGGCCTGAGCCGTGCGATGTGCAACGAATACTTCCCCGGCATGACCAGCCGGATCAGCGGCATTGGTGTCAGCGGCATCCAGCGCAAGGCCGAAGAGGTGCATGCGCTGGGCTGGACCTCGGGCCTGACCACGCTGCCCATCGGGGGTTTCTACAAGGCGCGCGCCAGTGGCGAGACCCATGCCTGGGAAGCGACCTCGATGCATATGCTGCAAATGGCCTGCAACAAGGCGTCCTACGAGCTGTGGAAACAGTATTCGCGCAAGATGCAGAGCAATCCGCCGATCCACCTGCGCGATCTGCTCGACATCAAGCCGCTGGGCAAACCGGTGCCGATCGAAGAGGTCGAAAGCATCACCTCGATCCGCAAGCGGTTCGTGACGCCGGGCATGTCGCTTGGGGCGCTGTCGCCCGAGGCGCATAAGACGCTGAACGTGGCGATGAACCGGATCGGGGCTAAATCCGACAGTGGCGAGGGCGGCGAAGATCCGGCGCATTTCGTGCCGGAGCCGAATGGCGACAATCCGTCGGCCAAGATCAAGCAGGTCGCGTCGGGGCGTTTCGGTGTCACCGCCGAATACCTGAACCAGTGCGAAGAGCTTGAGATCAAGGTCGCGCAGGGGGCCAAGCCCGGCGAGGGCGGCCAGTTGCCGGGGATGAAAGTCACCGACCTTATCGCGCGTCTGCGCCATTCGACCAAGGGCGTGACGCTGATTTCACCACCGCCGCACCACGATATCTATTCTATCGAGGATCTGGCGCAGCTCATCTATGACCTCAAGCAGATCAACCCGCGCTGCAAGGTGACGGTAAAGCTGGTCGCTTCTTCGGGCGTGGGCACGATTGCTGCAGGTGTGGCCAAGGCCAAGGCCGACATTATCCTGATCTCGGGCCATAACGGCGGCACCGGGGCTTCTCCGGCCACGTCCATCAAATACGCGGGTCTGCCGTGGGAGATGGGCCTGACCGAAGCGCATCAGGTGCTGGCGATGAACAAGCTGCGCGAACGGGTGACGCTGCGCACCGACGGTGGTCTGCGGACGGGCCGTGACATCGTGATGGCGGCGATGATGGGGGCCGAGGAGTTCGGCATCGGCACCGCCGCGCTGATCGCGATGGGCTGCATCATGGTGCGTCAGTGCCAGTCGAACACCTGCCCGGTGGGCGTCTGTACGCAGGACGAGGCGCTGCGCGGCAAGTTCACCGGCTCGGCGGACAAGGTTGTCAACCTGATCACCTTCTACGCCACCGAAGTGCGCGAGCTGCTGGCCGCCATCGGTGCCCGGTCGCTGGATGAGGTGATCGGCCGTGCGGATCTGCTGGCGCAGGTCAGCCGCGGGTCGGCGCATCTGGACGATCTCGACCTCAACCCGCTGCTGATCACGGTCGATGGGGCCTCGCGCATCCGCTATGACCGCGAGAAAGAGCGCAACTTCGTGCCCGATACGCTGGATGCGGAAATCGTGCGTGACGCGGCGCGCTTCCTCAAGGATGGCGAGAAGATGCAGCTTTCCTACGCGGTGCAGAACACGCACCGGACGGTGGGCACCCGCACCTCGAGCCTGATTGTGCAGAATTTCGGGATGCGCAACGCCTTCCAGAACGACCACCTGACGGTAAAGCTGCAAGGCTCGGCCGGGCAGTCGCTGGGGGCCTTTGCCGCGCCGGGTCTGAAGCTGGAAGTGTCAGGCGACGCGAACGACTATGTCGGCAAGGGACTGTCTGGCGGTACGATTGTCGTGCGTCCACCGATGGCCAGCCCGCTGAAGGCGAGCGAGAACACCATCATCGGCAACACTGTTCTGTACGGGGCGACCGACGGATATCTCTTTGCGGCCGGTCGGGCGGGCGAGCGTTTCGCGGTCCGTAACTCGGGTGCCAAAGTGGTGATCGAGGGCTGTGGGTCGAACGGGTGTGAATACATGACCGGCGGCGTGGCCGTGATCCTTGGTGAGATCGGTGCGAACTTTGGCGCCGGGATGACCGGCGGGATGGCCTATCTGTACGATCCCGAGGGCAAGGCCACGACGATGATGAACCTTGAAACGCTGGTCACCTGCCCGGTGACGGTGCCGCACTGGGAGTTGCAGCTCGAAGAGCTGATCGAGCGCCATGTGGCCGAGACCAACAGCCTCAAGGGTGCCGATATCCTCCAGCATTGGGATCTGGAAAAGCAGAACTTCCTTCAGGTCTGCCCGAAAGAGATGCTGAACCACCTTGCTGCGCCGCTGAGCCTTGAGCAGGGGGCCATTCCGGCAGAGTGACGGATCAAGGATAGAGGATGGGAAGGGGCCGCTGTTGCGGCCCTTTTTTTCATGTGTCCTGTGTCGGGTGCGGTTGCGGAAGTGCAGTCGACGACTTCGATGAGTTCAGGCGTTTTGCGCGATTTGCAGGCGCCAGCATCACTGTTGTGAAAATATACATGGATTGCGTTTAGGTAAACTTGCCTGTTCATGTTTACACTTATAGGGGAATTAAATTATCCTTTCCCCGCATGCGTAAACGCATGTGTCGGGTCCCGGCGCTGTCGGGGCCGAGAGAGAGGCAGCGGTCGCGGCGTGCAGACATTGCGCCGCTGCCGGATAGGTTTCACCGCGCATGAGATCGTCATCATGCCCAGAGAATGCACGAGTATCCCATGAAAGAGTTTGACCTGATCCACATCGGCCATGGCAAATGCCTGTCGACCTTCATGCAGGAACGCTGGAACCGGTCGGATCGTTACAACTTTTTCAACGGTGTTACCACGGGGGATGCGCTCTCCAAGGCGTTCATGGCCGGGGCACGGTCGTCAGAGGGTCAGAAGATCGACATCAACCTGAGCACAGATAAGCCCAATGTGCTGTCCTATGAATGCTTTACCTATTTCGGCTGCGCGGAGGATACACCGGAAGAGTACCGGCATCTGACGCTTGAACGGCAGGCATTCATTGCGGCAACGCTGTCGCATCTTTCGCGGACGGCCTTGTTGATCCTGCGGAATCCCGTCGACTGGATCAGGTCGGCGCATGCGCAATACATCAAATATGGCGGGTCCCTGAACCTTCAGGGATATTTCACCGCCTTTCGCACGCCTTTGCTGGATAATCTGCGGCTGGACCAAATTCTGCCGATTTGGCGCGACAACGGGTTCGAGCCGGTGGTGCTGGCGATGGAGGATTATACGCGCGATCCGGAAAGGTTCTGGCGCCAGTACGAAACCCTCACAGAGCTTCCGGCGCCACAGGATGTCGCGACGGATGCGCAGAGCGACAACCGCACGGACCACGGCAATCTGGAAACTCGGGCGGCCACCAATGCTTTGATCGATACGCTGATCGGCGCGATGGAGCGGAACCAGTTGTACAAGAACAGTCCGCCGCATCAGAAAGAGCTGGAATCGCTATCCACTGTGAACGAACATTTCCGGAGATGGACCCTGCGCCGGGCTTTCGAAGCAATGGGCGAAGAGGAGTTCGACGACCTCCGGTCCCAGCTTGCGCTGAGCGAAGATGAGAGTTTTCGAGAACTGGCGCTTGAACCAGCGGACGCCGATCTGCTGGCGCAATGCTATCTTGAGCCGCTGCGGGAATTTTCGGCGTTCGAGCCTTACGTCGAGAGCTATCGCAAGAGCTTGATCGCAGCGGCGGCGTAAACGGTCGCAGAGATCTTGTCGGGGGCACTGCCCGTGCGGCGGGTCGGATATTTTCCGTCCCAGGCGTTGCGCTGATAAGAGCGGCACTTGCCGCGAGCGAGCTTTGGTCGTGCGCACATGGTCTGACGGCAGGCCGATGCAGAAAAACCAAATAGCCAAGGGCCGCGTTGCGCGGCCCTTGGTCTGGATGATCAGGCGATCATGCCTTGCGCCGGCGGCGACGCAGAACGGCGATCCCGCCGAAGGCGGCCGCCAGCATCGGCAGCGAGGCAGGCAGCGGCACGGGCGTTGTCGCGTTCACGACGACATTGATGCCAGTCGAGGCGACCGAGTTGCCATCGTAGAACGCTTCGAATTCGATGCGGTAATTGCCGGCTACCGTCGGATCGAATGTGCTGAGCGGTGACATGAAGAAGCCGTCGGTCGGTTCGTTGAAGAACTCATAATTCCACGAGTTCTGTGCGACAGAGGACGTACCGAGAAGAGCGGCATATTCCGACGGGCTGGCCGCGACGATACCAGCGCCATTGGCGGTTGTCATATTGCCCAGTGCATGGTCCCAGTAGGGTTGGTTGATCGGGTCGAAAGTGAAGAAATTGGTTCCCGCGCCCGCGTCACCGTCGATACGCATTTCATAGGTGAGCGCGTTCAGACTGGTGTTGTTTGCAGAAGGAAAGGCGAAAGCGAGTTCTGTCGCGACGCTCCAATCAAAGCTCCAGACCGGGGTGGTCGGGCTGTTGGGGTCCCAGCCGAAACCGCCGGGTGCCGCGCCCGCGTCGAAGGTGTAGGTGTCGACGCCGTCGTAGTTATAGGTGGCGCTGGGCGCATTGTTTTCGTCAAAGCGGAGCTTGGCGCGCAGGCCGACTTCCAGTTTGGCGTCCGGGCCTGTGATGTTGGGTCCGTTATAGGCCCCTGTTCCCACGGTGAAGCTGCCATTTGCATTGCCCGACCCGAAGATGACGTTTGGCGTGATTTCTGCCGCCTGCGCCGTGCCGGCGGTCAGACCGAGAGCGATGAGTCCGGCATACCCGGCCGATACTATTCCTGTTGGTTTGGTCATTTTGTCCCCAAAATTCTGGTTTTCGTCAATCTGGCCACCGTATGGCAAAAGGTGGTCATCTCAATGTTTTTTCAGCAGTTTTTTGTTTTGAGAGCGAAATAACTGGCCGATTACAACCATACGTTTCTTGGTTTTCGACTTTACGTTCGTCAGGGCTGAGCCGGGAAACAATGTGGTTCGGTTTCGTCAGGTTTTTTGATTCGATGACCTGCCATGTCTGCGTTTCGTGGTCTGTTCGGGTTGTGGTCTCTGTTAAGCTCTTCCCCGGGGCGGCGTCTGCGCGTATTGCTGGGGCATGGCAAGTAAGACCTCATCGGCACGCAAGAAAAAACCCTCGGCAAAGACCGGGGGGAAGACCCGGAAACAGCGCAGTCTGAAAGGCTGGCTGTGGTTTGTGGCCACGCGCGCAGTGCTGGTGGCGGTGGGCTTGGCGCTGTTCGTGGTGCTGCTTTATACCGTGGTCAATCCGCCGATCACCCATACGATCTGGGCAGAGCAGCGGCGGCTGGGCTCGGTCGAGCGGGAGTGGGTCGCGATCGAGGATGTGGCCCCCGAGATGGCGCGCGCCGTGGTCGCGGCAGAGGACGCGAATTTCTGCCTGCACTGGGGGTTCGACGTGGAGGCGATCCGCAAGGCGTGGGACGCGGGGGCGGCGCGGGGCGGGTCGACGATAAGCCAGCAAGTGGTGAAGAATGTCTATCTCTGGCAGGGGCGGAGTTGGATCCGAAAGGCGCTGGAGGCGGGTCTGACGCCGCTGGTCGAGGTGATCTGGTCGAAGCGGCGTATCGTCGAGGTCTACCTGAACGTCGCCGAGATGGGTGACGGGGTGTTCGGGGTGGCGGCGGCCTCGGAGCGCTATTTCGACCGGGCGCCGGATAAGCTGACCGCGCAGCAGGCCTCGCTGATCGCGGCGATCCTGCCGAATCCGCGCGAACGGTCCGTCACGCAGCCGTCGTCATTCGTCCGCAAGCGGGCGGCGTCGGTCCGGGAGGGGGCGGCCACCATTCGCGCAGATGGGCGGGCGGCCTGTTTCGAGGATTGAAAATCCCTGCCGCAACAGGCATTGCTGGTGAGGCTTTACTGTAACCAGGATCATCATGGCCCGACTGTTTCACGTCCCCCTTTCCCCCTTTTGCCGCAAGGTGCGTCTGAGCCTTGCCGAGAAGAAAATAGAAGTGGAGCTGGTCGAGGAGCGCTATTGGGAGGCGGATCCGGATTTCCTGCGCCGCAACCCGGCGGCCAAGGTACCGGTGCTGAAGCTGGATGGCAGGATCATGGCCGAGTCCGCGGCGATCTGCGAATATATCGAGGAGACCCGGCCTGAGCCCGCGCTGATGCCGAAAGATGCCGAGGGGCGGCTGGAAGTGCGTCGGCTGGTGGGCTGGTTCGACGACAAGTTCCATAACGAGGTGACGTCGAAGCTGCTGTATGAGCGGGTCAACAAGAAGGTGACCGGCGCGGGCTATCCGGACAGCAAGAACGTCAAGGCCGGGGCCAAGGCGATCAAGTATCACCTCGACTACATGGCCTGGCTTCTGGATCACCGGCGCTGGCTGGCGGGGGACAGCATGACGCTGGCCGATTTCGCCGCTGCCGCGCATCTGTCCTCGCTGGATTACATTTCGGACGTGGACTGGAACCGGTCGGCGGCGGTCAAGGACTGGTATGCGAAGATCAAGTCGCGCCCTGCCTTCCGGTCTATCCTCGCCGATCAGATCCCCGGTTTCCGGCCACCGCCGCATTATGCCGATCTCGATTTCTGAAAAGGGGGCTCTGCCCCCGTCCTGCGGACTCCCCCGGGATATTTTTGACCCAAAGAAGCCATGGATGTTCTGAAGGAGCAGCTTGTGGCGCAGGCCCTGCGCGAAGGTTTTGTGGCCTGTCGTGTGTGCCGTCCTTGGGATGTGCCGGAGGTTGCCGGACGGCTGTCGGCGTTTCTGGAGGCTGGGTATCACGGGCAGATGGGCTGGCTGGAAGAGCGGTCGCATTGGCGGGGCGATCCTGCGGCGCTCTGGCCCGACGCGCGGTCGGTGATCATGCTGGCGGAGAGCTATACGCCGGAAGTCGATCCCCGGGAGGTACTGGCGCGGCGGGAGCGCGCGGCGATTTCGGTCTATGCGCAGAACCGCGATTATCATGATCTGGTGAAGAAGCGTCTGAAGCGGCTGGCGCGCTGGCTGATCGAGGCGTCGTCCAAAGGCGGGTGCCGGGACGGCGAGGGGCGCTGGGTGTCTTTTCCGGAGATGGGGGCGCCGGAAGTGAAGGTGTTTGTTGATACCGCACCGGTGCCGGAGAAGGCGCTGGGGCAGGCGGCGGGTCTGGGCTGGCAGGGCAAGCACACCAACCTCTTGAGCCGGGACTGGGGGAACTGGGCGTTTCTCGGCTCGGTCTTTACGACGCTGGAATTGCCGGTGGACGAGGCGGAGCGGGATCATTGCGGATCCTGCCGGGCCTGTCTGGACGCCTGTCCGACCGATGCTTTCCCCGCGCCCTACCGGATGGATGCGCGGCGTTGCATTTCCTATCTGACAATCGAGCATAAGGGGCCGGTGGCGCCGGAGTTGCGTGAGAAGATGGGCAACCGGATCTATGGCTGCGACGATTGCCTGGCGGCCTGCCCGTGGAACAAGTTCGCGGTGGCGGCAAGCGATATGCGCTATGCGGCGCGGGAGGATCTGGTGGCGCCAAGGCTGGCCGAACTGGCGGTGCTGGACGATGCGGGGTTTCGGGCGATGTTTTCCGGCTCGCCCATAAAGCGGATCGGGCGGGACCGGTTCGTACGTAATGTCTTGTACGCGATCGGTAATTCCGGAGAGGTCGCGTTGCTGGAGGTGGCGCGCGGGCTGGTCGGGGACGGTGATGAAGCAGTGGCCGATGCGGCCGTCTGGGCGGTGGAGAGGTTGCAGGCATGACGATCTTGCTGGGGGTGGATACGGGCGGCACCTATACGGATGCCGTTTTGCTGCGCGGTGAGGACGAGGTGATCGCGAGCGCCAAGGCGCTGACCACGCGGCAGGATCTGGCCATCGGCGTGGGCGAGGCGGTGCGGGCGGTTCTGGGAAAGGCCGGGGTGACGGCGGCGGAGGTTTCGCTGGCCTCGCTGTCCACGACGCTGGCGACGAATGCGCTGGTCGAGGGGCAGGGCGGGCGTGTGGGGCTGATATACATCGGGTTTCGTGAGGAGGATCTGGCGCGCCACGGGCTCGCAGAGGTCCTGCGGGGCGATCCCTCGGTGGTTCTGTTCGGGGGGCATGATCATGCGGGGGGCGCGGTGTGCCCCCTGGACGTGGCGGGATTGCGCGGCTTTCTGGATGAGGTCTCGGGCGGGGTATCGGCCTTTGCCGTGGCCGGGCAGTTCGCCACGCGTAACCCGGGGCATGAGATCGAGGCGGCGCGGGTGATTGCCGAGGTGACCGGGCTGCCGGTGACCTGCTCGCATCAGCTCTCGGCCAAGTTGAACGGGCCGAAACGGGCGGTGACGGCGGTGCTGAATGCGCGGCTGGTGGGGATGATCGACCGGCTCATCGGGCGGGCGCAGGATGTACTCGGCGAGATCGGGGTGACGGCGCCGATGATGGTGGTGCGTGGCGACGGGGCGCTGATGTCGGCGGAGCAGGCGCGGCTGCGGCCCATCGAGACGATCCTGAGCGGCCCGGCGGCCAGCCTTGTCGGCGCGCGCTGGCTCACCGGGGCGGAGACCGCGCTGGTGTCGGATATCGGCGGGACGACGACCGATGTGGCAATGCTGCGGGAAGGGCGGCCCTTGATCGATCCGGGCGGGGCGCGGGTTGGCGGGCATCGCACGATGGTCGAAGCGGTGGCGATGCGCACCACGGGACTGGGCGGGGACAGCCAGGTGCATGTTGAGGTCGAGGGGCTGCGCGGCGGAGTGCGGCTGGGGCCTCGGCGGCTGGTGCCGGTGGCGCTGATGGCGCGGGAGGCGCCGGAGGTGGTGCATCGCGCTCTGGAGGCGCAGCTGCGGGCGCAGAGCGTTGGCGAATATGACGGTCGGTTCCTGCGGACGGTGCCGGGTCTGCCTGCGGGCGGCTTAAGCGCGCGGGAGGAGGCCTTGCTGGAACGGATCGAGGGCGTGCAGCCGATGGGCGCGGTTCTGCGCACGCGGATGGAGCAGGGCGCGCTGGGCCGGCTGGTGGATCGCGGTTTGGTGCAGGTCGCGGGCGTGACGCCCTCGGATGCGTCGCATGTGCTGGGGCGGCTTGACGCGTGGGACGGGACGGCGGCGGAAAAGGCGCTGACCCTGATGGCGCGGCGACGGATTGGGTCCGGCGAACGCTTGGCCACGGATGCCGGTGCGCTGGCGCGGATGATCGTGGACCAGTTGACGGAACAGACCGCTTTGGCCCTGTTAGAGGCTGCTATTGCCGAAGAGGGCGAGGCGTTTGACGCGGCGCCCGAGGTTCTGGCACGGCATGAATTGATGGCGCGGGCGCTTGCGGGGCATCGCGGTGTGCTGGCGCTGGAGGCGCGGCTGAACGTGGATGTGATCGGGCTGGGGGCGTCGGCCCCGGCCTATTACCCGGCGGTGGGGGAACGGCTGGGGTGCCGGATGATCCTGCCGGAACATGCGGGCGTGGCGAATGCGATTGGCGCGGTTGTCGGGCGGGTGACGGTGCGCCGGTCCGGGACGGTGACCTGCCCGGCCGAAGGGCGGTTTCGGGTGCATCTCGCGGAGGGGCCGGAGGATTTCGCGGAATCCGAGACGGCGATGGTGCGGCTTGAGGAGGTCTTGCGCGACGAGGCGCTGGCGGCGGCAAGCGGGGCCGAGGGCGTGCAGATCACGGTCACGCGGGATGTGCGGGTGGCGCAGGCCGAGGCGCGCGAGGTGTTTGTTGAGGCGGTGGTGACAGTAGAGGCGAGCGGGCGGCCCCGGGTGGCGGCGGAGGCTTAGGGGCCTCTTTTCGACATGCACTGTGGTCGGTTGAGGGGTGGCCCGAGCCTGGGTGGGCGCGTGGTTGCCACCGATATGCCGGGCGGACGTCAAGAACAACATCGGTATTGCGTGTCGCGAGGTTGGAAATACGCCCTCCCGGGGGGAGGGTCGGGCGCGGCCCGGGCTTACAGCCCGTGCCCAAGGTTTTCTTCCCGGCGCGGGCGGGGTGCGCGCGCCGGGTTTATGTCATTCCGCTGCGGTGCGTTTCGGCAGCACCCAGTCGGGGCGGATGAAGTGGCAGGTATAGCCGTTGGGGATCCGCTCGAGGTAATCCTGATGCTCGGGCTCGGCCTCCCAGAAATCGCCGACGGGTTCGAGTTCGGTCACGACGCGGCCGGGCCAGAGACCCGAAGCGTTGACGTCTGCGATGGTGTCCTCGGCCACTTCTTTCTGCGCCTCGTCCACGTAATAGATGGCGGACCTGTAGGAGAGGCCAAGATCGTTGCCCTGCCGGTTCAGCGTGGTCGGATCGTGGATCTGGAAAAAGAACTCCAGCAGGCGGCGATAGCTTATCACCTCGGGGTCGAAGATGATCTCGATCCCCTCGGCATGGGTGCCGTGGTTGCGATAGGTGGCGTTGGGGACATCGCCGCCGGTGTAACCGACCCGCGTGGAAATCACGCCGGGCATCTTGCGGATCAGGTCCTGCATCCCCCAGAAACAGCCGCCTGCGAGTACTGCGCGTTCTTCACTCATGCTACGTCCTCCACCTGGTTGAGATAGTCGCCATAGCCTTCAGCTTCCATGTCGTCGCGATGGACGAAACGGAGCGAGGCCGAGTTGATGCAATAGCGCAGACCGCCCCTGTCGCGGGGGCCGTCGGGGAAGACGTGGCCAAGATGGCTGTCGCCATGGGTCGAGCGGACCTCGGTGCGGATCATGCCAAGCGAAGCGTCGCGCAATTCCTGCACATGCGCCGGTTCGATGGGCTTGGTGAAGCTGGGCCAGCCGCAGCCGGATTCATACTTGTCCGCCGAGGCGAACAGCGGTTCGCCCGATACGATATCCACGTAGATGCCCGGTTCCTTGTTGCCCAGAAGCGCGCCAGTGCCCGGGCGTTCGGTGCCGGATTTTTGGGTGACGTAATATTCCTCTTCGGAAAGCGCGGCGATCCTATCGGGGTCTTTGGTATACTTGGTCATGACTCACCTCTGCTTTGTGGCGTTTGGTTAGTATTTGGCGCTTTCACCGGCAAAATAAAGCCCCGGCGGGCGGGTTCACCGGGAAAGTGATCCGGAGCGGCGGGGCAGTCGTAACAGGTATGACAAGAGAATATGAGGTTTCAAATGCTGCGCTTTGTCCTGATGATCTGCGCCCTGCTGGCGGGTGCCGCTGCACAGGCCGGCGCCCTTCGGGGCGAGTTCCAGTCGATTGACGGGGGCGGCCTGTCTTTGGACCAGTGGCGGGGTCAGCCGGTGCTGGTGGTCAACACGGCCTCGCGCTGCGGCTATACCTATCAGTACGAAGGCATGCAGGCGCTTTACGATGCCTATCGCGGGCGCGGGCTCGTGGTGCTGGCAGTGCCCTCGGACGATTTCCGACAGGAGCTGGGCAGCGCCGAGGAGGTCAAGGAATTCTGCGAGCTGACCTTTGGTCTCGATATGCCGATGACAGACATCACCCCTGTGCGCGGGGCCAAGGCGCATCCGTTCTATCAGGACGTCAAGGCGGCGACAGGCTTTGTGCCGGGCTGGAATTTCAACAAGGTGCTGGTGGGCCCGGACGGAGATGTCGTCGCCACATGGGGGTCGAACACGCGCCCTGAATCCCGGGAAATCCGGGCGCGCATAGAACCGTTGCTGAGCGACTAATCAGTTGATCGGCGGCTTTTTCACCTTGGACTGCCGCGACAGTTGAACGGCGAGGATGCCGACGGTCACGATGACCACGCCAAGCACGTCCTGAGGACCGAGGCTTTCGCCGAGCAGGACCGCCGCAACGGCGACGCCGAACACCGGGTTGAGAAAGTGGAAGGTGGCCGCGCGGGTCGGACCGATCCGGTCAAGCAGCATGAACCAGATAAGCGTCGCGAGAATACCAGGGAACAGCGTCGTATAGGTAAAGGCAAGCACCAGCGGCAGCGTGAGGTTTACATGGACGGTTTCGAACAGGGCCGTTGCGACGAGCAGGATGGCCGAGCCGACCAGCATCTGCAAACCGACGATCATCATGAAGTTGCCGCCCGAGGTGGCGCCGCGCACTGCCAGCGTTGCAAAGGTGAGCGCGAGGACGGCAATGCCACAGAGCATGACACCGTGGATATCGACGCCCTGACTGATGCGGCTGCCCATGATAATTGAAACGCCAACGATCCCGGCGACAAGACCGACGATGCCCATGGGCGCCAGCTTTTCGCGGAAGATCAGCCATGTCGCCAGTGCGACCAGCAGAGGCATGGTCGAGGCGACGATGGAAGCCAGGCTCGCCTCGATGGTCTGCATCGCATAGAAATTCAGGCCGAGGTAAAGCGCGTTCTGACATATCCCGAAGAGGATCGTCGCGTACCACTGTTTCTTGGTCAGCCGCCAGGACTGGCCCATCATCCGCGCGATCGCCACGCCGATCACGCCCGAGACGAGAAAACGCATCGCCAGCGAAAATAACGGTGAGGCGTCTGCGACGATGATACGGGCCGAAGTGAAGGCCGAGGACCACATCAGCGCAAAAGCCAGCCCCATCAGAATCGAACGCATATCCAACTCAGCACACCCCTCGGGTGCAGGAACGGCTGTGCTGTCTCATGGTCATGGCCTCCTTGCGGGCCAGACACAGCCCTTATCGGGTGCCCAAATCAAAAAGGGCCGCCCGCGGGCGACCCTTTCCGAAATCTAAGAAAGATTCAAGATCAGCCGTTGACGCTGTCCTTGAGTGCCTTGGCGATGGTCATCTTGACCACCTTGTCGGCGTCTTTCTTGAACTGTTCGCCGGTGGCGGGGTTGCGCACCATGCGCTCGGGGCGCTCGCGGCAGTAGATCTTGCCAACGCCGGGCAGGGTGACGGCACCGCCGCCGGATACTTCCTTGGTGATCAGGTCGCATACCGCGTCAAGTGCGCTGCCTGCGGTTTTCTTGTCGGTGCCCATTTCTTCTGCAAGTGCGGCGACAAGCTGGGTCTTGGTCATTGGTTTCGACATTTTTGTTCTCCTTCAACTGCCCGCTCTCTTGGGCCTCGTCCCGGATATTTAACGGGATATGGGGGGAGAACACAACGAATTGTGGTCTGTGCCAAGCCCCAAACAGGCGGATTTTTGCGGTTTTTTACTGTTTTTGCCCTTTAAAGAAAGGCTGTTTCGTCAAAAGAGCGCAATTTTCGGCTGTGGAGGCGTTCAAGAGGCATCGTTCGCAGTATTTCCATGGCACGGATTCCGATGTTAAGATGGCGCGAAACCTGCGTCGTATAGAAGTCTGAAGCCATGCCGGGCAGCTTTAATTCGCCATGCAGCGGCTTGTCGGAAACGCAAAGAAGCGTGCCGTAGGGCACCCGGAACCGATAGCCGTTGGCGGCGATGGTCGCGCTTTCCATGTCGAGCGCGATGGCGCGAGATTGCGAAAGGCGCTGGACCGGGCCGGATTGGTCGCGGAGTTCCCAGTTGCGGTTGTCGATGGTGGCGACGGTGCCGGTGCGCATGATGCGTTTGAGTTCGTATCCCGAAAGCTCGGTCACTTCGGCGACTGCCTGTTCCAGCGAGGTCTGGATTTCGGCCAGCGCCGGGATCGGCACCCAGACCGGCAGGTCATCGTCAAGCACGTGATCTTCGCGCAGGTAGCCGTGGCCAAGGACGAAATCGCCAAGCGCCTGCGTATTGCGCAGCCCGGCGCAGTGGCCGACCATCAGCCACGCATGCGGGCGCAGCACGGCGATGTGGTCCGTCGCCGTCTTGGCGTTGGAGGGGCCGACGCCGATGTTGACCAGCGTGATGCCCGACCCGTCGGGTCGTTTCAGGTGATAGGTCGGCATTTGCGGCAGTTTCAGCGGCGCGTCGAGCGGTTCGTCCGGTTTGGTGATCTCGGCATTGCCGGTGCTGACGAAGCTGGAATAGCCGCTGCCCGGATTGGCAAGCTGGGCGCGGGCGAAGGCTTCGAATTCGGTCACGTAGAACTGGTAGTTCGTGAACAGCACGTGGTTCTGGAAATGCTCGGCATCCGTCGCGGTATAGTGCGAAAGGCGCGCGAGCGAGTAATCGATGCGCTGGGCGGTAAAGAGCGCGAGCGGCGCGATCCCGTCGGGGGCGGCATAGGTGCCGTTGACGATGTCGTCGTGGGTGGTGCTGAGGTCGGGCACGTCGAACACGTCGCGCAGGGTGAAATCGGTCGCGCCATCCTGCGGCACGGTGATCTCGGGCCGGTTGGCTACGGCGAAATGCACGGGGATCGGCGTGTGCGAGGGACCGATGGCGACGGGCTGGCCATGGTTCTTGATCAAGAGGCCGATCTGCTGGGTCAGGTAGCTGCGAAAGAGGTCGGGCCGGGTGACGGTGGTGCTATAGGTGCCCGGCAGCGCCACATGACCGAAACTCAGCCGGGAATCGACCCGCGCATAGGAGGTCGTCGTGAGGCGTATCTCCGGGTAAAATGCGCGGATGCGATAGCCGGGATTGCCCTTTTTCATGACCTCCATGAAGCGGTCGCAAAGGAAGTCGGTTGCTTCGGCGTAAAGCTGTTCGAGCCGGGCGACGGCGGCCTCGGCATCGGTAAAGCTTTCGGTCTTGAAGATTTCGGGCGTGTCTATCTTGCTCATGTCTGCGGCTCTAACAAAGGAATTTTTTTGAATTCGCGCACGTCGATCAGGCCAAGATCGGAAATGCGCAGCTCGGGGATGACGACAAGCGCCAGCAGGGAATGCTGCATATAGGCGTTGTTCAGCTTGCAGCCACAGGCGCGCATCGCCTCCATCATCTGTTCGGCTTTGG
Source organism: Heliomarina sp. (assembly GCF_052826185.1). Taxonomy (NCBI): domain Bacteria; kingdom Pseudomonadati; phylum Pseudomonadota; class Alphaproteobacteria; order Rhodobacterales; family Roseobacteraceae; genus Heliomarina; species Heliomarina sp. The sequence goes on along the minus strand of NZ_JBRBUI010000053.1, from coordinate 204,445 downwards.
CGGCGACCTCGGATGCGGGGCTGTCGGACATCAGCCCGGCGATGGGCAGTTCGACCAGCGCCAGTTCCTCGCCGTCGCGATAGAGGGTGATGCCGCCGCCGACCTCGGCCAGCCGGTTCGCGGCCAGCGCCATCTGGGTGCGGTCGGTGCCGACGACGATCATGTGGTGGCTGTCATGGGCCACGGTCGAAGCCATCGCCATCGGACCGGTATAGCCGAAGCCCGAGACAAAGGCGTTGACCACGCCGCCGGTGGCGCGGTGGCGTTCGACCAGCGCGATCTGGCAGGTGTCGCCTTCACCCTCGACCAGACCGTCGCGGACCGGCAGGTCGATTTGCAGCGCCTTGGTCGGGGCCTGATTTTCCACCACGCCGATTACGTTGGCGCGGGCCGAGTTGGCGCCGTCGGGGGCCTTGATCTCAAAATCCGTCTCGCTCAGGTCGTGGCCAAGGTGCACCGTGCCGCGCGCGCTGTCGGGCCAGACGTAATGCGGGCAGTCGACGAGGCATTCGCCGTCCTTGGCGACGATCTGGCCGCGCGCGATGACCAGTTCGATGGGCAGGGTTTTCAGATCCGAGGTCAGGATTACGTCGGCGCGACGGCCGGGGGTCAGCGAGCCAAGCTCACGCTCCAGACCGAAATGGGTGGCGGTGTTGATCGTCGCCATTTGCAGCGCGATCAGCGGGTCGCAACCGCAGTCGATGGCGTGACGCACGACGCGGTTCATATGGCCGTCATTCACCAGCGTGCCGGAGTGGCAGTCATCGGTGCAGAGGATGAAATTGCGCGGGTCCATGCCCTTTTCGGTGATCGCGGTGATCTGGCTTTCGACGTCATACCAGGCCGAGCCGAGGCGCATCATTGACCGCATCCCCTGGCGTACGCGCATGATGGCGTCGGCCTCGCAGGTGCCTTCGTGATCGTCGGCGGGGCCGCCTGCCACATAGGCCGCAAAGTTCGGTCCCAGATCGGGCGAGGCATAGTGGCCGCCTACCGTCTTGCCTGCGCCTTGCGTCGCCGCGATTTCGGCCAGCATCTTGGGGTCGGCATTGGCGACACCGGGAAAGTTCATCATCTCGCCCAGACCGATGATGCCGGGCCATTGCATCGCCTCGGCCACGTCCTCGGGCGAAATCTCATAACCGGTGGTTTCCAGACCCGGCGCCGAGGGGGCGCAGGACGGCATCTGGGTGAAAATGTTGATCGGCTGCATGAGCGCTTCGTCATGCATCATCCGAACGCCGTTGAGGCCCAGCACGTTGGCGATCTCATGCGGGTCGGTGAACATGGTCGTGGTGCCATGCGGGATCACCGCGCGGGCGAATTCCGCCGGGGTGAGCATTCCGGATTCGATATGCATATGGCCGTCGCAAAGGCCGGGGATCATGTAACGGCCATTGGCCTCAATGATCTCGGTGTCGGGTCCGGTGCAGTAGCTGGCATCGGGGACGACGCAGGCGATGCGGCCCTCGGCGATGGCGATGTCATGGCCGGGCAGGCATTCGCGGCTGTGGACGTTGACCCAGACACCTCCCCTGATGACGCAATCGGCGGGTTCGCGGCCAGCGGCCACGGCAATCAGGCGGGCGGCCACGTCGGGCCATGTGGGAAAAGCTGTATGATCCATGTTCCAATTGTCCTGATTGCGGGGCCGGGTTCAAGGGGTGATGGCATCGCCAGATGAAACCTGCGTGTCGCAATGGCGCTTGCCAGCGCCGGTTTGCTTGGGCAGGCTGGGTGTCATGGATTACGATACGGTCTCACCCGAGGATTTCGGACGCTCCCTCAGTGGCTTGGGCATCAACCTGCTGGTGCGGGACGTGCGGCGGCAATGCGCTTTTCTGACCGGGGTTTTCGGCATGACCGCGCATCAGGTTTCGGATGATTTCGCTATTCTTCGCTATGGCAAGCAGGTGTTTCAAATTCACTCTGACGGCACCTATCACGCGAATCCGCTGCTGGGGCTTTTGCCCGAGACCCCGCCGCGCGGGGCGGGAATCGAGATTCGTCTGTACGACAGCGATCCGGAGGCCGCGGTGGATAAGGCCGAAGCCGCGGGCGCGACTATCCTGCAAGCGCCGACGGACAAACCGCATGGGCTGCGCGAGGCCTATGTCCTTTGTGAGAACGGTTATGCCTGGGTGCCGAGCCGGGTGCTTTGATCGCGGGCGAATTCGGCGCGGACCCAGTTGGCAAAGGCGATGGCGCCCGGGGAGCGTTCGGCCTGTGGGGACAGGATAAGATAATAAGCCTCGGCCATGGGGGCGCGATGGCTGAAGGGCGCGATCAACTCGCCACGTTCGATCATCCACGATGCGATGGTATCATGGGCCAGTGTCAGCCCGCCCCCCGCGCGGGCAATAGACATGGTCAGCGCGAAGGTCGTTGCGGTGACAATCGTCGGATCGCCCCAGCTTAGCGCCTGATCCTCGGCCCAGTTCGCCCAACTACAGAGCAGGTTCGAGCATTCGTAAAGCGGCTGGTCCTGTAGCGTGTCGAGAGTCACGGGAAAGTCTGGCGCGCAGACCGGGTAGTAATAATCGGAGCAGAGCTGTTCGGCCCGGACGGTATCCGAGGGGCGCACCGAATAGCGGATTTCCACATCCGCATTCTCGGCCATTTCGCGCGGCTCCCACAACTCGGTGATCAGGTTCAGCTTGACCTCGGGATGGGCGGCGCGAAACTGCGGCAGGCGGGGAGCGAGCCAGAAACAGGCAAGGCTGAGATTGCAGATGACCTGCACCACGTCGCCCTGCTGCCCGGTTACGGCGCGTGTGCCGCGCAGAAGCGTGCGGAAGGCGTCGCGCACCACCGGGAGATAGGTAATTCCCGCCTCGGTCAGTTCCAGCGCGCGGGGGCGGCGGATGAACAGGGGCTGTCCGAGATAGCCCTCGAGCGACTTGATTTGCTGGGAAACCGCGCTTTGCGTCATGTTCAGATCATGCGCGGCGCCGGTGAAAGACAGGTGGCGGGCGGCTGCCTCGAAGGTGCGCAGCCAGCCAAGGGGAGGAAGGGCGGTTTTCATTGCATAATTTTGCCATAAGCACAACTAATGACAAGCCATCGTTTTTTTCATTGGTCAAATATTCGCGCCGGATGCAGGTTTGCGGCCAGACAAGGAGAGATCAGATGAGCATCACCGAACTGCGCCCGAACATGAACCACTGGCCCGAAAGGGTGGACATGGCGGCAGCCTTTCGCTGGACGGCGCGGCTGAACTTTCATGAGGCAGTGGCAAACCACTTTTCGCTGGCGATCAACGATGAGGGCACCAAGTTCCTGATGAACCGCAACCAGGTGCATTTCTCGCGTATTCGCGCCTCGGACCTGCTGGAGATCGACGCGAACAACCCAGATACGCTGAAAGGCCCGGATGCGCCGGACCCGACCGCATGGGGCCTGCATGGCGGGATCCACCGGCACTGCCCGCACGCGCGCTGTGTCATGCATGTGCATTCGATCCATGCCACGGTTCTGGCCTCTCTCAAGGACAGCAACCTGCCGCCGATCGACCAGAACTGCGCCACCTTCTACAATCGCTACGTGATCGACGAAGGTTATGGCGGGCTGGCTTTCGAGGATGAGGGCGAACGCTGCGCCACGCTGCTGAGCGATCCCAAAAAGAAGGTCATGATCATGGGCAACCACGGGGTGCTGGTGATCGGAGACAGCGTGGCCGACACGTTCAACCGTCTCTACTATTTCGAGCGCGCCGCCGAGACCTATATCCGGGCGCTCCAGACCGGTCAGCCGCTGCGCGTGCTGCCCGACGATATTGCCGAGAAGACAGCGCAAGAGCTTGAGAACTATCCGGGGCAGGGCGACCGCCACCTGACCGAGCTGAAGCTTATTCTCGACGACGAAGGTTCCAACTACGCCAGCTGAGGCAACGACCATGAACATCAAACTGGAAGACAAGGGCCTGAGGCTGCCACTCGCTTCGGGACAGGGATATTTTAACTATTTCTGGCTGCGCGACAACGATCCGACGTCGATCGATCCGGTCACACGCGAACGGGTGTTCGACATCTCGGGTCTTGAAGGCGATCCGCTGCCCGAAGAGGCGCGGATGGAGGAAAACACGCTGGTGATCCGCTGGAAAGGGGAGCCGCTGGAATCGCGCTTTCCGCTGGACTGGCTGGATGCCTGGGGTGAAACCGCCGCGCCGCGCGACCCGGCGATGATCCCGCGACGGGCATGGCGCAACGGGTCCTACGAGAGCTGGGCGCGGGTGAGCCAGCCCGCGCTGGACAGCGATCCGGCAGAACGCGCGAAATTCGCCCGTGCGCTGATCGAGGACGGCATCGCGCTGGTCCGCGACATGGAAGACAGCGACGAGGGCCTGACGCGGCTGACACAGGTGCTGGGGCCGATCACGCCCTGCGTCGATGGCTATTACTTTGACGTCAAGCTGCACATCAACCCGACCAACCTTGCCTATACGGCGGGGGCGTTGGAAATGCACACCGATCTGCCCTCGGAAGAGGCGGCGCCCGGCGTTCAGTTCCTGCATTGCCGCCGCAATTCGGTGCAGGGCGGGCTGTCGTTGTTCGTTGACGGGGTGGCCGTGGCCGAAGCGCTCAAGGCCGAAGACCCCGAAGCCTTTGAGCTGCTCGCCAGTCACGACATCCCCTTCATGCGCCGCCATGACGGCTGGGATTACCGGGCGCATCAGCGCGTGATCGAACTGGATGCGCGCGGCGACGTGTCGGGCGTCACGGTATCGCAGCACCTCGCCGATGTCTTCGACCTGCCGCAGAACCTGCTGGACCGCTACTATCCGGCCTTCTGCAAGTTCCTGAAAATGCTGCGGTCGCCGGAATTCATGAACACCTTCCGGCTGAATGCGGGCGAATGCATCGTCTTCGACAACCATCGCGTGGTGCATGGGCGCGAAGCCTTTGTCGCCACCAGCGGCGAACGCCACCTGCGTGGCTGCTATGTCGACCGGGGCGCATTGCGCTCGACCTACAGAACTCTGGTGAAACAAGGCTACTGATTACATGCAATACGGATTGACCGACGAGCAGGAGATGATCGTCTCCACCGTGCGGAGCTTTGTCGAAAAGGAGATCTACCCCCACGAGGAACTGGTCGAACGCACCGGCGAAGTGCCGGCGGAGATCGCCGAGGAGATCAAGCGCAAGACGCTCGAGCTTGGGTTCTACGCCTGCAACTTTCCCGAAAGCGTGGGCTGCGCCGGGCTGAGTCACCTTGAATTCGCGCTGGTCGAGCGGGAACTCGGGCGGGGGTCAATGGCGCTGAACCATTTCTTTGGCCGCCCCCAGAACATCCTGATGGCCTGCGAGGGGGAGCAGAAGGAACGCTACCTGATGCCCGCCGTGCGCGGCGAGCGGATGGACGCGCTGGCGATGACCGAACCGGGCGCAGGTTCGGACGTGAGGGGGATGAAATGTATGGCGCGCCGGGATGGTGGCGACTGGGTGGTGAATGGCACGAAACATTTCATTTCGGGTGCCGACCACGCGGATTTTGTCATCGTTTTCATCGCGACCGGAGAAGACCAGACCCCGAAAGGCCCCAAGAAACGGATCACCGCCTTTCTCGTGGACCGGGGTACGCCCGGTTTCAAGATCCGGGACGGTTATAAATCGGTCAGCCACCGAGGCTACAAAAACATGATCCTCGAATTTGACGATTGCCGTCTTCCGAACGCGCAGGTGCTTGGCGAAGTCGACGGCGGTTTCGACGTGATGAACACGTGGCTCTATGCAACGCGGATCACGGTTGCGACCATGTCGGTCGGGCGGGCCCGTCGGGTGTTCGATTACGCGCTGAATTATTCGGCCGAGCGGGAACAGTTCGGCCAGCCCATCGGCAAGTTTCAGGGTGTGAGCTTTCAGCTTGCCGACATGATCACCGAAATCGACGCCGCCGATCTGCTGACCCTTGCCGCCGCCGATCGGCTGGATAAGGGCCTGCCGTCGAACCGCGAGATCGCCTCGGCCAAGCTTTACGCCAGCGAAATGCTGGCAAGGGTGACAGACGCGGCAATCCAGATCCATGGTGGGATGGGCCTGATGGATGACTACCCGCTGGAGCGTTTCTGGCGCGACGCGCGTGTGGAAAGGATCTGGGACGGTACGTCGGAAATCCAGCGACACATCATCAGCCGCGATCTGCTGCGTCCGCTTGGCGCATGATCGAGATGAATCCGTGTGGAGAGCTACGGTCGAACCGGGGGCTCTGCCCCCGGACCCCCGGGATATTTTTGACCCAAAGAAGAAGAAAGAATCCACCCCCTGTCGCGTCAGGCAACAGGGGGCTTCTTCGGGTGCGATCATCGACGTCCCCGCCTGTACCGCTTTTCCAGCATGGCTGAAGATGGTCAACAAATGGTTACCAATAACGCAGAGTCCCCTGCTTCTTTGGGTCTTAAAATATCCCCGCCGGAGTCATCCGGACTATCCAAATTCGATGAGGTGGATGAATGGCGCGTGATATGAAGCGCATGCTGGCTCCGCGCAGCATTGCCGTCGTGGGCGGCGGTACATGGTGTGCGTCGATCATTGGCGCCGCGCGGCAGATCGGCTTCAAGGGAGATATTTTTCCCGTGCATCCGGGTGGCAAGGAGATCGCCGGGATGGCTTCGGTGCGTTCTCTTTCTGATTGGGCGGGGGAAATCGATGTCGCGTTCATCGGGGTGAATCGCCATGCGACGATCGACATCGTGGGGGAGTTGCGGAGCCTCGGTGCTGGCGGGGCCGTCTGTTTTGCCTCCGGTTTTTCCGAGGCGCATGAAGAAGATGCGTCCGGCGTGGAATTGCAGGCGCGTTTGCTGGAGGCGGCTGGCGATATGCCGATCTTTGGCCCGAACTGCTATGGTTTCGTCAATGCGCTCGACGGGGCCGCGATATGGCCGGACCAGCACGGGATGAGCCCTGTCGACTCCGGGGTCGCCATTCTGACTCAGTCCTCTAACATCGCGATCAACATGACGATGCAGCGGCGGGGGCTGCCGATCGGGTACATGCTGACCTGTGGGAACATGGCGCAGACCTCGCAGGCGGAGCTTGCGCTTGCGATGCTCGATGATCCGAGGGTCACGGCCATCGGGTTGCATATCGAAGGGTTTGGTGATCTGCGGCAATGGGAGGATCTGGCCCATGCCGCGCGTGAAAGGAATGTTCCGGTTGTCGCCCTCAAGGTCGGGGCCTCGGAACAGGCGCGGCGCGCGACGGTTTCGCATACGGCCTCGCTTGCCGGGAGCGATGCGGGGGCACAGGCCTTGCTGGATCGGCTGGGGTTCGTGCGGGTCCGCGACCTGCCGGAGTTTCTGGAGACGCTGAAGCTTTTGCATTGTGTCGGCCCGCTGGCGTCGAACCGGATCGCGTCGATCAGCTGTTCGGGGGGCGAGGCGAGTCTGATGGCGGATCTGGCGGAACCGCGCGACCTGGTGTTTCCAGCGCTGGAGCCTAGCCAGAAGGAGGGGCTGCGCGCGGCACTGGGCCCGATGGTGGCGCTCGCCAACCCTCTGGATTACCACACCTATATCTGGGGCGATGCGCCTGCGATGACGCGGGCGTGGTCGGGGATGACCGGCGCGGATATCGCGCTGACGCTCAGCGTCGTGGATTATCCGCATACGGATGCCAGTGCATGGGAATGCGCCACCGAGGCCGCGCTTGGGGTGCGCAGCGAAACCGGTCGTCCCTTTGCCGTGGTCTCCAGCCTGCCGGAACTGATGCCGTCGAATGTCGCGCAGCGGTTGATGGCGGGGGGCGTCGTGCCGCTCTGCGGGATGCGCGAGGCGCTGGTTGCTGCCGCAGCTGCCGCGCGGCTTGGGCGTGTCTCGGGCGAACTGGGCGATCCTGTGCTTTTGCCCGGCCAGCCGGAAGACATCGAGCTGATCGGTGAATCCGAGGCCAAGCAGGCCTTGGCGGGTTTCGGTCTGGACGTGCCGCAGTCGCGTTTGGCCGGAACGCCGGAAGAAGCGGCGGGTATGGCGGGCGAATTGCGCGCGCCGCTGGTGCTCAAGGGCACCGGGCTTGCCCATAAATCAGAACATGGCGCGGTTGTGCTGGGCCTGACGGCGGCCGAGATCGAAGCGGCGGCAACCGGCATGAGCGCCGGCGGCTACCTTGTCGAAGAGATGATCGGCGGCGCGGTGGCAGAGCTGCTCGTCGGGGTCACGCTGGACCCGGCGCATGGGTTCGTCCTTACGATCGGGGCGGGCGGTGTGCAGACCGAGCTGTTGCGCGATACCGTGTCGTTGCTGGTGCCCAGTGACCGTGAGGCCGTCGCCAGTGCCGTGCAGAAACTGGCCTGCGCGCCGGTGCTGAACGGGTATCGCGGCAAGCCCGGTATCTGTATGAAATCCCTGCTTGATGCGGTCGACGCGGTACAGGCCTATGTTACGGCCCACGCGGAAACCCTGAGTGAAATTGAAATCAATCCGCTGATCTGCACGCCCGAAAGGGCTGTGGCGGCGGATGCCCTGATCCGAAAGGCAAAGACATGAGCCCGTTGAAAACCGAACGCGATGGCGGCGTATTGCTGGTCACGCTGGACCGGCCCAAGGCCAATGCCATCGACCTCAAGACCTCTGTCGAAATGGGCGAGGTGTTCCGCGATTTCCGCGACGATCCGGATATGCGCGTCGCGATCATTACCGGGGGCGGGGAAAAATTCTTTTGCCCCGGCTGGGATCTGAAGGCGGCGGCGGATGGCGACGCGGTCGACGGCAATTACGGCGTTGGCGGCTTTGGCGGGTTGCAGGAAATGCGTGACATGAACAAGCCGGTGATCGCGGCGGTCAACGGCATCGCCTTTGGCGGCGGGCTGGAACTGGCGCTGAGTGCGGATATCATCATCGCCGCGGAACATGCCACCTTTGCCCTGCCAGAGATTCGTTCAGGCACGGTGGCCGACGCGGCCAGCATCAAACTGCCCAAGCGCATCCCCTATCACATCGCGATGGAGCTGCTTTTGACCGGGCGCTGGTTCGACGTGCATGAGGCGCATCGCTGGGGGCTGGTGAACGAAGTCGTGCCCTCGGACAAGCTGATGGACCGCGTGTGGGAGCAGGCGCGGCTGCTCGCCTCGGGTCCGCCGCTGGTCTACGCGGCGATCAAGGAAATCGTTCGCGACGCCGAGGGTTCGAAGTTCCAGGATGCGATGAACCGGATCACCGGGCGGCATCTGGCGACGGTGGATGTGCTCTATTCCTCCGAGGATCAGATGGAAGGTGCGCGCGCCTTTGCCGAGAAACGCGATCCGGTCTGGAAAGGGCGCTAGGCCCAACCCTCCGGCAGAAAACAGGCCGGTGCCTTGCGGGGTACCGGCCTGTTTCCAAGCTTACGCCTTGCGGAAAACCGCGATCAGCGCGGTATCTTCCTTGTGGGCGCCGGTCGCCTTGACACCGTAGATCTTGGTTTCGATTAGCTCGAGTCCTTCGATCGCGCCCTCGGACAACTCGGCGAATTTCGCCTCGAACCCTTCCGAAACGTAATGTTTCTGATTGATCGAGAGCGCAAAAACCGCGCCCTTGCAGGCGACCGGCAGCAGGGCGTCGATGGCATCCGGCCCCACATGGCCTGTGGTGAACGTGCCCGAGGACACGATACCCTCGTAGCTTTCATCTTCCATCGGCAGGCCGACAGTCAGATCGGCCTCGAAGGATTTGCGGTAGACGCCCTTTTTCATCGCCACTTCCAGCATTTCGGGCGAGATATCGACCGCGTCGACCGGTTTCATCCGGTGTCCGGCCAGCGCCAGACCGCAAAGCCCGGTGCCAGCGCCCACGTCGAGAACGGGGCCCTTGCCGCCCGCCTGCGCAAAGGCGCGCGCGGTGTGCAGGTGGAGTTCGTAATCCTCCTGCGCCGCGAACGTCATGTCGTAATCATTGGCCCAGTCGGCATAGAGCCGACGGGAATCATCGGGGGTTCGCAGCGCGTAGGCTGCCTCCAGATCGGGATCAGTCATGCCCTAAGGCAAACAAATCCCGACCCGAGATTCAAGCCGCGTCGAAATCCAGCACCAGTTTTTCGCTGGTCGGGCGCGTTTGGCAGGCAAGTACGAACCCTGCTTCGGTCTCCCAGGGCTCGAGCGAGTAGTTCACCGCCATCTCTGCCGAGCCTTCGGCGACCTTGCAGCGGCAGGTACAGCACATGCCGCCCTTGCAGGAGAAAGGCAGTTCCAACCCCTGACGCGCGGCGGCGTCCAGCACCGTGTCATCGCTCTCCTGTACGGTGAAATTGCGCGAGGCACCATCAAGCACCACGGTCACGGCCACACCGGACTTGGCGGCGGCATCCGCAGCCTCTGAACGCGGCTTGCGCGGGGCTTCGCCATCCTGCGTAAAGCGTTCGAAATGGATGCGGGCGCGGTCGATGCCCTGCTGTTCCAACGTCCCGGTCACATTGTCGATCATTTCGCCCGGACCGCACAGGAAAATCCCGTCGGCGGACTCAAGGTCGACCGCGCCGGCCTGTGCCAGCTGGGTGACTTTTTCCCCTGAGACACGGCCATTCAGGATCGGTACATCCTGCTCTTCGCGGCTGAGGATATGGATCAGGGTAAAGCGGTTAAGATACTTGTCCTTCATCGCCTCGAGCGCCGAACGGAACATGATGCTGTCGGTCTGGCGGTTGCCATAGATCAGCGTCACCTCGGCCCCGCGCGCCAGCGCATCGGCGGCAATCGCCATCATCGGCGTGATCCCGGAACCGGCCGCGATCAGAACCAGCTTTTCTTCTTCCGAGGCGATGAACCGCCCCTCGGGCGCCATCACCGCAAGGGTCGAGCCGGGCTTTAGCGACTGGCAGAAGGTCGAAAACGCCCCGTCCGGCACCTGTTTGACACCAACGGTCAGCGGTGCGCCCGGCGCCGAGGCGATGGAGTAGGAACGCCGGATGTCTTCCCCGTTCACGTCCGAACGCAGGGTCAGGTACTGCCCGGGCTTGTAAGTGAAAGCGCTGCGCAGATCTTCGGGCACGTCGAAACTGATTGCGACGGAATCGTCGGTTTCACGGCGGATCTCGCTGATGGTCAGGTTATGAAACATGGACGTGTCCTCAGATGCATTTGAAATAGTCAAAGGGTTCGCCGCAGGCAGTGCAGCGGTAATGCGCCTTGCAGGCGGTAGAGCCGAATTCCGACAGCTTCTCGGTATGATCCGAGCCGCATTTCGGGCAGGCTACCTTTGTCTCGCCAAAAAGCGCCAGTTTCGAGCCCGATTGCTCCACAGGCGGCGCGATGCCGTAGTCTCGCAGCTTTTCACGCCCCTCTTCGGTGATCCAGTCGGTGGTCCAGGGCGGCGACATGACCCGCTCCACCCGAGCCTCGAACCCGGCATCCAAGAGCGCGGTCTCGACCGCCAACTCGATGGCAAGCACCGCCGGGCAGCCCGAATAGGTCGGCGTCACACCGGCGACGGCCGTGCAACCCTCAACCCGGACCCAGCGCAGGATGCCAAGATCGGCCACCGTCACGCAGGGCACCTCGGGGTCCGGCACCGCAGAGGCCGCCGCCCAGGCGCGCGCCTCGTCCAGAGATGTGGCCGTGCCTACCACGTCGCCCCCGGATGGGCGCGATGCACCGATTGCATCTCGGCAAGCATATGGCCCAAACCTTCGCCATGAACGCCTGAACGCCCGCCGGTCTGCGGAAACTTCGAGTCCTCGAAGGTCAGGCCGGCCTCGTCAAACACCCGTTTGACCGTCGCAAGCCATTCATCGCGAACAGCGGCGCGAGAGGGCAGCACATCCACCCCTTCGGCCGCGCCTTCCTCGAACAACTCGCCGACATAGATCGACAGGGACTGAATCGCATCTGCCATCCGGCGCGCGCTCTCCTCGGTCCCGTCGCCAAGGCGCACAACCCACTCCCCCGCATGGCGGATGTGATAGGCCATTTCCTTGACCGCCTTGCCGGCGATGCCCTGGATGGTCTCATCCTTGCTGGTCAGCGCCGCCGTCCAGTAGGGGTGCATGAAGGCCGCGAAATACAGCTGGCGCAGCATGGTATGAGCGAAATCGTCGTTCGGACGCTCGACCAGCAGCAGGTTGCGATACTCGCGTTCGCCCCGCAGATAGGCCAGATCGTCCTCGTCACGCCCGGCACCTTCGACCTTGCCGGCGTAATCGTACAGGGACCGCGCGGTGCCGATGACGTCCAGCGCCATGTTCGGCATGGCAAGGTCTTCTTCCAGCATCGGCGCATGGCCACACCATTCGCTCACCCGGTGACCCAGCACCAGATGATCGTCGGCCAGTTCCAGCAAAGCGTCGAACAGGGCCATCACATATGCCCCACTTCGTCCGGGATCTCGTAGAAGGTCGGGTGACGATAGATCTTCTCGCCGGGCTCGAAATTCTCACCCGCCTGATCCGGATCGCTCGCGGTGATCGCGCTCGAGGCCACCACCCAGATCGAATTCCCCTCGCCGCGCCGTGTATACACATCGCGCGCCGCCTGCAGGGCCATCACCTCGTCCGTCGCATGCAGCGATCCGACATGCTTGTGCGCCAACCCGTTACGGGGCCGGATGAACACTTCCCAAAGGGGCACTTCACCACTCATGGCGTTTTCCTCTTGCTAAAATTACTCCGGGGGTGTCCGCCTTGGCGGACGGGGGCAGAGCCCCCTTACTCGGCTGCCATCGGCGCGGCCTGCGCGCGGGCCTTACGCTTCTCCGCATGGGCCAGCGCCGCTTCGCGCACCCACTCGCCATCGTCCCAGGCCTTCTTGCGCGCCTTGACGCGGTCCTTGGCCATCGGGCCGAAACCCTTCACCACACGCCAGAACTCGTCCCAGTCGATGGGGCCGTGATCGTAGCCGCCCTTTTCCTCGTTCCATTTGAGGTCCGGGTCCGGCAGGGTCAGGTCGAGATACTCGGCCTGCGGCACGGTGGCGTCGATGAATTTCTGCCGCAGCTCGTCATTGGTGAATCGCTTGATCTTCCAGGCCATGGACTGGTCCGAATGCTGGCTGTCCGCGTCATGTGGGCCGAACATCATGATAGACGGCCACCACCAGCGGTTCAGCGCATCCTGCACCATCGCCTTCTGCTCGGGTGTACCCTGCGCCAGTTTCATCACGATTTCATAACCCTGACGTTGGTGAAAGCTCTCTTCCTTGCAAACGCGGATCATCGCGCGGGCATAGGGGCCATAGGAACAGCGGCAGAGCGGGATCTGGTTCATGATCGCCGCGCCATCGACCAGCCAGCCGATGATGCCGATATCTGCCCAGCTCAGCGTCGGGTAGTTGAAGATCGAGGAATATTTCGCACGCCCGTCCAGCAGCTCTTCGGTCATCTGCTTGCGCGTCACGCCCAGCGTTTCTGCCGCGGAATAAAGGTAAAGCCCGTGGCCGCCTTCGTCCTGCACCTTGGCAAGCAGGGCCGCCTTGCGGCGCAGGCTTGGCGCTCGGGTGATCCAGTTGCCCTCGGGAAGCATGCCGACAATTTCCGAATGCGCGTGCTGGCCGATCTGACGCACAAGCGTGCGGCGATAGCCCTCGGGCATATCGTCATTCGGTTCAATCTTGGTTTCCGCATCCACGCGCGCCTGGAACGCCGCCAGAAATTCCGGGGTTTCCTCGCTACGACCGTCAGCGCCGATCAGACCTTGGCTATACATGGGCTAGGCTCCTCAAAACTTGCAAAAACAATATATGTTACGAAAAACAAAAAATCAATCAGTTTTCGTAACGCTTGCATCGGGTCGCGCCGCCGCGCATCAAGGGGCATGGGCAAGACATTGTTTTCTTTCGGTCATGGCTTTTCGGCGCGGGCGCTGACCCGGTTGCTGATCCCGCAGGGCTGGCGCGTGATCGGCACGACACGCAGCGCGGACAAGGCCGAATCGTTGCGCGCAAGCGGCGTCGAACCTGTGCTTTTCCCGGGCGATCTGCCGCCCGAGGGCTTGTCCGAGGCCACGCATCTTCTGATCTCTGCCGGGCCGGATGCCGAGGGCGACCCGGTCCTGCGCGCCTTGCGTCCCGAGATCGAGAAACTGGCGCCAAGGCTCGAATGGGCCGGGTATCTCTCGACCACCGGGGTCTATGGCGATCATCAGGGCGGTTGGGTCGATGAATCGACACCGCTCACCCCCTCGACCCGGCGGGGTAAATGGCGCGTTGCGGCTGAGGCTGAATGGCAATCGATCCCCGACCTGCCGCTGCATATCTTTCGTCTGGCGGGAATCTATGGACCCGGTCGCGGCCCCTTTGCCAAGGTCCGCAAGGGCACCGCACGGCGCGTCATCAAGAAAGGGCAGGTCTTCTCGCGCATCCACGTGGATGACATCGCGCAGGTGCTCGCCGCCTCGATTGCGCAACCCAATCCCGGCGCGATCTACAACCTCTGCGATGACGACCCGGCCCCGCCACAGGACGTGATCGCCCATGCCGCCGAACTGCTCGGCCTGCCGCTTCCCCCCGCCGTCGATTATGAGACCGCCGAGATGACCCCCATGGCCCGCAGCTTTTACGCCGAAAGCAAGCGTGTCAGGAACGACCGCATCAAGGAGGAACTGGGGGTAGAACTGCTCTACCCGGATTACCGGAAGGGGCTGCAGTCGTTATTGGAAGACGAAAACGGCTGACCGCGAAAAGGGTCAGATTGCCGTCTGAACCCTCACGAGGTGACAGAAATCACGCCCGCTTTTCGCCGATCCGCGCGACACCCAGCACGTCGAGCACCTTTTTCTCGATCTCATCCGCGCTCATGCCGGCGACGGCATACATATCCGCCGGGCTGGACTGGTCGATGAAGATATCCGGGAAGACCATGGAACGGAATTTCAGCCCGTGGTCGAACACGCCCTCATCGCCAAGAAGCTGCGCCACATGGCTGCCGAAACCGCCGACGGCGCCTTCTTCGATGGTGATCAGCGCCTCATGCTCGGCGGCAAGGCGCAGGATCAGGTCGCGGTCCAGCGGCTTGGCGAAACGGGCGTCGGCGATGGTAGGTGTGATGCCCTTGGCGGCCAGCGCTTCGGCGGCTTTCTCGACTTCGGCCAGACGCGTGCCAAAGGACAGGATTGCCACGCGCTTGCCTTCCTGGATCATCCGGCCCTTGCCGATTTCCAGAACCTCGCCTTGTTCCGGCATCTCGACACCGGTGCCCTCGCCACGGGGATAGCGGAAGGCAATCGGTCCGCTGTCATGGGCGGCGGCGGTGGCGACCATATGCACCAACTCGGCCTCGTCCGCGGCGGCCATCACGGTAAAGCCCGGCAGGTTCGCGAGGTAAGCAATGTCGTAGCTGCCCGCATGGGTCGCCCCGTCCGCCCCGACAAGCCCGGCGCGATCAATGGCGAAACGCACCGGCAGGCGCTGGATTGCCACGTCATGCACGACCTGATCGTAACCGCGCTGGAGGAAAGTTGAATAAAGCGCGCAAAAGGGTTTCATCCCGCCAGCCGCCAGCGCGGCGGAAAAGGTCACGCCGTGTTGTTCAGCGATGCCCACGTCGAAACACCGGCTGGGAAAGCGTTCGGCAAAGAGGTTCAGCCCCGTGCCATCCGGCATCGCCGCCGTAACCGCGCAGATCTTGTCATCAGCGGTGGCCAGCTTGACGAGGTTTTCTCCGAAAACCTTGGTATAGGAGGGCGCGTTCGACGGTGCCTTGGTCTGTTCGCCGGTCACCACGTCGAACTTGGCGGTCGCATGGCCCTTGTCGCGGGCCTGTTCCGCCGGGCGATAACCCTTGCCCTTGCGGGTCAGTGCATGGATCAGGATGGGGCCCCGAGCACGGGCCTTGACCATCCGAAGGATCGGCAGAAGCTGGTCCATGTCATGCCCGTCGATCGGGCCGATATAGGAAAACCCAAGTTCCTCGAAGAGCGTACCGCCCATCGCCATGCCCTTGAGCATTTCCTTGGCGCGCTTGGCACCTTCGCGGAACGGGCCGGGCAGGAGGGAAACGGCCCCCTTGGCGGCGGCCTTCAGCTCCTGAAACGGTTCCTCGGCATAAAGCCGCGAGAGATAGGACGACAGCGCCCCGACCGGCGGTGCGATGCTCATCTCGTTATCGTTGAGGATAACGATAAGCCGCTTGCCCAGATGGCCCGCGTTGTTCATTGCCTCAAAGGCCATGCCCGCGCTCATCGCGCCATCGCCGATCACCGCGATGCTGTCGCCAATGCCCTCGGGCGGATTCCCGCCCAGATCGCGGGCCACGGCATAACCCAGAGCTGCGCTGATCGAGGTCGAACTATGCGCCGCACCAAACGGGTCATAGGGGGATTCGGCGCGCTTGGTGAAACCGCTCAGCCCGTCCTTCATCCGAAGGGTGCGGATACGATCGCGGCGTTCGGTCAGGATTTTGTGCGGATAGCACTGGTGCCCGACATCCCAGATCACCTTGTCACGCGGCGTGTCGAAAACCGCGTGCAAAGCCACGGTAAGCTCGACCACGCCCAGCCCGGCGCCAAGATGGCCGCCCGTAACGGACACAGCGGAAATCGTCTCGGCCCGCAACTCGTCCGCGAGCTGGTTCAGCTGCTTGTCAGTCAGCGATTTCATATCCGCGGGGCGGTGGATCTTGTCGAGCAGCGGGGTATTGGGACGGTCTGACAATGGTCACTCTTTCGGCGGCTGGAACAGGATCGTGCGGGCTATGCCTGTCGCGAGATAACGAAACGCGCGGCTTCCCGCAAGGTTTCCGCCCGGTCTCCGTAAGGCGCAAGCGCATCGCAGGCGCTTTCGGTCAGCACTGTGGCGCGGGTCTTGGCCTCGTCCAGACCCAGCAGCGAAACAAAGGTTGCCTTGCCAGCGGCTGCATCCTTGCCGACGGCCTTGCCGGTCAACTCGGCGCTGCCCTCGACGTCAAGAATGTCATCCGCGATCTGAAAGGCCAGGCCCATGTCTCGGGCATAGCTCTGTAAGGCGGAAATATCGGCCCCTGCAAGCCGCGCGCCCGCGCATGCCGCCCATTCGATCAGCGCACCGGTCTTGCCCGCCTGCAAGGCGGTGATTTCCGACAGGGTCAGGGGCGTATCGGCACTTTCGGCCGCGATATCCAGCGCCTGACCCAATACCATGCCCCGCGCGCCCGCTGCCTGCGCAAGGCTGAGCGTCAGGTCCGCGCGCACCTCGGCAGAACCGGCCCCGGGATGGGCCGCGCATTCAAACGCCAGAGCCTGCAGGGCATCGCCGGTCAGCACTGCCGTCGCCTCGTCCCATTTCACATGAACCGTCGGCAGCCCGCGCCGCATGTCGTCATCATCCATACAGGGCATGTCGTCATGAACCAGAGAATAACTGTGCATCGCCTCTATCGCACAGGCCGCCCAAAGCGCGCGTGCCTCTTCCACGTCGTGCAACCGCGCCGATTCCAGCACCAGGAACCCGCGCAGCGCCTTCCCGCCCCGGCTCGCATGGCGCATCGCCTGCACCACCGGCACATCGCTCAGCCCGTCCAACAGACCCACAAGGCGGGTGTCGATCAAAGATCCCGCCGCCGCCAGCTTTTCCTCGAACATTCAGAGCCCTTCGACAGGCTTGGTCCCGCTCGGGTTGCCATCCGCATCCAGCGTGATGGCCGCGACCTTTTCCTCGGCGCGCTTCAGCTCTTCCTCGCAGCGTTTCTTGAGTGCCGCCCCCCGTTCGTAAAGCGTGATCGAGGCATCCAGCGGCACATCCCCGCGCTCAAGCTGGTCCACGACGCTTTCCAGCTCTTTCATCGCCTCTTCAAAGCTCAACTCGGATACGGGTTTGTCACTCATCTCTCGCGGCCTTCATCAGTTCCTGCACATGCGCCCTCGCGCTTTCGCTCAGGGCTTTCAGATCATAGCCGCCCTCGAGAGTCGAGACCACGCGGCCGCCGCAGATTTCCGCTGCGAGGGCACAGAGCTGTTCGGTCAGCCACGCGAAATCCTCGATTTCCCAGTTGAGCTCAGCCAGGGGATCGTCGCGGTGTGCGTCGAACCCGGCAGAGATGATAATCAGTTCCGGCGCAAAGGCGCGCAGCCGGGGGAACACCTTCGCCTCGTATTCGCCGCGCATCTGCGCCCCGCCGCTTTCGGGGGGCAGGGGCACGTTCAGGATATTGTCATGCGCGCCGGTCTCATCCGTCCGGCCGGTCCCGGGCCAGAGCGGCACCTGCTGGCTTGTCACCAGCAATGCGCGCTTTTCGTCCCAGAGCAAATCCTGTGTCCCATTCCCATGATGGACATCGAAATCCACCACGGCCACACGGCTCAGGCCGTGATGATCCAGCGCGTATTTCGCTGCCAGCGCCGCATTGCCGAACAGGCAGAACCCCATGGCCGTATCCGTTTCCGCATGATGGCCCGGCGGGCGGATCGCGGCAAAGGCGTTCCCGGCCTCGCCTCCCAGTACAATGTCGACCGCCCGCACAACCGCCCCCGCCCCGCGGAACGCGGCATCGAGCGATCCCGGCGACAAGAAGGTATCGCCGTCGATCTGCACGATCCCGTGCTGCGGTAAAGCCCGCCTCATATCTGCCAGATAGGCCGCCGGATGCACGCGCAGCACATCATCCTCCGCCGCCAGCGGCGCGGTCACACGCCGCAGCTCCAGATCCTCGAGCGCATGCAGCACATGTTCCAGCCGCGCCACCCGCTCCGGATGTCCCTCGGGTGTTTCATGTTTCAGGCAATCCGCATGGGTGATCAGCGCCGTTACCATCTCAACTCCTGTTTTCCTCTTGCCGGAAATACTCCCGCCGGAGGCATCAAATCGCCGCGCAGCGGCTTCGACGCCCTCAGTCCGGCGCCAGCATATACCCCGCGCCGCGCACGGTCTGAAGATAGCGCGGCTGTTTCGGATCGGTCTCGATCTTGCGCCGCAACCGGGTGATCTGCACGTCCACCGCGCGTTCCTGTGCCTGGCCCCGGTCGCGGCCAAGATCCTCCACCAGCTTGGTGCGGCTCACCGCCTCGCCCGGGCAGGCCGAGAAGATCTTCATCAGCTGGCTTTCGGTGGCGGTCAGCCGGACCAGATCCTCGCCCTGCCACATCTCGCCCCGTTCCACGTCATAGCGGATCGCGCCAAGATTCAGGAACTTCGGCGCACCGGTGGCGGCAGGCGTTTCCGGCATTCGCCGCAGGATCGCGTTGATCCGCAGCAGCAATTCCTTGGGCTCGAAAGGCTTGGCAAGGTAATCATCCGCCCCGGCTTCGAGCCCCGCGATGCGGTTCTCGGTCTCGCCCTTGGCGGTCAGCAGCAGGATCGGCGTCGTCATCGTTTCACGCAGGGCGCGGGTCAGGCTGATCCCGTCCTCGCCGGGCATCATCACGTCCAGTACCACCAGATCGAACTGCAAGCCGGTCAGGATCCTCCGGGCATGGGCCGCGTCGCGGGCCGCACTGACGAGGAAACCGTTCCTCATCAGGAACTTCTTCAGCAAATCCCGGATGCGCTCGTCATCATCGACTATCAGCAGATGGGCGTCCATTTCCGCCATACCCTCAATCCCTCAGCCGGGTATAGGCACGCCGCATGTCCGGGTCCATCATCGATTCAAGCACAAGTCTGAAACCGGCAACCGCCTCGGGGCCGGCATCGCGAAAGGCGGCTCGCATCCGGGCGCGCTGGGCATCGCTCAACTCTGCCTCCAGCTCGCGCCCCTTTTCTGTCAGATAGAGATGCCGCTCGCGCTTGTCGGTGGTGCCGACACGGCTCGATACCAGCCCGTCGGCGATCAGCGCCCGCAGCACCCTGTTCAGGGATTGCTTGGTCACCCCGAGTATGCTGAGCAGGTTGTTGACCGTGGTGCCCGGCGCCCGGTTGATGAAGTGGATCGCCCGGTGATGCGCGCGCCCATAGGACAGCTCGGCAAGAATACGGTCGGGATCTGCAGTAAAGCCGCGATAGGCAAAGAACATCGCCTCGATGCCCTGCCGCAATTGCTCGTCCGTGAGGAAAAGAAGGTTCCCGCCCCGTTGCGCTTGACCCGCTCTCGTGTCCGACATCGCTTTTCTCATTTCGTCACGTTTTTAGGCAGCATAAGTCAGCGATATTGACATTCCAAGGGCCAAGCGGTATCGAATCGCAGATTTCGCGCAATAATATATCCGGTTTATCCGCTTGTAGCGCAACAATTGAAAATCCTAGGGCGCAGGAGAGTAAGACTATGTCGGCATATGATGATCGCGACGGCAAGATCTGGTTGGACGGAAAACTGGTCGATTGGCGCGACGCAAATGTCCATATCCTGACCCATGCCATGCATTACGCCAGCTCGGTTTTCGAAGGCGAGCGCTGCTATAGTGGCAAGATTTTCAAAGGCGTAGAGCATTCCGAGCGGCTGCGCGCCTCGGCGCAGATGCTGGATTTCGAAATTCCCTACACCGTCGATGAGATCGAAGCGGCAAAATATGCGATGCTCGAGGCGAACGGCTGGACCGATGCCTATGTGCGCGCGGTCGCATGGCGCGGCGCCGGCGAGGACATGGGCGTTTCGGCGGCGCGCAACCCGGTTCGTCTGGCCATAGCCGGCTGGGAATGGGGCAATTATTACGGCGACGCCAAGATGAAGGGCGCCAAGCTCGACATCTCGAAATGGAAACGCCCAAGCCCGGAAACCATCCCGGTTCACGCCAAGGCCGCCGGTCTTTACATGATCTGCACCATGTCCAAGCACGCGGCCGAGGCCAAGGGCTGCTCGGACGCGCTCTTCATGGATTATCGTGGCTATGTCGCCGAAGCCACCGGCGCCAATATCTTCTTCGTCAAGGACGGCGAGGTTCACACACCGGACGCGGATTGCTTCCTGAACGGACTTACGCGCCAGACCGTGATCGGCATGCTAAAAGACAAGCAGATCAAGGTGCATGAGCGCCACATTATGCCCGAGGAACTGGAAAGCTTTGAGCAATGCTGGCTTACGGGCACCGCCGCCGAAGTCACGCCCGTCGGCCAGATCGGGACGTATAACTTCGAAGTCGGCGCAATGACCCGCGATATCTCGGAAAGCTACGAAAAACTGGTCCGCAGCTAAGCGGACCGGATTTAGATCGCTCGGGCGAAGAACATCACGGTGTTCTTCGCCACCTCAAGCACGGCACGTAGCGAGTCGAACATGGTCGCCATCTGAAAAGTCAGCAGGAACATGGCCGGGTAAAACAAGATCTCGTAACGTAGTGCCGTATCGACAAGCCCCATGCGTTCAATCGCGTTCTGCAACGGTTTCATCATCAGAGCAGCCAAGGCGGCCCCGATGAGGATCCCGACGAATACGTCGGATGGCCAGTGCAGCCCGTATATGACGCGGGGCAGCAATGCGATGAAAAAACTGTAGATGCTGATGATGATGCCCAGCGGGCGGTTTATCATGAAAACGCAGGCACAGAGCGATGCGAAAAAAATCGCATGATCGCTGGGCAGGGAACTCCACCCATCAAGCGTCCTGCGGCCGAGGCCCTCAAATACAGTGATGTCGATGTCGGGCGTGTGTATCGGACGCAGGCGAAACGGCAAGACCACGGCAAGGAAACGACCAACTATTATAGACACGAGCGCAATGATGAAGCTTGCCGCCACGCGTGAGCGGTTGATGTATTGCCCTTGCTTCATTACGAACCAAAGCGCCCAAAAGCAGACGATAAGCGGCAGGCTTTTCGTAAGCGGGTTTCTAGCCAAAAAGAGAATATGGTAGTCGATCTTGTCAGAATGTCCGAGTATCGAATTACTGAGCAGGAGAAGGTATTCGTCCATCGGACATCCTCGTCAAAAACAAATTATGACAGTTTCATGACAGAAATGTGTCGATGTTAAACGTTGATGTGATGAAGACGGTTCCGAAGTATCGAGGACGCAGGTAAATGTTGTCTTATCAACACGCATATCATGCCGGGAACATGGCGGACGTGCATAAACATGCCATCCTGTCCTGTGTGCTCGACTATCTGGTGCAAAAGCCAAAACCCCTTTCCTACATGGAATCGCATGCGGGCAGGGGCCTTTATGATCTGTCGGGGACCGAGGCGCTCAAGACCGGCGAAGCCGGGGCCGGCATCGCGCGGGTTCAGGAGCGCTTTCCGCCCGATCATCCCTATATGCGGGCGTTGGGCGCGATCCGTGACATGGCGGGCGCGGACGCATACCCTGGATCGCCACTGATTGCCCGGACACTCCTGAGAGGCGAAGACACGATCACGCTGGCCGAAATGCACCCGCAGGAAGTCGCGGCGCTGCGCGAAAACGTCAGATCGGTGCACATCAGGCAGACCGATGGTGTGCAGATGCTGCTCTCGCTTGCGCCGCCGACGCCACGGCGCGGCGTGGCGCTGATCGACCCGAGCTACGAGATCAAGGACGAATGGCAGGTGATGCCCAAACTCCTGCGCGATCTGCACCGGAAATGGCCGGTCGGAGTGCTGATGCTCTGGTATCCGATCCTGAGCAACGGGATGCATGAAACGCTGACCGGGGCGCTCCCGGACTTGGCCGGAGACATGCTGCACCACCAGCTGAATTTCGCGGCGGCCCGTCCGGGACATGGCATGATCGGCAGCGGGATGGTGGTGATCAACCCGCCATGGGGGCTGGATCATGCTGTCTCCGAACTGGAGTCTTATCTCGGCTGAATGGGCGCCGTCCGGCACCGGCGGGGCGGACCTGTTCATTCCACTGGCGCACCGGGGACTTTTGTAGAGATTTTCGCTTTTTCTGGCTTCCGGCAGGTCGACATTCCCGGTCTCTGCCGTCTAGCTTCGCGACGAAAATCGCAGCCGTGACGGGCGGCGTCGGCAAAGGAAAGACAGACAGAATGACAAGACGTTTCCAGGGCTCTCGCGCCCTTGTCTCCCCCTCGTATCGCTGCGGTAAAGGAGCCATGGCATGAAGGACACCCCGATCACCGAAGCCACGCCGCTGACCGTCGTCACCTTGTCGCGTGACGGCTATGACATCAAGCGGGCCATGTCCAAGGCGAAGGAACCGCGCCTCAACCTTGTGCGCCCGGACGAGGTCGAGGATCCCTCGGCTGTGACCTGCGCGCTGGTATGGGCACCCGAGGACGATGCTTTCGAGCGCTTTCCCAACGTCAAGATGGTGTCGTCGATCGCGGCGGGCGTGGACAGCATCTTTGCCTGCCCATCGCTGCCGGAAAGCGCGACCGTTACCCGGATCCGTGACGATGAGCAGGCCCGCCAAATGGCTGGTTTCGCGGCATGGCACGTGATCTGGCATCACCGTAAGATGGGCGAATTCCTCAAGGCGCAGGAGGAAAAACGCTGGGCACATTCCCATTCGACCGACATGCCCTCGCAGGTTCCGGTTGGCATTCTGGGTTTTGGCCTGATGGGGCGTCAGACCGCCCGGGCTCTGGTCGCGATGGGCTATCCGGTCATTGTCGCCTGCCGCAGCGAGAAAGATCCCGAGCCCGGTGTCGAGATCATCGTCGGCGAGGATGCGGTCGAACAGGTCGCGGCCCGGTCGCGCATTCTCGTCAACCTGTTGCCGTTGACCGAAGATACACGCGACGTGCTGAACGCCGAGCTTTTTGCAAAGCTGCCAAAGGGCGCGGCGCTGGTCCAGATCGGGCGTGGTGAACACATGGTAGAAGAGGATTTCCTCGCGGCGATCAAGTCGGGTCAGATCGGGTCTGCCACGCTGGACGTGTTCCGTCAGGAGCCGTTGCCCGCCGATCACGTGTTCTGGACGCTGCCGAATGTGCTGGTGACGCCGCACAAGGCGTCGGACACGACGCGGCGCGAGGTCTTGCGGCAGGTGGTCGAGAATTACATCGCGCTTAGCGAAGGCAAGGTGCCACCGGGGGCCGTGGACCGGTCTGTCGGCTACTGAACGAGAATGCGATGGCGGGGTGCCGCCATCGCCTGTCCGGCGCGGGTTTCAGTAGTCCACCCCGCGCTGGGCCTTGATCCCGGCTTTGAACGGGTGTTTGACCTCGCCCATCTCGGTTACGAGGTCGGCATATTCGCAAAGCTCGGGTTTAGCGTCGCGCCCGGTCAGGATCACGCCCGTGCGCTTGTCGCGCGCGTCGAGACCCGCGATCACCTGTTCCACCGACAGATAACCGTAACGCAGGGCGATGTTGATCTCGTCCAACACGATCAGGTCATATTCCCCGCTTTTCATCATCTCGCAGGCCTTGTCAAAAGCGGCGGTTGCGGCGGCGATGTCGCGTTCGCGGTCCTGCGTGTCCCAGGTGAAACCTTCGCCCATCGTGTGCCACGTCACGCCGCCGAGGTCCTGAAAGAAGCGGCGCTCGCCGGTGATCCACTTGCCCTTGATGAACTGGACGACGCCGCAGGTCTGTTTCCAGCCAAGCGCGCGGATCAGTACGCCGAAAGCGGAGGAGGATTTACCCTTGCCCGCGCCGGTATGGACAAGCACCAGCCCGCGTTCCGGATCCTGCAGCTTGGATATCTTCTCGCGCTGCTCGGCCTGAACCTTTTGCATTTCTTCCTTGTGCGTTGTGCTGTCGGACATGGGATCTCCTCCTTGGATCAGGCTTTGGGGTCGGTGACGGCCCGCGCCTTGGTGCGTTGCAGGCCAAGTTGGCGTTCGCGCCAGACGACGATACCGTTACTCGCGATGACCAGCACCGCACCGGCCAGCATCACCAGCGTCGGCAGTTCGGCGAACCAGACATAGCCGATCAGGATCGCGAACAACATGGATGTGTAATCATAGGGCGCCAGCATAGAGGCGGGGCCGAAACGATAGGACGAGGTCACGAGGATCTGCGCGATGCCGCCCAGCAGCCCCGCGCTGATGAGCAGGAACAGGTTCTGCGGCGACGGCAGGACCCAGCCGAAAAAGACCGTGACCAGTGACAGTACCGTGGCCGTGACCGAGAAATAGAACACGACGGCGGCGGCATGTTCGGTCTGGACAAGCTGGCGGATGTGGATCTGCACCAGCGCCCGCGCGATGGTTGCGCAAAGGATCAGGACCGCGCCTAGCGTCGCCGTATCGCCCAGATCGGCGCCGCCGCCCAGCCGTGGCCAGAGCATGATGACAACCCCGACCAAACCGATGACAACAGCGGTAATCCGGATGAGGCGGATCTTTTCGCCCAGCATAATAGCGGCGAAGATCACCGTAAAGATCGGCGCGGCATAGCCAAGCGCCGTGACCTCGGGCAGGGGCAGCATGCCAAGCCCGGCGAATGTCATCCCCATGGCCGAAGTGCCCAGTACCCCGCGCCAGAAATGCCCGCGCGGGTTTCGGGTCGACAGGCCGTGGCGCAATTCACCACGCGCGGCCAGCCAGACAAAGATCACCGGGATCGCAAAGAGCGACCGAAAAAACACGGCTTCGCCCGGCGGAATCTCTTCCGAGGTCGCCTTGATCATCGCCGCCATGACCGAAAAGAAACCGATCGCTGAGATCTTGAGGACGATGGCAAGGCCGGGACGGTGAGAAGACAGGGGCTGTGGCATGCGCGCGAACCTGCGCCGTGGCGCGGGAAAGATCAACGGGTTGATTTTGCAGCCTTGCAGGCGGGACGTGGCTGTTGCGGCCGGTCCGCGGTGCGGGTGCTATTCAACGCAGGTATCACCGCGATTTTGGTTCGGGAGCGACCCCTTCAGGTCAGCAACCAGAGGAAAATGCTTAGCGTGAAAAAGGCGCTGCTGGTCCCGGCAAGCAGCGCCAGCGATGCGGCCCCGCCAAGGCCGCGTTCCTGTGCTAAAACGGTGTAGATCGCGAACATGGGCATGGCGGCGGTCAGGATGACGCTTGTGTGCATATCCGGAGATAGCGACACCACCCCTGCGCCGATCAGAAGCGCGGCGGAAAGCGCGACCAGCGCCGGGTGCACCAGAAGCTTGGCGGCCGCGATCTGGACCGCCATCGCGCGGTTCCCGGTCAGCGGCAGACCAACCAGCGAGCCACCGATCACCACCAGCGCCACGGCGGAGGCTGCCCCGGCGAGCAGGGTAAAGAACCGGTCTGCCGGGCCGGGTAGATGCAGGCCCGCCATCGAGAAGACAAGGCCAGCGAGCAGCGCGATCACCATCGGACGCTTGAGGAATCCCCAGATCACCGTCACCAGCAGCTTGGGGAGGGACAGGTCCGGACGGTCTTCGGCCAGATCGACAAGGATAAGCGTCAGCGGTATGAACAGAATGTTCTCGATCAACACGTTCTGCGCTAGGATGACGCCTGCGAGATCGGGGAAAACCATCAGCATCAGCGGATAGCCGACAAAGCTGGAATTCGGGCAGACCGAGCCCATGACGGCAATCGCGCGCCGCCGCTTGTCCGATGCGGTCAGTGAGAACCAGCCGAACGTGACCACGACGGTCAGCAGCCCGCCGACAAGCAGGATCGTGATATAGCCAGTGTCGATGACCTCGTGCAGGTCGCGCGAGGCAACCGCGTGAAACAGCAGGGCGGGCAGGGCAAGCTGCATCACGAACCGGCCAAGCACCGGCATGTCCGAGGGTTTGAACCATCCGGCGCGGACTGCGCCATAGCCAACGGCGATCACCGCGAAAAGCGGGAAGACAATGCCCAGAATTGAGAGCATTTCAGCCGATCTTGCCCCGGTTTTCCCCGACCTGACCGCGATGCAGCAGCAGGTGGTCGAGGATCACGCAGGCCATCATCGCCTCGCCTACCGGCACGGCGCGGATGCCGACGCAGGGGTCGTGACGCCCCTTGGTGATGATATCGGTCGACTGGCCGGATTTGGTGATCGTCTGGCGGGTTTTGAGGATCGAGGAGGTCGGCTTGACCGCGAAACGTACAACCAAATCCTGCCCGGTCGAGATGCCGCCAAGGACCCCGCCCGCGTGGTTGCTGGAATAAACCGGCTGGCCGTCATTGCCCATGAAGATCTCGTCGGCGTTTTCTTCGCCGGTCAGCATTGCCGCTGCCATGCCTTCACCGATTTCCACACCCTTGACGGCATTGATGCTCATCATCGCGGCAGCGATATCGGTGTCGAGCTTGCCATAGACCGGCGCGCCAAGTCCGGCGGGCACGCCGCTGGCGGTCACTTCGACGATGGCGCCGACCGAATTGCCGGACTTGCGCAGGCCGTCGAGGTAACCGGCCCAAGTCTCGGCCGCACCGGCATCGGGACACCAGAAAGGGTTTTCCTCAATCTGGGTAAGGTCAAGGTTTTCGCGGTCGATCCCGTGCGGGCCGATCTGCGTCATGTAGCCAGTGATCTTGACCTCTGGCGCCAGGACGCGGATCGCCTCGCGCGCCAGACCGCCCGCGGCGACGCGCGCCGCAGTCTCGCGTGCCGACGACCGCCCGCCACCGCGATAATCACGAATTCCGTATTTCTGCCAATACGTTATGTCTGCATGGCCGGGGCGGAATTTGTCCATGATCTCGGAATAGTCTTTCGACCGCTGATCGGTGTTTTCGATCATCAGCTGGACGGGCATCCCTGTAGTCTGTCCTTCGAAGACGCCCGAGAGGATCCGCACCTGATCAGGTTCACGCCGCTGGGTCGTGTACTTGGACTGGCCGGGTTTGCGCCGGTCAAGCCAGTGCTGGATCACCGCCTCGTCGATTTTGACACCCGGAGGGCAACCATCAACCGTTGCGCCAAGCGCCGGACCATGGCTTTCGCCCCACGTGGTGACACGGAAAAGATGGCCAAAACTGTTGGTCGTCATGTCGGGCGCCCTTTCAAAACCTTGCTTCGGTTACCCCATCGGGATCGGGCGCGCAATCGCGCTTGGTCGCTGAAAATCGGGCGATTTCATGGGCCAATCCCAAGCAGCCACAACCAAAAGATGAAAATTTACTATAGAAATCGAAAGTTTCATGCCACCATTGAAGCAGATCGGGGAATGAGTGGAGTGAACCATGACTGTGACTCATAGCGCGACAGGCAGCGGAAAAATGTCTCTTACCGTCAAGGTGATGATCGGGATGATCGCGGGCCTGATCCTTGGCGTGATACTCAACATGATCGACAGCGATTTCATCAATACCCATATCGTTGGCGGTTTCTTCGGGATGATTGGCAAGATGTTTGTCAATGCTCTCAAGATGTTGGTCGTGCCTCTTGTGTTCTTCTCCCTGATCAACGGGGTTACCGGGATCGGCGATATCCGCATCCTCGGAAGGGTGGGCGGCAAGAGTTTCGTGCTTTACCTCACCACCACTGCTATCGCCATTGCGGTTGCCATACTGCTTGCGACGCTTGTCGGTCCGGGTCAGGGTTTCGACATGGAAGGTGTCGACACCAGCGGTGTCACCGGCAAGGAAGCGCCTTCGGTCTGGGATGTCTTTGCAGGCATCGTGCCGACCAATCCGGTCGCCGCCTTCGCCAACGGCGACATGCTGCAGGTCATTTTTTACACAGTTATCCTTGGCGTCGCGGTGCTGATGCTTGGGGGCAGGTCCAAGGCATTTGTCGAGGGCTGCGAATACATGAACGAACTGATGATGAAGGTCGTTTCCATCGTCATGGCCTTTGCGCCCTATGGCGTATTCTGCCTGATCGCGAAAACCTTCACCGAACAGGGGATCGAGCTGTTCGGCCCGGTTCTCGCCTATGTCTTGACGCTGGTCGCGGCCCTGTTCCTGCATCTTTTCGTGACGCTGATGCTGATGCTCAAGCTGTTCACCGGGCTGAACCCGTTCATCTTCATGCAAAAGATGCGCCCGGCGCAGATCTTCGCCTTTTCCACGGCCTCATCGAACGCGACTATCCCTGTCACGCTGCGCTCGGTGACGGAACGGGTGGGGGTCGATAACTCGGTCGCGTCCTTCTGCGTGCCCTTTGGCGCGACGATTAACATGGACGGCACTGCGATCATGCAGGGTGTCGCCACCGTGTTCCTTGCCAATGTCTACGGTATCGACCTTGGTCTTGGCGGCTATATCACTGTGATCGCAATGGCGGTTCTGGCCTCGATCGGGACAGCGGGCGTGCCGGGCGTTGGCCTTGTCATGCTGACGATGGTGCTTGGTCAGGTCGGGCTGCCGATCGAAGGCATCGCCCTGATCCTTGGGGTCGACCGGCTGATGGACATGATCCGGACAGCCGTCAACATCACCGGCGATGCGGTGGTTTCGACCATCGTCGCCAAGGGGGAGAACAAGATCGACCTTGCGGTATTCAACGACCCGAACGCCGGGCTGATCACGGACGAAGAGCTGGACATAGACGAAACAGCCGAGGCGGAACTGGCGCAATACGCCAAGCCACACTGATATCGGATCCGGCGGCGCTGGTGACGCCGCCGGGTATCATAAGGCGAAAATCGGAATGTGCGGGGCGGCTTCTTTGGGAAGGTCGCCGGTCAGACGTGGGTCTTCCAGTACCTCGATTTCCTGGCGGACAGGCGTGAACCCAGTGCGCCGGTAAAAGGCCAGCGCCCTAGGGTGATCCAGCGTGCAGGTGTGCAGGTGAAGCATGTCGATCCCCTGCGCAAAGGCATAGGTAATCGCGTGGTTCATCAGGCAACGTCCCGCCGTGCTGCCGGTCAGCGCAGGGGCGACGCCGAAAAACGCCACCTCGCATTTGCCCTTCTCGCGAAAGTCGAGCTCCAGAATGGCCTGCGACGTTCCGTCAAGATCAAGCGTGAACATATGGACATCGGGGTCGCGGATGATCGCGCCCAGCTTGCTGTTTTCCATCTTGAGCCGCGAGAACCAGAGCCAGTCCTGACCGCCGACCCGCATGAACAGGTCCTTGTACCAGACAGTATCCGGTTCAGTGACGCTCCGCAGGGTGACACCCTCGGGAAGTTCCGCCGGGCGCAGGGCCGCGGGCGAGGTCATCTCGAGATAGGTGACGACGGTCGCCACATGGCCAAGCGGTACCTTGTGAAAGCCTTCCTTGATCATGGTCAGAGAAGACCGGCCTTGCGCAGCAGTTCGGGCATGTCGGCTTCGGGCCGGGGACCGATGTGCGAAATCACCTCGCCCGCGCAGACGTTGCCGATCTTTGCGCAGGTTTCCAGATCGCGACCCGTGGCAAGACCATAGAGGAAACCTGCAGCGAACTGGTCGCCCGCGCCGGTGGCGTCGACGGGGACGATCTTTGTCACGGGCACATCCACTCGGTTGCCCTCGGCCAGCACGGTGACACCGTCACCGGACCGGGTGCAGACCACCAGCGGGCAGATCGCGCCCGTTTTGGTGATGGCTTCTTCAAGATCGTCGGTTTCGAACAGCGACTTGATTTCCTCTTCGTTACCGATGACGAAATCCAGATCCTTTTCGATCAGGTCGAGAAAGTCGGCCCGGTGGCGTTCGACGCAGAACGGGTCAGAGATGGCGATGCCGGTCTTGCCGCCGCCCTTACGGCAATCGCGGGCGGCTTCCAGAAACGCGCTTTTTCCCTTGTCCTTGTCGAAAAGATACCCTTCGAGGAACATGATCTTGGCGTTGCTGGCCACCTCCGAGGAAACGTCATCGGAGCTGAGCTCCGAGGAAATCCCGAGATAGGTATTCATCGACCGCTCGCCATCGGGCGAGACGAAGATCATCGACCGCGATGTGGGCAATTCGCCGCCCGGTACCGGTGGATTCACGAAATCGATGCCCTTGTCGTTCATCGCATCGGCGTAGAAACGGCCGAGCGCGTCATCATGGACGCGGCCGATGAAACCGGCACTCAGACCCAGCGCGCCCGCGCCGGCGATGGTGTTGGCAACCGATCCGCCGGGCGTCTGGACGCGGTTTTCCATCGCGCCGTACAGCGTTTCGCCGCGTTCGCGTTCGATCAGCTGCATGATGCCCTTTTCGATGCCCATGAGGTCGAGAAAGCTGTCGTCGGATTGCGAGATCACGTCCACGATGGCGTTGCCGATTCCGACGATGTCATAGGTTTTCATTCAGTCTTTTCCTCGTATTGGCATAGGTCGCGGATCAGGCAGGCCGGACATTTTGGCTTGCGCGCGACACAGGTGTAGCGGCCATGCAGGATCATCCAGTGATGCGCATGGAGTTGGAAATCCGCCGGGATGTTGTCTTCGATGGCACATTCGACATGATCGACCGTCTTGCCCGGGGCGATGCCCGAGCGATTGCCGAGACGGAAGATATGGGTATCGACCGCCTGCGCCGGATAGTGCCACCACATGTTCAGCACGACATTCGCCGTCTTGCGCCCCACGCCCGGGAGAGACTGCAGCGCGGCGCGCGAATTGGGGACTTCTCCGCCGTATTCCTCGACAAGGATACGCGACAGTTTCATCACGTTCTTTGCCTTCTGGCGGAAAAGGCCGATGGTCTTGATATGCTCGATGAGGCCTTCTTCACCGAGATCGAGCATTTTCTGCGGCGTGTCCGCGACCTTGAACAAGGCGGCGGTGGCTTTGTTCACCCCGGCATCGGTTGCTTGTGCCGAGAGCGCTACGGCGACAACCAGCGTATAGGCGTTCACATGATCCAGCTCTCCCTTCGGCTCGGGTTCGGCCGTATGGAAACGGGTAAAGATCTCGCGGATCGTGTGGTAGCTGAGTTGTTTTGCCATTGCGGGCTTTAATGCCGTGCAAGCGCCAGCACCGCAACGGAAAATCCACCCCTCCCCTGCGGAACCTTGCGGGGGCGCAAGAATTTTCAAAAATTCTTGGCAAAAGTCTTAATTAAAGACTTTTGGCGCATGAGGTGGCGTCGATTTCCACAAGAAACGGGTCGCTCCGTTGACACCGTCGGGATAGGTTGAGCAGCAGCAAGGAAAGGGTGTTTCCATGAATGTCCAATCATCCGAGACCGGGTATCACTACGGTGTCATGCGCCGCGCGATCGAGCTTATCGATCAGGGCGGCGACGCGCTCACGCTCGAGGAAATGGCTCGCGAAATGGGCATGAGCCCTGCGCATTTTCAGCGGCTGTTCTCGGCATGGGTCGGTGTTTCACCCAAGCGCTACCAGCAATACCTGCGCCTTGGTCATGCCAAGTCTTTGCTGGCCGAACGCTTCACAACGCTTGAAACGGCGCTGGCCACCGGGATGTCGGGCAGCGGACGTCTGCATGATCTGTTCCTCCGCTGGGAAGCGATGAGCCCGGGCGAGTACGCACGCGGCGGGGAGGGGCTGACCATCTACTGGGGCTGGTTCGAAAGCCCCTTTGGTCCGGCACTGGTCATGGGCACTGAAAAAGGCATCTGCGGTATGGGGTTTGCGGCGGATGCGGGTGAGGCGGCGGCGATGGAAGACCTTTGCGGTCGCTGGCCAAAGGCGCGCTATATCGAAGATGTGATGCGCCTGCGTCCTTGGGTGCTCAGTGCATTCGGCGGTGAGGAAGGGTTGAGTGACACGCCGCTTTTCCTGATTGGTGCTCCGTTCCAGATCAAGGTCTGGGAGGCGCTGCTGAACATCCCCTCGGGGCATGTCACGACCTATTCGGAAATCGCCGAGGCCATCGGTAACCCGCGCGCCGTACGGGCGGTGGGCACGGCCGTCGGGCGCAACCCGGTCAGCTGGCTCATCCCCTGTCACCGTGCGCTGCGGAAATCCGGCGGGCTTGGCGGATATCATTGGGGATTGCCCGTCAAACGGGCGATGCTGGCATGGGAATCGGCCCGCCACGACGCCTGAACCTGCCCCGCGTGACGTGAGGAATGGGCGGGATTTCGCCGAAGCAGGCCAGTTTCCGGCTGCGCCCTGCGACGGAAATATGGTTTACTGCGTTCAATATCCCGAAGAACGGGATCCATACAGAGCAGGACCGATATGAATTTCAAGACACCTTTGGCTGTCGCTCTTGGCGGCGCAGTATTTCTCAGCGCGTGCGGCACTGACCCGGCGCGGCTGAATGACCCGACCAACCCGAACCGTAACACCAACAAGGGCGCTCTGATCGGTGCCGGCGTCGGTGCGCTGGTGGGCAACCTTGCGGGCGGAGATACCGAAGCGACCGCAGCAGGCGCCGTGATCGGCGGTCTTGCCGGCGGCGTGATCGGCAACCAGCTCGACAAGCAGGAAGCGGAACTGCGCAATTCGCTGGGCAATGATCGTGTGACGATAACCAACACTGGTGACCGTCTGATCGTTACCCTGCCGCAGGATATCCTTTTCGACACGGACAGTTTTGCCGTGCGCTCCTCGCTGGTGCCGGATCTGCGCGCTGTGTCGCAGAACCTTCAGGCCTATCCGAATTCGACCGTTCAGGTGATCGGCCATACCGACAACACCGGTGAGGCCGCCTACAACCAGGATCTTTCGGAGCGTCGCGCCGGATCGGTCGCAAATGTGCTGATCAGCTCCGGCACCTCGGCATCGCGCATCGTGACTGTCGGACGCGGCGAAGACGCACCGATCGCGACCAACCTCACCCCCGAGGGCCGCGCGCTGAACCGCCGCGTCGAGATCGTTATCCTGCCGCGCTGAGCCCGGCGGCACAATAAATCCACCGTAAACGCCGACCCGCTGTGGTCGGCGTTTGCTTTTGCGCTGTTTCCTTTCGGCCCGTACGCACTAGCCTCTCTACCAGCGCCATCTGATTACGGGAGGGTCTCTCATCAGTACCTACAAGCTTGTCGGACTGTCCGGCTCTTTGCGCAGGGACTCGACCAACACGCGCCTGCTTTACGAAGCGGCCCGCCTGTTCGATGCGGAATCCTTTATGCTGCTCAACCTGAATTTCCCGCTCTACGATGGCGACCGCGAAAAGATGGACGGCATCCCGGACGTGGTGCGCGGCGCGGCGGCCAATATTGCCGAGGCGGATGGTATCCTCATCTCGACCCCTGAATATAACAAGGGCCCGTCCGGCGTGCTGAAGAATGCGCTCGACTGGATCAGCCGGGTAAAGGGCAAACCGTTTCAGGGTAAACCGCTCGCCGTGATGTCGGCCTCTTCCGGTCGCGCGGGCGGAGAACGGTCTCAATTGGTCTTGCGTACCTTCATGGTGCCTTTCCGCACCCGGATTGTGCAGGGGCCGGAAATGTATCTGGCGGACAGTTCAAACCAGTTCGACAAGGATGGTCGGGTGACCGGAGAGCTTTACATCGAAACCCTGCAGCAGTTGATGGACAATCTGCGAGCGGAAATCGCGCGTTAGCTGAAAGAGTTTTCGGCAGGCCGCAATGGCGTTTTCGCCGCGACGGCGGTCAAAAGCCGAACCACGGTCCTTGCAGCTTGTTTCCTGCAGCCTGCAAACCTAGGCTTTCACCATGACACCCGGCACGGTAACCAGCGCAATGCTCACTGATCTGATTGATCCCGCCCGCGCTCGGGCTTTTCAGGTCTCCATGGGTCAGACGCCGGATATCGAAACGGGCTCGGCCCTGCCGCCATTTTACCATCAGCTCTACTTCTGGTCGCCAGAGCCGCCGGGGAACCTTGGACGCGATGGTCATCCGCGCGTCGGCGAGGGATTGATCCCGGACATGGGGTTGCCCCGACGCATGTGGGCGGGCGGCAGGCTTTCTTTTGATGCACCGCTGATCGCTGGCAGGCCCGCAGAAAAAGTCAGCGAGGTCGAGCAGGCCCAGCACAAGACGGGCCGCTCCGGTCCGCTCGGATTTGTGACGCTGCGCCATGACATCTATCAGGACGGAAAGCTGTGCCTCTCGGAATGGCAGGATCTGGTCTACCGAGAGGATGCCGATCCAACTGCCGACCCCGCTCCGATCATAACGGCCCGCACGGATGAAAGCGACCGGCGCGACATGGATTTCGATACGACCCTGCTATTTCGCTATTCCGCCCTGACTTTCAACGGTCACCGAATTCATTACGATCTGGACTATGCCCGCGACACCGAGGGGTACGACGGGCTGGTGGTGCATGGTCCCTTGCTGGCGCAGGTCCTGATGCTGATGGCGCAGGACCTGATCGGGCCGCTCAAGCGATTTTCCTTCCGCGCGTCCTCGCCTCTTCTCCATACCGAGAGGGCCAGTTTCTGTCGCGCGGGCGAGACGCTTTGGGTGCGCGGTCCGGATGGGAGGCAATGCATGACGGCCACCGCCGAGACCTAGGCGCGAAAGCCCTCGGGCATTTCATCGCGCCCTTCCAGCATGAGGTCGGCCATAACCTCGGCAATACGCGGAGCCATGCCGAAGCCGATCTTGAAGCCGCCATTGGCAATGAATTGTCCCGGGTAAAGCGGATGTTCCCCCAGCACCGGCGCCCGGCTTTGTGAGCGTGGCCGCAGACCGGCCCAGCGTTCGATAACGGGGGCATCCCGTAGCACCGGCATGGCTGCAATGGCACGATTCAGAACCTCGTCAAGCAGGGCATCGGTGCTGTGACCGTCTTTGTAGTCGCGTTCGCTGGTCGATCCGATGGCAAGCGTCCCGTCGGCGTGGGGGATGAAATGCAGCGTATCGGCGAACAATTGGGGCGCTTGCGGCCCGGCGTCGAATGCCAGAAGCGCGGCTTGCCCCTTGACCCCATTGCCAAAGGTCTTGCCCTTGGCGCGGTTGATCTCAGCCAGCCCGGCGACGCCAGTTGCGTGCAGAACCTGCCCCTCGTCCACAGTTTCTTTGACTATTTCAACGCCCATCGCGCACAGGGCCGCGACCAGCGCGGCACAGGCCTGCCGGGGATGGACGCGGGCGCTTAGCGTATCGCGGATTAGGAAACCCGTGGCGCTGGGCGGCGACCATGTTCCAGCCTCGGGCGCGGCGATGACTTCCCACCGGGCATGATCCTGCCACAGCTCGGCGGCGGTGTCTTCGCGCGACTGGGCAAGAACCAGTGCGCGCTCATCCGCAATCGGCTGAAGCCGCCCGGTCCGCGCATAGCCGGGGGAAACGCCACCGGTCTGGGCAACCTCGGTCCAGAAGCTTTCGGCCATCAGCAGGCTGGCAAGCTGGAACGCCTTCTTTTCGTTCCAGTTCTCGGGCACATGCGGCGCCAGCGCGCCGACGATCCCGCCACTGGCCCCGGCGGCCGGGCCATTGGGGTCGACAACGCGCACGCTTGCGCCCCGCCGGGTACAGACCCATGCGATAGAGAGACCAAAGATACCGGCCCCGCGGATCGTGATATCGACCATTGCCAAGGTTAGCCCCTTTCGCCAGTGTCGCGCCGTTCCGGGCATGGTTTAGAGAATTGCGCGATGCAGCACCAGAAGGCAGAGATCGAATGGCGGGAAAGCGGTGTCCCGGTTTCCAAGCGCTTTGACGATCCGTATTTCAGTCTCGAGAACGGGCTCGCGGAAACGCGCCATGTTTTCCTTGCCGGGAATGATCTCCCAGAGCGGTTCGTCGACGGGTTTCGCATTGCCGAGCTTGGGTTTGGCACGGGATTGAATTTCCTGGCGACCCTCGTGGCATGGGAAAAGGCGGGCGCGCCCGGCCACCTGCACTACACGGGGTTCGAGGGTTTCCCCATGTCCCACGAGGAAATGACCCGCGCCCTGTCGCATTACCCTGAACTGGCCGAGCCGGCCGAGGCGCTGGTGGCCTTCTGGGCGGGTGGTGCGTTCTCCCATCCCTCCGTTTCGCTTGAAATCGTGGGCGGGGACGCGCGGGAAAGCCTCGCCGCATGGCAGGGCGGCGCCGACGCATGGTTTCTTGACGGGTTCTCTCCGGCGAAGAACCCCGAGCTCTGGCAACCCGAGCTGATGGTCGAGGTCGCGGCTCATACGGTTCCGGGCGGTACAGCGGCGACCTACACGGCGGCGGGCTTTGTGCGCCGCGGTCTGGAAGCGGCCGGGTTTGACGTGACACGGGTCCCGGGATACGGGCGCAAGAGACATATGACACGGGCGATTCTGGAATGAGCGAAACACATTTGCCGCGCGCCGCCGTTCCGGCACGGGCCCCTGCCACGCAAAGCAACAACGTCCCGCTCGGTGTGGCGCTCATGTTGGCGACCACGGTGGTCTTCTCGCTGCAGGACGCGATCTCGCGCCACCTGGCAAGCGAATACAACACCATCATGGTGGTCATGATCCGCTACTGGTTCTTCGCCACTTTCGTCATAGCGCTTGCGGCGCGTACGGCTGGCGGGTTGCGCGCGGCGGCGCGTACCAGCCAGCCGTATCTGCAGATTTTCCGCGGCCTGATGCTGGCCGGGGAGATCTGTGTGGCGATCTACGGTTTTACCCTTCTGGGACTTGTTGAAAGCCATGCGGTCTTTGCCTGCTACCCGCTTTTGGTGGCCGCGCTTTCCGGTCCAATCCTGGGCGAAAAGGTCGGCTGGCGACGCTGGACGGCCATCGCTATCGGCTTTGTCGGCGTGTTGATCATCCTGCAACCGGGTTTCGGCGTCTTTGACCCGCTGGCGGTGATTCCGCTGATCTCGGCGGTTATGTTCGCGGTCTACGGGCTTTTGACCCGCTATGCCGGACGGCGGGATCGCACGGCCACCTCCTTTTTCTGGACGGGGGTTACGGGCGCGGTGTTCATGACTGCCATCGGTCTCTGGTACTGGGAGCCGATGACCCAGACTGACTACGCCTGGATGGCTTTGCTGTGTTTGACAGGCGCATCCGGCCACTGGCTGCTGATCCGCTGCTACGAGGCCGCCGAGGCCAGCGCGGTACAGCCCTTTGCCTATTTCCAGCTGGTTTTTGCCTCGGCCATCGGGATGATCGTCTTTGGCGAGGTGCTGCGCACCAATGTTGCCGTTGGCGCGGCGATCATCGTGGCAGCCGGGCTGTTTACCCTATGGCGCGAACGCCAGAAGAGTTGACCCGGCAAGCTCGCGCGAGAAGGGGATTGGCAGAGGGTCCTTGCCCAGCCGGGCGCGATAGACAGGCAGGCTCTCGGTGACCCGCATGACGTAGTTCCGGGTCTCATCGAAGGGAATCATCTCGATCCAGTCGACGATCTCGACCTCGTCTTTCGGTTCGGCACGGCGCGGATCACCGTAAAGCTCCATCCAGCGCGAGGGGCGGCCCGGCCCGGCGTTATACCCTGCGGACATCATGACGACATTGCCGGTGAAATCGCCCGCGAGCGTCGCAAGGTAATTCGCGCCCAGCTTGGCGTTATAGTCCCATTCGCGGGTCAGCCGGCCCGTGTCATGTGCCGAGAGGATGCCGAGACCCGAAGCGACGATTTTGGCCGTTGCCGGCATCACTTGCATCAAGCCGCGCGCCCCGGCGCCGCTGATGACCGTGTGGTCGAATTCGCTTTCCCGGCGGGCGATGGCAAGGGTCATCTCGGGCGCCATCGGCAGATCCATCCGGCCGACGGGGTGGATCGGATAGTAAGCGCCGTAGAGGATCTGCCCCTGCCGCGCCGCGCGCTTGGCGATCATCACCGCCAGATGGGGCCGTTCCATTTCGACCGCCATCTGCCCCATCTGCCCCGCGCCGATCTCATCCTGCGATTCGACCAGATGGGTAAGGAACCGTTCGCCAAGGTTTTCCTCTCCCGCTGTCAGCAGCATCAGCCCAGCCATCAGGACAGAGGAATCCATGAAAGCCGCATTGCGCCAGTCGGGCAGTTCCGGAGGCTGGCGCAGGGACGGGTCAAACGGCAGCCCGGCTCGTTCCGCCGCAAGCAGACCGTAGAACGAGGTCTGGTACTGCGCGCCCATCGCATAGGCGAGCTTGGCCGCGTCGGCTTCACCCAGCGCTTCATGCGCCCGGCCCAGCCAGTATCCGCCGCGACCCTGCGAGATCGGGGATTGAACGGCGGCCTCGAAACGGCGGAAATGTTCCAGCGCGACCTTGGGATTGTTCAGCTTGCGCAGGGCTAGGAACCCCGAGAGCCATTCAAGATCGGCGTGGACATAGCCCGCT
The DNA here is from genome assembly GCF_052826185.1 of Heliomarina sp. NCBI lineage: Bacteria > Pseudomonadati > Pseudomonadota > Alphaproteobacteria > Rhodobacterales > Roseobacteraceae > Heliomarina > Heliomarina sp. Next base: position 165,913 of record NZ_JBRBUI010000053.1, on the reverse strand, counting down.
TCAGGCGTCGTGTGGTGCGACGCGGCGATCTTGTAGGCCTGTGCCGGATCGCCTCTGCGCATCATCGCACGGGCAAGGTTGAGCCTGCGATAGGCCCATGCGCCCGGGTCGCCAAGCGACTCGGCGTTCGAACTGCGTTCAAGCATCAGGGCAATCGCGTCGGCGTCGCGCCCTTTCTTGTCACGCCAGACAAAGCGGTCATAGGCCATACCGGGGTCGTTCTGGAGCGATGCGGGCACGGCGGCAATCTTAGTATCGACGCCCGGAGCCTGTTGCTGCAGGGCGATCCGCGCCTCGGCAAGTTTACGGTGCGCGTCATCCACGATGTTCAGCATCTGCCCGGCACTGTCGAGGTGACCGTCCCACAACATGCGCGAGAGCCGCGCCTCGTGATGAGGGGCCAGCAATTCCTTGTGCGCTGAGAGGTAGGCGGCCTGAATGGCGCTTCCCATTGGCATGGTGCGCCATGCCAGTACCAGCGCTGCCTCGCCATCGCCGCGAGCGTCCGTATCGATCAGCGCATTGGCAAAGGCCAGCACGCCTTCGGGGCTTTGCGGTGGTGACTGGGTGAAAAACCGCAGCACTTCCGCCTGTCCCGTGGCCGCAATCGCCCCTTCGCTCTTGCGGCGCAGCCAGTCCAGACCCGGCCAGTCGGGGCGCCTGCCAAGAAAGGCGATGACCTCGCCGCCAGTGCCGCGCCCGGCCCGCAGCCGGTGCCATTCGATCACGTCACGCCCGATGGATCCTTCGCGTCCGGCAGTGCGCAGGGCCGACTCGTAATCCCCTTGCCGCATCTCGATCATCGCGCGGCGCAGATCGTCGGTACTATCCGCCGAGGCGGGCAGTGTGAGAGCCGCCAAAATAAGGGCGAAAAGGGCCAGAACGCGTGTCATCACTTGCATTTCCCGAGCATACGAGTTTAGAGCCTCTAGACGATAAAGCCTGTATAGGCGGGATCAACTCACTTTCGTGCCAGCGATCATCTTTGACCGGATGAGTCTCGTCCGCACAACGCAACCCTGTCAGCGGATTTCACCCGCCGACGCAACCGAAATTACCGGACGGGAGACCCCCGTCACCAAAGGCCCGGTGATTGATGGGGCAAACCCGTCAACATCACGTTAAACTACGGAGAGTGCCCATGTTCAAAGGCTCAATGCCCGCCCTCGTTACCCCGTTCCGCGACGGCAAACTGGACATCTATGCACTCAAACGTCTGGTCGACTGGCATGTCGAGGAAGGCTCCGCGGCCATCGTGCCCGTCGGGACCACCGGCGAAAGCCCGACCCTCAGCCACGAAGAGCATGAGCAGGTCGTCGAAGAGGTGGTAAAGGCCGCAGCCGGGCGCGTACCGGTGATCGCCGGTGCCGGGTCGAACAACACGACCGAGGCCGTGCGGCTGATCCGTTTCGCGGAGAAAGCCGGTGCCGATGCCGCGCTTGTCGTTACGCCTTATTACAACAAGCCGACCCAAAAGGGCTTGATCGCGCATTTCACCGCGGTCCATGACTGCTGCGACCTGCCGATCATCATCTACAACATCCCTCCGCGCTCGGTCATCGACATGGTTCCCGCGACAATGGGCGAACTGTCCAAACTGCCCCGAATTATTGGCGTCAAGGACGCGACCGCAAAGCTCGACCGTGTCAGCCAGCAGCGCGCCGCCTGCGGTAAGGATTTCGTCCAGCTTTCAGGCGAAGACGCGACCGCGCTTGCTTTCAACGCGCATGGCGGCGTCGGCTGTATCTCGGTCACGGCTAACGTCGCGCCCCGGCTCTGCGCCGAATTCCAGGCGGCCATGGCAGAAGGCGATTTCGTCAAGGCGCTGGAGTATCAAGACCGTTTGATGCCGCTGCACGAGGCGATCTTTATCGAACCCGGCGTGGCCGGTGCCAAGTACGGTCTTTCCCGTCTTGGGCTCTGCAGCGACGAAGTCCGCTCGCCGCTGACCGCGCTTGAAGACAGCACCAAGGCGGCGATCGATGCGGCCATGGAACATGCCGGTCTGATCTGATCCCTGGCGACCCGGCTAGGTTACGTTCGCTTGCCGTAGTAGAGGCCGACCACGTGTTCGGCCTCTGCAAAGAACAGCCATCTGGATGTGATAACGCCCGTAAGGTGGCTGATGACGGCCAGCGCTGCAAGCGCATGGCTGAAAGGCAGAACCAACAGAACGGCGGGCAGAACCACCATCAACAAAAGCGCAATGACGCGCAGTTTGCGCGCATGTTTGCGACCAATCACGTAGATCATCTCGCGGGTCAGGTAGTTGCCGCCGGTGTGGGGCGGTTCGAAAGAGCGAACCTTGCCGATGCTGCCCAGTCCGGTTGCCGTTGCGAGTGTCGTGCCGGAGCTGGCCAGTGCCTGATCGCCCCGCCACCAGTGCAGGCACTGGATCACCCCTGCCAGAACCAAGAGCCATGGCGCGACGCTTGTCATGCCAGCCAGCAGAGCGCCGCCTGACAGGCTGAGGCTCAGGAACAGGACCGGCGTCAACGGCTGATGCCAGCGGGGAACCGTCCGAAGCTGCGAATAGATCATCGACGTGGTAAAGACCGTCAGCAGGGAAAGTACGGCGCCAAGCCAACCGACGGGTGCGACTGCGATCCCGGCGAAAACAAGCCCGGCACCGAAAGCGGCCATGACAAAAAGCGTGGCAACAGAGCTCCAAGCCTCGCGGCTGAGCCAGCTTGTCTTCCATTGGGTAAACGCCTTGAGTGCCCGCTCCGGATGCCCGAGGTGAAAGGTCGAGGCGAGCAAACCGCCGACCGCCAGCAGGTAGGCGAGCGCGAAGAACACGAAGGCGACCCAGCCTGTGACAGGTGGAAACCCAAGCCCGAGCCAGAAGAGCAAACCAAAGCCAAGCCCGGAGAGAGAGGTGAAAGCGATAACAGAAGCTGCGGGATTCATGTCAAAGCCGGTCCAGCGCCCTGTCGAGCCAGCCAAGAAAGCCGGGCAAATCAGTCGCTACTGGATCGAGTTGCTGCGTTTGCGTTTCGGCCATTCGATCCTTTGCACGCGGTGGCAGGTAACGGTTGACGGGGCGGGTGCCCTGCTCGGGCATAAGCTCGATGCCACCACGTTCCCGCGTCAGTCGCGACACATTGCTGTCGGGGTCCGCAAAATCGCCGAAGTGGCGCGCGCCGGCGGGGCATGTCCGGACACATGCGGGTTCGCGATCTTCTTCAGGCAAGTTCTCGTTATAGATCCGGTCAACGCAGAGGGTGCATTTCTTCATCACCTTCTCGGCCCCGTCCATTTCACGCGCGCCGTATGGACAGGCCCAGGCGCAGAGGCCGCATCCGATACAGTCGGTTTCGTTGACGAGCACGATACCGTCCTCGACCCGTTTGTAGCTGGCGCCCGTCGGGCAGACAGTCACGCAGGGCGCGTCTTCGCAATGCAGGCAGGACTTGGGGAAATGGATCAGCTGGGCCGGTCCGCCATCAGGCTGAACCTCGTAGGAATGCACGCGATTGAGGAACGTTCCGGTTGGTTCTGCGCCATAGGCATCCTGATCCGAAAGCGGTGCGCCGTAGTTCTCGGTGTTCCAGCCTTTACAGGATATCACGCAGGCATGGCAACCGACGCAGGTGTCGAGGTCGATGACCAGCCCCAGTTTGCGGGTGGTTTCGCCGGGAAGTTCGGTCATCGCGCGCAAACTCTCGAAACGCCCAAGAAAATTGAAATTTTCTTGGCAAATTTTTTGGAAAAATTTGGGGATCTGGTCACGAAACCTTCCATTCTTACTGGTCCGCCGAATAGTGGATCGGTGGAAAAACCGGCTGGCTTTGGCCGGGAGGGGGCACCTTCTCGATCCGGACACGCAGGTCGAACCACGCCGCCTGTCCTGTCACCGGATCTGAGTTCGACCAGCGCAGCCCATCGCCTTTTGGCGGCAGCAGCTCGGATATCAGATGGTTGAGCAGAAAGCCTTTTCTGGCCTCGGGCGCGTCGGGGTCCAGGGCCCACGCCCCCTTGCGTTTGCCAATGGCATTCCACGTCCAGACCGTATTCGAATTCAGCGCAGCCATTTCCATGACCGGCACGATGATCTCGCCATGTGCCGAACTGACCCGCGCCCAGTCGCCGTCCTGCAACCCTTTTTCCCGCATCAGCTTGCTTGGCACATAAAGCGGGTTGTGCCCGTGAAGCTGCCGCAGCCAGGCGTTCTGGCTGCCCCAGCTGTGATACATTGCCATCGGGCGCTGCGTCAGCGCATGGATGTCAAAGCTTCCCTCCGCATCTTCACCATCGCTGTACCAGATCGGCAGTGGATCGAGTTTTATCTTGATCCGGTCGCGCAGCGCCTCGGGGGGCTGGCGATCTCCGTGACCTTCGGCGGCAAGCTGGAACCGGCGCAGGGGTTCGACGTAAAGCTGGAACAGATAGGGCTGGGGCTTGTCGTAGAAACCCGTCTCGACAGCCCAGTCCTGATAGGCCGAGTTCCACGGTTTGTAATAAGCGCATTCCTCGGGGATGTGCTTGATCCAGAATCCGCCGTTTTCAATATATCTGTCGATCTGGTCTGGCGGGGCCTCGCCGCGCCCCGCGCCGTCGCCCACTCGCCAGCCGGCCAGCGGACCAATCCCGGGGCGGCGTTCATGCGAGACGATGTAATCCGCGTAATCTGCGTATTTCTGGCTCCCGTCCGCGTCCACGAATCCCGGCAGGCCAAGACGCGCGCCCAGATCGCAGAGAACCGACTGAAACCCGCGCACGTCCCGGTCAGGTTCAACGACGGGCCAGCGGATGGCATCGGCGGCGGCATCGGCCTCGCAGATCGGCCTGTCGAGCAGGGAAATGCAGTCATGCCGTTCAAGATAGGTCGTGTCGGGCAGGATGAGGTCGGCATAGGCCACCATTTCCGAGCTATAGGCATCCGAATAGATGATCCGGGGAATGACATATTCGCCATCTTCACCCTTGTCCGTCAGCATCTCCATGACGCCGCCGGTGTTCATGGAGGAATTCCACGACATGTTCGCCATGTAGAGAAACAGCGTGTCGATCTTGTAGGGATCGCCGGCATGGGCATTGGAAATGACCATATGCATCAGCCCGTGCGCCGACATGGGGTTTTCCCACGTAAAGGCCTTGTCGATACGCGCCGGCGTGCCATCGGGTTTCAGCGCAAGGTCATCCGGCCCTTGAACAAATCCAAGGTGCGGGCCGTCCAGCGGACCCCCGGGCGTTACGTTGCAATGGGGCTTGGGATGGGCATCGGCAGGTTTCGGATAGGGCGGTTTGAAGCGGAAACCGCCCGGCGTTTCGACCGAGCCGAGAATGATCTGCAACACATGCAGCGCACGGCAGGTCTGAAACCCATTGGAATGCGCAGAGATACCGCGCATGGCGTGAAAACTGACCGGACGTCCGATCATGCTGCGATGGTTTTCGCCCCGGAAATCGGTCCATTCGCGGTCAAGCTCGATAGCTTCGTCAAAGGCGACGCGGGCAAGTTCCGCCGCGATGCTCCGGATCCTGGCTGCGCTGATGCCGCAGCGGTCGGCCACGCTCTCTGGCGCGTATTCCGGGGACAGGTAGCGTTCGGCCATCCGGTGGAAAACTGTCCGATGGGTGATGTCTTTCTGATCGTAACTGGCCGAGAGATCGGGGCGTACGCCCGGCCGGTCGAAGGGCACCAGCTCTTTTGACATGCGGTCGATGACCAGCGGTTTGCCGTCCTCATTGCGCAGGAACAGGCCGAATTCGGCCGAGCCCGGGTCAGAGTTCAACAGTACCGGCGCGTTTGTATAGCGCGACAGGTAGTCGAGGTCGATTTTACCCGCTGCCATCAGCACATGGATAAGCGACAGGATGAACAGGCCATCGGTGCCGGGTGTGATGCCGACCCATTCGTCGGCGATCGCGTTGTAACCCGTTCGGATCGGATTGACCCCGATCACCTTAGCGCCGCGCGCCTTGATCTTGCCCAGCCCCATCTTGATCGGATTACTGTCGTGATCCTCGGCCACACCAAAAAGCATGAAGAGCTTGGTGTGATCCCAATCTGGCTGCCCGAATTCCCAGAACGCGCCGCCCATGGTGTAAATCCCGGCGGTGGCCATGTTGACGGAACAGAACCCGCCATGCGCCGCGTAGTTTGGCGTTCCGAAATTCTGCGCCCAGAAGCTGGTAAAGGATTGCGACTGGTCACGTCCGGTAAAAAAGGCCAGCTTTTCCGGTGCATCTGCGCGAAGCGGTGCCATCCATTCGGTGGCTATCTCGAGCGCTTCGTCCCAGCTGATCTCTTTGAATTCGCCCGATCCGCGCGGCCCGACCCGTTTGAGAGGCGCGCGCAGCCGCGAGGGCGCGGTATGCTGCATTATCCCGGCCGACCCCTTGGCACAAAGCACGCCCTTGTTCACGGGGTGATCACGGTTGCCTTCGATGTAAGAGACCTTGCCCGATTTCATGTGGACATTGATCCCGCAGCGACAGGCGCACATGTAACAGGTGGTTTTGCGGATCTCGTCGGAAACCCGGGGTGACGTATCAAGCTTGGGTTGGTGTAAGGCCATTCAGTCCCGGGCGCGTCTAGGTATTTGTTCTGCTATTCAGGTCGTTGGTAAAACCCTGTCCCCGATGGGGCGTAAAAAATGGAACAAAGTCAACAGTTGCTGCGTGAACCCCGGCTTTGGCACCGGGGTTCGGCATGTATGACGGATGTCATACAGGTATCATACGGTTTGTGTACGCATGTCAGCCGGGTCGATTCCGGCCACCGAGACCGGCTTTTTCATCGCGTCACGGCGGAACGGTTCTCCGAGTTCCTGATTGATCAGCGCTTCGATAAGGGTGGTGGTGCCATTCTGCATCTGGTCGGTGATCGCTTGGTTCAGCGCCTCGGTCAGACCCTCCATCGTCTTCGCCTGAACGCCTTTCAGACCGCAGGCCTGAGCGATGCCGGCATAGGAAACGCCGTCGGACAATTCTGTGCCGACAAAGTTGTCGTCATACCACAGGGTCGAGTTCCGCTTTTCCGCGCCCCACTGGTAATTGCGGAAAACGATCATGGTGATCGGCGGCCATTCCTTGCGGGCAATGGCGGTCAGTTCCGTCACCGCGATGCCAAAAGCACCGTCACCGGCAAAGCCGACAACCGGCACATCCGGGCAGCCGATCTTGGCGCCTATGATCGCGGGCAGGCCATAGCCGCAGGGACCGAACAGGCCCGGTGCTAGGTATTTGCGGCCTTCCTCGAAAGACGGATAGGCGTTGCCGATGGCGCAGTTGTTGCCGATATCCGAAGAAATGATGGCCTCACGCGGCAGGGCGCTCTGAATTGCGCGCCATGCCATGCGCGGGCTCATCCAATCGGGCTTGGCCGTGCGGGCGCGTTCGTTCCATGTGGTGCCCGGATCGTCATCTTCGTGATCCATTGAGGAAAGCTGCTGCGCCCATGCGGATTTGGCTTGCGCGATCTTCGCCTGACGGTCGTCGCGGCCTTCGTCACCTGCGCTATCGGAGAGGCGCGACAGGATGCCCTGCGCGACTTTCTTGGCGTCGCCGACGATGCCGACCGACACCTTCTTGGTCAGACCAATGCGGTCGGGATTGATGTCGACCTGAATGATCTTTGCGTCCTTGGGCCAGTAATCCATCCCATAGCCCGGCAGCGTCGAGAACGGGTTCAGGCGTGTGCCGAGGCACAGCACAACATCTGCATCCTTGATCAGCTCCATCCCGGCCTTGGACCCGTTGTAACCCAGCGGACCTGCGAAAAGCGGATGCGATCCGGGGAAGGCGTCGTTGTGCTGGTAGCCGACACAGACCGGTGCGGTGAGACGCTCGGCCAGTTTCATCGTGTCGGGGATCGCACCGGCAAGAACGACACCGGCACCGTTGAGGATGACCGGATTCTTGGCAGCGCTCAGCATCGCGGCGGCATCGTCCAGCGCCTTTTCGCCGCCGGACGGGCGTTCGAATTCGACGACTTCGGGGATCTCGATGTCGATCACTTGCGTCCAGTAATCACGAGGCAGGTTGATCTGAGCCGGGGCCGAGGCGCGCTTTGCCTGCAGGATCACGCGGTTCAGCACTTCGGCGACGCGGGACGGGTCACGGACCTCTTCCTGATAGGCCACCATATCCTCGAACAGTTTCATCTGCTCGACTTCTTGGAACCCGCCCTGACCGAGGGTCTTGTTAGCGGCCTGCGGTGTGACCAGTAGCAGCGGCGTATGGTTCCAGTACGCGGTTTTCACGGCAGTGACGAAGTTGGTGATCCCGGGGCCGTTCTGCGCGATCATCATGCTCATCTTGCCGGAGGCGCGGGTATAGCCATCGGCCATCATGCCGCCGGAACCTTCGTGTGCACAGTCCCAGAAGGTGATGCCAGCCTTTGGGAAAAGGTCGGAGATCGGCATGAAAGCCGATCCGATGATGCCAAAAGCGTGTTCGATTCCATGCCTTTGCAATGTTTTTACAAAGGCTTCTTCTGTTGTCATCTTCATCGGGGGTGCCTCGTTTGGGGGCGGATCGCCCCGTTTGCGTTTGTGCGGACAGTACCGGATTGCAGGCTTTCGCAGTTAGGGCCAGTTGGGTGTGGCAGTTAGGTCCACATCGCTGTTTCGCCCGTGCCACTACTATAGATTTGAACGAAGCATGGCAAAGACGCTGGCAGGATGGCCTTTCGGAAAGGCTCCGACAAACGCATCCGGCGGTGGGTCAGGCCGTCGGTTCGTATTTTTCCAGCCCTTCGCGGATCAGGCGCACGCCATCGTCGATCCGGTCGATATGGATTGACGAATACCCCAGCCGGTAGAAATTCGCGGGGCCCGCCTTGGCAGAAAAGAAGGGAGCGCCTGGTTCGATAAGCACGGCTTTCCGGCGCAACTGATTGGCCAGCATTTCGGTATCCACATGGGCCGGCGCCTGCATCCACAGAGCCGAGCCACCGTAACCGCCGTTGCCGGAAATGGTAAGACCATGACGCACCACCGAGTCCTCAAGCTGTTTACGGCGCGCATGCAGGGCCTTGGACATCCGCCTGATCTGGGCGTCGTAATGTCCCAGCGACAGAAAATAGGCGGCGGTGCGCTGCACGTGCCCCGGCGGGTGACGAAGCACCGAGGCGCGGAGGGCGCGGGCTTCGCGGATGAAGGGTTCCGATCCGACCAGATAACCAAGCCGAAGACCTGGAAACAGCGATTTGGAAAAAGAGCCGACGTAGATCACGCGCCCGTCGCGATCCATCGATTTAAGCGCGGGGGAGGGGGCGCCGAGAAAGGACAGTTCAAATTCATAATCATCCTCGATTATGAGGGCGTTCAGCGCGCTGGCCTTTTCAAGCAAGGCCTTGCGTCGGGCCATCGGCATCGTGGCTGTGGTCGGGGACTGATGGCTCGGCGTTGAGAATATAATGTCCGTGTCGGCCGGAATGGCATCTGGCGGCAGGCCATCGGCATCGACGCGCACCGGCGAAATGGCGCAGCGGGTATGGGCAAGGACGTCCCTGAGTGCGTGATAACCGGGATCTTCGATCGCGGCCCGGCGGCGGCTGTTGAGCAGAACCTGCGCGGTGAGCCAGAGCGCGTTCTGGGCACCCATGGTGATCAGCACCTCGGACGGGCGCGCGGTGATGCCGCGACGCGGCAGCGTGTGGCGCGAGATGAACTCCACGAGAAGCGGGTCGTCACGGTCGTAGTAGTCGGAGGTAAGGGAGGAAAAATCCTTGGCCCCGAGAGCGCGCATGGCGCTGAGCCGCCAGTTCGCATGGTCGAAAAGTGTGGGGTCTACCTGTCCGTAAATGAAAGGATAGCGGTAGTTTTCCCAATCCGAAGGTTTGACCGGTGTATCGCCGCCGGTAAACGTGCGGGTGATCGCCCGGGCCCAATCCACCCGGTCCTCCGAAGCGGGGCGGGGGTCATAGACCGGGGGCACCGGTGCGTTGTCGGAAACGAAATAGCCGGAGCGGCCACGGGAACTCAGGTAGTCGTTGGCCAGCAATTCGGTATAGGCAAGGGTGACAGTAATCCGGCTAACCCCGAGGTGCGCGGCGAGGCTGCGCGAGGAGGGGAGTTTTTCACCACGGTGGAACCGGCCCGAAAGGATGCCCTGCGCGATCATTTGCTGGATCTGCGCTTGGAGCGTACCTTGCCCGTCTGCCGCGAGGAAAAAAGTTTCGACCGATATTGCCATGTATTGGCAATAAGCTGGTCTTAAGGCGGGTGCAATCTGGACTTAGAGGTGCGCCAGACTTGCTGGTTGCAAAAAAAAGCCCCGGCACGCATGCCGGGGCCAATTTTCCGAAGGAAAATTCCCAAGAAAATTGAATTTTCTTGTTAGCCGAAAACCTTGGTCAGCGCGGAATCGACGGCCGAGGTGATCTCGTCGATATTGTCGGCGCTGGCGATCAGGGCCGGTGAGAAGCACAGGCAGTTGTTCTTGCCGGGAACGGAGCGGTTCGAGGCGCCGATCACAACGCCCTGCGCCATGCAGTCGCCCGTTACCGCTGCGATCTGTGCCTCGGTCACCGGTTCCTTGCTCTCGCGGTCCGAGACGAGTTCGAGCCCGCAGAACAGGCCCTTGCCGCGCACGTCACCGATGACCTGGTGCTTGTCTTTCAGCGCGTGAAGGTTGCCCATCAGCCGTTCCCCCATTGCAACCGTGTTGTCGAGCAGGTTTTCGTCCTCGATGATGCGCATGTTTTCAAGCGCTGCGGCCGGTCCGGAGGTGCAGCCGCCGAAGGTCGAGATGTCCCGGAAGTAGTTCAGTTTGTCCGAGGGATCGTCCTTGAACATCTCGAATACTTTCTCGGTTGTCACGAGACAGGCAATGGCGGCATAGCCCGACGCCACACCCTTGGCCATGGTGACCATGTCCGGTTCGATGCCGTATTGCTGGTAGCCGAACCATGTACCTGTCCGCCCGACGCCGCAGACGACCTCGTCGATATGCAGCAGGATATCGTACTTGCGACAGATTTCCTGGACCTTCTGCCAGTAGCCTTCCGGCGGCGTGATGACGCCACCGCCCGCCGTTACCGGCTCGAGGCAGAGCGCACCCACAGTATCCGGTCCTTCCCGCAGGATGACCGCTTCGATCTGTTCCGCTGCCCATTCGCCGTAGTTCTCGACCGGAGCACCATCCTGTTCGTGGCGACGGTATTCGAGGCAATGCGGCACCCGGACGAAACCCGGGGTGAATGGGCCGTACTGCATTCCGCGTTCGTCCTGACCACCTGCGGACAGGCAGGCGATGGTCGTACCGTGGTAGTCGCGGTCGCGGTACAGAATCTTGTGTTTCTTGCCGCCGTATTTCTTGTGCGCGATCTGGCGCACCATCTTGAAGGCTTTCTCGTTCGCCTCGGACCCGCTGTTCATGTAATAGACGCGGGATAGACCCGGCATCTTGGAGATCAGCTTTTCGGCGTAGATCGCGCCTGGAATGGAGCCGGCAGATCCGGCGAAATAGTTCAGCTTGATCAGCTGGTCGCGCACGGCATTGGCGATAGACTCGCGGCCATAGCCGACGTTGACGGTCCAGACGCCGCCGGAAACCGCATCGAGATGTTTCTTACCGTGCTGGTCCCAGACATGGATGCCCTTGCCTTCTACGATGATGCGGGGGTCGGAGGTCTCATAGGGTTTGTGCTGGCTTAGGTGGTGCCAGACATGGGCCTTGTCGGCCTCTACAACATGAGAAATATCGTTCTCGCTGAATGCGCCATCCATGACGGGCCCTTTCGAATGCGGTGAAAACACAGGAAAAACGGGCAGACTCGCTACCCTCGTTTCATTACCGACAACAGCGCGAATTCTTTGCAGATTATAGGGCCAATTCAGCATCAGCCATAAGTCCAGAATGGGCTGTGAAGTGCTGTTCTTCGTAAGTCGAGATGATTTAACTATACGATTTTAATAACAAAAACCGATTCTTCGCCCGTATTCCTGACGACCTCTTTTGCTGATTTGGGGTGAGAGCTGTCACAAAAAATGTTGATCGGCTGCTTCTTTTCGGTTCGGGTTATCGGAAGGGACGCACCCGGAAGGGCGCATTTCGGAAAATTTGATCCGGCTGTGCAGCGGCCGGACAATGTAACAAGCCGCACAAGCGGCGGAATAGGGAGAAAAACATGAAAACGAAACTTAGACTGCTGGGCGCGGCAGCGTCGCTTGCCTTTGCCGCCGGACCTGCGCTGGCGGATATCACGGTCGGCTACTTCCTCGAATGGCCGATGCCATTCCAATACGCGAAGGCCACCGGCATGTATGACGAAGCGCTGGGCGAGACGGTCAACTGGGTGAGCTTTGATGCAGGCACCGCCATGAGCGCGGCGATGGCTTCGGGCGACGTGCAAATCAGTGTCAGCCAGGGCGTACCGCCTTTCGTCGTCGCGGCGAGCGCCGGGCAGGACCTTCAGGTGCTCGACGTTGCGGTCAGCTACTCGGATAACGACAACTGCGTCGTGGCCAGCGCTCTTGAAATCGACAAGAACAGCGCAGGGGAGCTGGAAGGCAAAAAGGTTGCTGTTCCGCTGGGAACCGCGGCACATTACGGGTTTCTCAAGCAGATGGACCATTTCGGGGTTCCGCTCGACAGCCTTGAGATCGTCGACATGGCGCCGCCGGATGGCGCGGCTGCCTTCGCGCAGGGCGCGGTCGACATGGCCTGCGGTTGGGGCGGTTCGCTGCGCCGCATGAAAGAGCATGGCAACGTGTTGCTGACCGGTGCAGAGAAAGAAGAGCTTGGCATTCTTGTGTTTGACGTCACCTCGGCCCCGGCCGGTTGGGTTGCCGAAAACAGCGATGTTGCCGCGAAGTTCCTCAAGGTCACGGCTGAAGCCAACGCGATGTGGGCCGATGAGGCTAACCACGCCGAAATGCTTCCCGTGATCGCCAAGGACGCGGGCATGGACGAAGAGGCGACGATGGAGACCATCTCGACCTTTGTCTTCCCGACGGTCGATGACCAGCTCAAAGCCAAGTGGCTTGGTGGCGGTGCGCAGGAGTTCATGAAGGGCGTGGCGCAGGTCTTTGTCGAAGCGGGCAGCATCGATGCGGCCAAGGACTCTTACGAAAACGCTGTCAACACGGGGCCGCTTCAGGCCGCGCATGGCATGTGATTGAAACGGATCGGGCGGCCGTTGTGCTGCCCGGTCCATTTCTCATCGGGCTCGGCCGAGGGCCATCACGACAATCTGGAAATTTGAAAGTGGGGCCTCATGTCAGGGTTGGCTATCGACAATATATCCATGCGCTTTGACCTGCCCAACGGGACGTCGGTTCAGGCGCTGAAGAACGTATCGCTTGATCTCAAGGCAGGAGAGCTGCTGAGCGTTCTGGGTCCATCCGGCTGTGGTAAGACAACCTTGCTCAACATCGTTGCCGGATTTCTGGCGCCAACGGACGGGCGCATCGTGCTGAACGGACACGAGGTCAAGGGCCCAGATGCAGAGCGTGGCATGGTCTTTCAGCAGGGTGCGCTGTTCGAGTGGATGAGCGTGCGTGAAAATGTCGGGTTCGGTCCCTCAATGAAAGGCATGGCCAAGGCCGAAAAGGACAAGATCGTGAACCACCTGCTGGACGTGGTTGGCCTTGGGGCTTTCAAGGAAAAGGCGGTTTACGAGTTGTCTGGCGGGATGCAGCAGCGTGTCGCCTTGGCGCGGTGCCTCGCCAACGATCCGGACGTGATCCTGATGGACGAACCGCTTGGCGCGCTGGACGCGCTGACGCGGGAAAAGATGCAGAGCCTCGTGCTCAAGCTTTGGAAAGAAACCGGCAAGACGATCATCCTGATAACCCACTCGGTCGAAGAGGCGCTGCTGCTGGGGGAGCGCCTGCTGGTCATGGCACCGCGGCCCGGTCGCATTCACAAGGATTATCGCCTGCCTTTCGCGGAACTTGGTGTCAATCAGGACCTGCGGGAGGTCAAGAAACACCCCGAGTTCGCGGTAAAGCGTGAAGAGATCCTTGGGATGATCTGGGACATGGAAGAGGAAATCATGGGCCGCACGGAGGCTAGCGCATGATCGTCCTACTTCTCTACGTCTTCATCTTTGTCGTGGCCTTTTTCCTCGTGACAAAGGTGATCGCCAAGGCGACGACGCGCGATTTCACGTCGCTCAAGACGGTTACTTTCGGCGATGAAAGCGCGGTGCGTCCGAACCGGGCGGCTTCGGTCATTTCGATCCTGACGCTGTTCCTGCTTTGGGGCATGTTCACCGGCTCGACCCTTCTGCCGAAATTCCTGCATGCGCCGGGCCCGTTCGAGGGGTTGGCAACATTCGAATACACAGCAGAAGCACCCGGTCAGGGCAGCGATACGGCAACCGTCAGCGTGATGGTTCACCCGATCGATCAGAGCGTTGACGCCCCCGAAGTAGATCCGGGCGAAGGCTGGGCCAAGAATGACAGTGCAACCGTCGGCGTCTGGCGCAGCGGATTGATCCGCGTCGATGGCAATGACGAATTTGGCCGCGATGAAGGTGCCGAAGTCGTCGCCGTGAACGGACAACCGATAAGACCCGGCGGCGAGGTCATCACCGATTTCGGGCGCATCGGCATGAGCCCCAAGGGAACCCTCAATTTCGAGCCGAACAAGGGCTGGCAGATGGAGCCGATCTGGCTCCCTGCGCCCGAAGCGGTCGTTGCGCGGGTCGTCGAGATCGCCAGCGACGGTTTCCGGGGGTCGACGCTCTGGGAACACCTTGGCTATTCGCTGTTTCGCGTCATTGTCGGTTTCCTGTGCGGGGCAATCGTCGGCATCCCCCTCGGCTATGCGATGGGACTGTCTGACTGGTTCCGGGGCTGGTTCGATCCGATCGTGGAATTCATGCGCCCCGTACCTCCGCTGGCGCTTATTCCGCTGGTCATCATCTGGGCGGGCATCGGCGAGGTCGGCAAGATCATCCTGCTGTTCCTCGCGGCCTTGTGGATCATGGCAATTGCTGCGCGGTCGGGCGTGTCGGGTGTGCGGATCTCCAAGGTTCACGCTGCCTATTCGCTCGGCGCGAGCAAATGGCAGATCATGCGTTATGTCATCATCCCGAACTCGCTGCCCGACATCTTTACAGGTGCCCGTGTCGCAATGGGGGTCTGCTGGGGAACGGTCGTGGCTGCAGAACTCGTTGCCGCCGAAAAGGGCGCGGGTATGATGATCATGGTCGCGTCGAAGTTCCAGAACACGGATATCGTGATCATGGGGATCATCCTGATCGGTATTATCGGTTTTGGCATAGATATGCTGATGCGCTGGGCGGAACGTCTCTTGGTACCGTGGAAGGGCAAGGGCTAATCCACCTCTGATCCGGCGAGGGGCGCGCCCTGCGCAGGTGCGCGCCATTTCTTATTGCCGCCGGTGGCTGGGCGATTGATCCCGTTCAGCTTTCCCGCTCTTAGCCCATCTGCCCCCTCAGGCGGATGGTCACGTTTTATCAACAAGCCTGCTTTTTAATGCCGGGGAATCTGACGGCGAAAAAGGGGTCTGCTGATTTGCGTCATAAGGCAAACGATCCAAGGGTAGATGGTGTTGGCATCACCCCGTACCAGCAGGGGGTGGCCAATGTGGCCAAGTTCAGGTTTGGCGCCGTAATCGTTATGGTTGTCGCCGCGATCGCGATGGTTGTGGTGTCTCTCAAAATTGAGCGGTTGATCGACAAACAGTTTCGGGAAAGCGTGCGCGCACAGGCTTTTGACGAGGTGTTCAAACGGCGGCATGAAGTTAAAGCAACAACCCTTGACATGTTCCTGACATTGCAACGCTTGACCATGCACGTGCTGGATGGGAACAGTCAGTGGGCTTCTCATTTTCAACGCTATGCTGAAAAGGAACTAAGTGAAAATATTTATCTGACCGCGGTTATCGCCTCGCCTTTTTCGGGTTTCGAAGCGGCGTACCCACCCGGCGCCGATGCGCTATTACCCACCGGTCAGATGAATAACCTTTTTGAACCGTACGAATCTGATCCAGAATATCTAGCCGGCAAGCTCGGGATTCTTGCCGGTCCTGTTACGGCGACCGACGGGCGTGAGGTTTTACTGCTAAGGCATCGCGTCGTGCCGCATCCTCTGGAACCTGGCAATGCGGCGTGGGGCGTTACGACGGTCGCGGTCGACGTCGAGCGCTTTTTCTCGAGCGTTGGACTGAAAGAATTGTCCGAGGCGTTTGATGTTCTCATATTGAAAGAGGCGGCTGCAACCGAGGGGAACACCGTCATTTACGGCAATGCGTCCTTGGATTGGGGGGCTGCGCTGAGTTTTGCGTTCGAGTTTCCGAACGGCAGCTGGCAATTTCTCGCCAAGCCGAAATCGGGATGGCCAAAGCATTCACCGGACTGGTTGCGCAACCGGGCAATCATGTTTGCCGTCACGCTACTTGTCGTGATTATCCTGGCTTACGTCCTGCGTCTTTCCGAATCCCGTTATCTGGCCGAAGCCCGCCTGAATAACGCGATCCGCGCGATGGAAAATGGTATGGCCATTTTCGACAGCCAAGGGCGGTTGCACAAATGCAATGCCACTTTCGCTGGTTTCTATAGCGGCGCGCTGGATGTGATCCGCCCCGGAGCATCTGCACGGGAATTTGCCGAAGCCATTGCCAGACGTGGAATCGTTGTCGATGCCATCGGTCGCGAAGAAGACTGGATCGCAGAGCACGGCGCTGCTCGCCAGCGCAGCGACAGTTTCATCTGCACAGACAAAATGAGCAACGGAAGAGTTCTGCGTGTCTCGGATCACCGGATGGAAGATGGCGGGATGGTGTGCATTCGTACAGATGTCACGGAACTCGAAGAGGCGGTTTCGGAGGCCCAGGCCGCCAACCTGGCCAAAACTCAGTTTATAAACGCGCTGTCGCATGAACTCCGGACACCGCTGACCGTCATCCTCGGACTTGCGGGGATCGCGAAATTGACCGACCGGATGCCGGTTGTGCAGGCCTTGAAAAAATCGCTCGAGGAAACCGGCGCATCCAGCACTGTGCGAGAGAAGGTCGATGAAGTCATCGCCCATTTTTCGAAATTGGTCATCCAGCAGGAAAAGTCGGGCCAGCACTTGTTGGGCCTTATCAACGAGATGCTGGATTTCGCCAAGATCGAATCCGGCACATTCGTCGTCGAATGCGCGGAAACGTCAGTAAGCGAGATCGTTGAACCGCTGGAGGCCCAGCTGGAAATCGAAGTCGAACGGAAAGGGCTGGCATTCGAGGTCGACTGCGATAACGGTACCGTTTACGCGGATGCATTCCGGACGCGACAGATCCTCTACAATCTGATCGGGAACGCTCTCAAGTTCACGGACAAGGGGAAAATCGTTCTGTCTACCGAAAGGAATGATCAATACGTCATGTTTCATGTGCGAGATACGGGTACTGGGATCGCGTTGGATGATGTCGGCAGGATATTCGAAGCATTCCGCCAAGTGGATTCGTCGGTAACCCGCCGTCGCGGCGGGACCGGGCTTGGACTTGCGATTTCACGTGAACTTGCCTCGGCCCAAGGAGGCACGATATCCGTTGACAGCGAACTCGGTGTAGGCAGCACGTTTACCCTCTGTCTTTTGGCGACCGCGCCCAGTTCACTTGAGCGGGAAGGTGACACCCAGGGTGCAGATCGGGGACAGGCAGCGTAAACTATCCAAGAAAAAAAACGGTTGTGATGCGTCTCTATTAGAAATGATAGAAAGACGATCCCTCAGGGTAAATCGCGATTCTGTATCAGCAGTTTTCGGCTAGTTGGTGGCTGAGGCGGAGCGATAAGAAAAATTGATTTGAAAAGCTGTGGGTTTGATGGACTAACCTATTCGCTCCCGCTCATTGCTACAGGAAACTTCGAGCAAAAATAAAGATCAGAGCCTGCGTATGTTAAGCTGCTGGCAGTTCAGATGTCCGTTATGCATGTATAACGGTTCTTATGAACCAGTGTAATTTCCATTGAATTGCCGGCCGCCGCGACGAAGGCATCATGATCTTGGTTAATTAATTACCGTTCAAACCTTGGCGATTTCGCGGCGCTCCGGGCGCGTGTAGGCTTTTTTCGTTCTAATGCGGCAGGGCGTTTTGCCTTCGCAGTTATGTAGTGCTCGCGCGGATCGTGTAGAGTTTGAGACAGCCGAAGGTCGCCGGCCAGGCGGCTTTTCGCGTTGGCATTGAGCTGTGCCAAATCAGTTCTGTTTGATGGTTTCCCCGAAGGACTGAACGGCGGCTTTATCGTAGCAATAGTTTTTGTCTCTCACAGACGGTTCTAATTTTGCTGACGCAACATCTTCCGGCGAATGAAAAGAGTGGTGAACTAAACCTGGGGAGAATTTTTGTGTTGTTCGATCGCGAACCCTTTTTGTTTACTAAGACGACGACGAAAGAATTGCCCGGAAGAAGATCCGCGCAGCCGGTACTGCTTTACTTGCCGATCAGATGCAAAGCTGCCTCAAAACAGGTCCGAAGGCGGGCACGAACCTCCGAGATTACGGATCGGACAACCACGTCGATGTCAGAACACGTCGACGCATGTCATGCCTCTCAACCTACCGTTAATGAAATTCTCAACGGATGAGCCTTTCGAGATTTTTGTGTGCTCGTTTTCGGACAGTGCTGAATCAACGGAGGAAGTTGTCACGCAGAAGCGAGACGACCTCACGTGCGCGACCGTCCAGAACAGCCTTAATTCCGAAAAGCGCGGTCGAGGCGACCTGTCCGGTTTCGACTTTTGGTGGCATGACCAGCTCCATCCGGTTGACCCTTACGTCGAGAATGGCCGGTCCGTCGGTGGCCAACCACTGTGTCATGGCTCCTTCCAGATCGTCTGCACTTTCGACCCGGATGCCTTTCAGCCCGCAAACTTCGGCCAGTCTGGCGAAGTCGGGGTTTTCCAGCCCGGTATAGCTGTCAAGCAGGCCTTCGACCCGTTGCTCCATTTCGACGAACCCGAGGGAGCCATTGTTATATATCAAAATTTTTATCGGCAGTTTCTCTTGCTTGAGCGTCAGGAGATCGCCCATCAGCATTGTCAGGCCGCCGTCGCCACACATTGAGATGACTTGACGCTCTGGGTAAGCTGCGACGGCGCCCATGGCCTGGGGATAGGCATTGGCCATCGTGCCGTGCAGCAGGCTGGTCAGGAAACGCCTGTCGCCGTTCGCCGTGAGATGCCGCAGCAGCCAGACCATGGGCGATCCGCCATCTGCGGTGAAAATTGCGTCTTGTGCGGCAAGGCGGTCGAGAGTTTGAGTGACGAACTGCGGATGAATGAGGGAAGGATCGCTTTCCTTGGCTTCGTCTTCATATCCATCAAGGTCTTTCTTCCACTGCAGTCGCGTGGCTTCCAGATGCTTTGTGTCGTCATTCCGGTCCAATCGGTCGATCAATGCCGCGACGGTCGGTCCTATGTCGCCGACCAGCCCCATTCCGACCGGCGACCGGCGCCCGATATGCGCGGGATCCCGATCAATCTGGATGATTTTGTCCTGTCCGGGATAGAATTGTGTGTAAGCAAAGTCCGTGCCCAGGCAGAGCATCACGTCGGCACCGTCTACGGCCTCGACCCCGGCCTTGTTACCCAGAATGCCAATCATGCCAACATTGTAAGCATTGCCGGGTTCGATGAATTCCTTTGATCGACTGGTATGGGCGATTGGGGCGGCGAGTTTTTCGGCGAGTGCCAAAAGCTGGGGCATCGCGTCGCGCGCGCCGATCCCGGCGTAGAGAGTGACAGTGTCCGCCGAATTGAGCCGTTCCGCAAGCGCATCGAGTTCATCGTCTGCCGGGATCAGCCGAGATCTGGGACGGTGCACTGACCAAGGCAGTTCGTCTTGCGTATCCTCTTCGAACATGTCGCCATTGACGATGACGACCGCTACGCCCCCCTTCGTCAGCGCCGCCTGAGCAGCTTGCACAGTGATGCGCCGCGCTTGGTCGGGGTGCGAAATGTATTCGCAGAAAACGCTGTGCTGTTCATAGATCTTTCGCTGGTCGACCTCTTGCGGAAACCCGAGACCGGCCTCTGTGCGCGCTACGTCCGACGCGATGAGAACAACCGGCGCGCCGTTCCGGTGGCTTTCGAATATTCCGTTGACGAAATGAAGCGATCCCGGTCCGCAGGTGCCAGCACAGACAGCCAGTTCACCTGTAAAGTAGGCCTCTCCGCCAGCGGCTAGGCCTCCCACCTCTTCGTGTCGCACATGGATCCAACGCAGATCGGACTGGCGCACTACGTCGGTGAAGTGATTAATCGTGTCACCAACGATTCCCCAGCAGCGACGCGCGCCTGCCTTCACAAGTGCATCCACGACGACATTCGCAACTTTAGCCATGTCAAGTATCCTTTCAGATGAAATCGCTTACTTGGCTCGCGCTTTCGCGAGATCGAGGGCAGGGCGGAAACTGGTCGCCTGTGCCGCGCGCCAGAAATCGGCATAAGCAGTGTCCTCTGGCGCCTCTAAAAGTGCGCCTTCGGCAAGGAAGGGATGGACCTGATCCATTGGCAACGCCTTTTCGGGTCCATTGCGGTGCATCAAATGGTGTGGCTCCAGGTCGCCGGGATGCTCCAGACCGGCTGACGCGACAATTTCCATCAAGGTATCAACGGTCTTTTCCTGAAAACGGGCTGATCGTTCGCCCTGTACCTCTGGCACCAGTCCCCGTTGACGGGTGGGATCCTGCGCGGTGACACCGGTCGGGCAGGTGCCAAGGTGGCAGCGTTGCGCCTGGATGCAGCCGATTGAGAACATGAACGCGCGTGCTGCGTTGCACCAGTCCGCCCCCTGAGCGATGTTGCGCGCCAAACCCATGCCGGAATAGACCTTGCCGCTTGCCGCCAGCCGAATCTGGGATTTGACGCCTGCCCCAACCAGCGCATTTCGCATGAGGATCAAGCCTTCGGATAATGGCATTCCGACCCAGTCGGACAGTTCCAGCGGGGCGGCGCCGGTGCCGCCCTCTCCCCCATCCACGACGATGAAATCCGGATAGATCTCCGTTTCGAGGATTGCCTTCATGATCGCGAAAGGCTCGTGCGGCTGGCCGATGCTCAGCTTCAGACCCACAGGTTTTCCACCGGACAAGTCGCGCATCCGGGCGGCGAATTCCAGCATCTCGATTGGCGTTGAAAATGCTGAGTGGCCGCGTGGCGACAGGCAGTCTTCATGCGCAGGCACCTGCCGGATCTTGGCGATTTCCTCGGTCACCTTGGCGGCAGGCAGAAGGCCGCCGTGGCCCGGTTTTGCGCCTTGGCTGAGCTTGATCTCGGTCATCTTGACCTCGTCACGCTGCGCGGTGTCCTTGAATGTCTCCGGGTCGAATTTGCCGTCTTTGTCACGAGCACCAAAATAGCCGGACCCGAGTTCCCAGACGAGATCGCCGCCGTGTTCCAGATGATAGGGCGAAAGTCCTCCTTCGCCTGTGTCGTGGAAGTAACCGCCTTTTTTAGCCCCCAAATTCAGAGCGCGCACGGCATTGGCGGAAAGCGCGCCAAAGCTCATGGCGGAAATGTTCAGAACGGATGCCGAATAGGGCTTGGCGCATTGATCGGACCCTACATCGACACGAGGCGACTTGATCGGGTTCTCGGTGGGCGCGATGGAATGCCCTACCCAGTGATACGTATCCTCATCAGTGTTGCGCTCGGTGCCGAAGGGCTGGGTGTCGGTGATGCCTTCCGCACGGGCATGAACAAGGCGACGCGCCGCCAGGGAATATGGCGTGCCGCCAAGATCGTCTTCTACGATGTAGCTGTAGAGATAGGGTTTCAGATCGTAAAAGATCCATCGGATCCTGCCAGCTACGGGATAATTTCTCGTGATTGCCCAACGAGACTGGAACGCATCAAACAGCCCGAGCAATACGATGGCGGCCATGAGCAACGCGACCCAGAACCATCCATAGACGATGGCAACAATGAGCAGGATTACCGCTGTTATCGGCACCACAGCCCGCTTGGACAGATCGAGAAGGCTGGCGAAAAACTTTTTCAATTTTTCATTCTTTCGATTTTATATTCTGAAAAACGTCGGTGATACGGTGCAGGTTCCGCGCCGGACCTTACGCCAGAGTTTCCGGTTCCTTACATATTCTTCAGAAGCAGAATGGCGTTGTCGTCCAACGCGCCCAGGCCGCTCTTCATTCAAAGAACCCTGTGCCGATAATTTGGGGCCGTTGCGATGTCAGTGGCGCTAGAGGCTGCGCTGCGTTGAACGTTTTGTGAGTGCGATGCGGAAGATAGCGACCTCCGAGTCCGACAGACCATAGCAGTGTCCCGGCGCAAGTCAGTTTCTTCTCCACCCTCCCGATCCAGACATGGCTGACGTCATTTAAGACGACTTTCGCCAGATGTATCAGCTCGGGTGCGGTGGGATGCCGCCGGAAAGCTATTCGGGCCGGGCTTGACTGGATTGATAGCATAACTTGCTACAATCTGACTAACGCAGTCATCCTCTCATAAAGGACGGATTTCCTGTTTTAGCTGAACGGCCCGGCAAACCTGTCGCAGATGTAAGGTTGCCGAAAAGATGGCGCCGGAGAGCAGCCCTAGATTTCCTTCAACGACACGATACGCCGGCTGAAAGGAACAGATGAAATGCCTTCTAACGAACTGAATGCCCTGGTGCTGCAAGGAGGCGGAGCGCTGGGAGCCTATCAGGCAGGAGCGTTCTCTGCTCTCAATGAGGCCGGTTTTTCATTTGATTGGCTGGCCGGTATTTCGATCGGTGCAGTCAATGCCGCATTAATCTGCGGAAACCGCGAAAAGGACCGAATTCCAGCGCTTGAAGCCTTTTGGAACAAGATCACCTCGAACCTGACGATGTCGGCACCATTCTGGACAAAGTCCGGTCGCCGCGCCTTTTCAGAGCTGGCGGCAGCCGAGATAGCGCTCGCGGGCGCGCCGGGCTTTTTCCGACCGCGCATGCCTGCCGCGTTCTGGCCTTACCTCACCGAGCCTGCCTTGAGTTTCTATGATACCGCGCCTCTCGCCGCGACGCTGGGCGAACTTGTCGATTTCGACCTCATTAATGACGGCGGCCCCCGGCTTTGCGTTGGCGCCACCGACGTGGAGACCGGGAACTTTGTCTATTTCGACAGCCGCCACACCCGGATCAACGCGAGACATATTCTGGCCAGTGGCGCCCTGCCGCCGGGTTTTCCAGCTGTCGAGATTGATGGACGCTACTATTGGGACGGCGGTCTCGTGTCAAATACTCCGCTGCAATACGTCATGGAACTGGCCGAGGGCGATCAGCCGCTCTGTGTGTTCCAGATTGATCTCTTCAATGCGAAGAGCGCGCTTCCGAAGGACGTCTTGGAGGTTCAGCAGCGCGAGATGGATATTCGCTATTCGAGCCGGACACGCCTCACGACGGATCGTTATCGAGATCTGCATGCGCTGCGCACCGCCGCCGAACGACTTGCCAAAAAACTGCCGGATGGGCTGAAAGGCGACCCGGATCTGGCCGTTCTGCGCAAGGCCGGACCATCCTGCCCTGTCACTCTCGTGCATCTGATCCATCGCAAGCAAGGTTTCGAGGGCAGCGCGAAGGATTATGAGTTTTCCCGACAGTCGATGTCCGATCACTGGGCCGCCGGCCGCGAGGATGTCACGCATACCCTGTCGGCCGAGGCATGGACCTCCCGTAGTCCGGGCGCGGACGGCCTGCAAATCTTCGATCTTGGAAAATGCGATTAACAGAGGGTTATCCCATGAAAATGTCTGATCTCGTCACAACCGCCTTTGCGATGCCAGTCACCAGCCCGTCTTATCCCAAGGGCCCTTATCGCTTCGTCAATCGCGAATTTCTGACGATCATATATCGAACCGACATGGAGGCACTGCGACTGGTCGTGCCGGAGCCGCTGGAGATTCCAGAGCCGCTGGTGAAATACGAATTCATCCGCATGCCCGATAGCACCGGCTTTGGCGACTACACCGAAAGCGGTCAGATTATCCCCGTTACGCTCGATGGCGTCGCTGGAGGGTATATCCACTCGATGTTTCTGAACGACGACGCGCCGATTGCCGGAGGGCGCGAGATCTGGGGTTTTCCCAAGAAGTTCGCCGACCCCTCACTTCGGGTAGAAAAGGATACGCTGGTCGGCACATTGGACGTCGGCTCGGTTCAGGTTGCCACAGGCACAATGGGTTACAAACATCACAAGCTCGACCACGACAAGGTGCTGAAAGGGTTTGAGGCGCCGAACTTCATGTTGAAGGTCATACCTCATGTCGATTGCACGCCGCGGATTTGCGAGCTCGTCCGATACTATACGACGGACGTGACACTCATGGGTGAGTGGGAAGGCCCGGCGGGGCTCGAGCTGCATCAGCACGCGCTGGCGCCGGTGTCTGATCTGCCGGTTCGCGAGGTCGTCTCGGCCGTCCATCTGATGACCGACCTCACGCTTGGGCTGGGCGAAGTCGTCCACGATTATCTCCAGCCAAAAGGATGACCGATCATGCAGCCTGCAGGACAATCCGCCTCAACGGCGCAAGTATCCCGCCACAACCTTCCGACACGGCTGGTCCATGCGGGACTGGCGCTTGCGGTCGTAGTGCAGCTTGCAACCAGCCTAGTCTTGCGCCCGGCTGAGAATGGCAGTGACGGTAATCTCTGGTTCGGGGTCCACGAAATTTGCGGACTGATCGCCTTTGCCCTGATCCTGCTGTTCTGGATCGTTCTGACGGTTCGCAAGCACGACACCCCTGCGGGTCTGCTATTTCCATGGTTTTCGCCCGTACGTCTTTCTGCGCTGTGGTCGGACGTAAAGCGCCACGGCAACGCACTCTTCCGTCTGCGCCTGCCTGCGCATGATGACGAAAGCCCGCTGGCCAGTGCCGTGCATGGGCTGGGAATTGTGCTCATCACCGCAATGGCGGTCACGGGCACGGCTTACTATGCCATCGGGGGCGCAAACCCGGATGCTGGTGGATTGGTCGGGGCCGCAGTGTTCATTCACCGGGCGCTCTCGAACCTCGTCTGGGCTTACCTGATCGGCCACGTCGGCATGGCCATCCTCCATCACTTTTTCACCGACTTCAATCTGCGCGGAATGTGGTCCTTTCACGCCGCGCCCAACAAGGAACCTATGAAATGAATCTCAAGAACAAAGTTTGCATCATCACCGGCGCGGCCAGCGGTATTGGCCACGGCATCGCCAAACGCTTTGTGGCCGACGGCGCCAAGGTCGTTATCGCCGATCTGAAGCTTGACGCCGCGCAGAAGGCTGCGGACGAGTTGACTGCCCAAGGTCCGGGCGAGGCTATGGCTGTCGAAATGAACGTCACCGACGAGACTCAGGTCAATGACGGCGTCGCCAAGGTCGTCGAGACATGGGGCAAGATCGACGTGCTGGTATCCAATGCCGGGGTGCAGATCGTGCATCCGCTCGAGAACTTCCCCTTCGACGACTGGAAGAAACTCCTGTCAATCCACCTCGACGGCGCCTTCCTGACTTCAAAGGCCGTATTGCCGCACATGTACAAGGCCGGTTCGGGCTCAATCATCTTTATGGGCTCTGTCCATTCCAAAGAAGCGAGCGCTCTGAAATCAGCCTATGTGACAGCAAAGCACGGTCTGCTGGGCCTTGCCCGCGTCATTTCGAAAGAAGGCGCCGAGCATGGTGTCCGCGCCAACGTGATCTGTCCCGGTTTCGTGAAGACGCCGCTGGTGGAAAAACAGATCCCGGAACAGGCGCGCGATCTCGGCATCTCGGAAGAGGAAGTCGTCAATAAGGTCATGCTGGGCGAAACCGTCGATCAGGATTTCACCACGATCGAGGACGTCGCCGAGGTGGCGCATGTCTTTGCAGCCTTCCCCACAAATGCGCTTACCGGCCAGTCGCTGGTGGTCAGCCATGGCTGGTACATGAACTGACTTTTGCACCAAAGGAGACATGGAATGGAAAAAAACCTTCACGATCGCCTGCATGCGCTGGGGCAAAAGATCGAAACCGCCGAAGCGCGGCTGCGGGCAGCTTCGCACCTGAAGAACCACGGGGCGCATCTGATGGCACAAGAATTGAGGGAGCGCTACAGGCACTTGCAAGAGCGTCTGAACGGCGAGGCTGCCGGTCACGACGCCCATGATGACCGCGTCGCGGACCTGGAACGTTCTGTGCATCAATGGGTCGACAGCTTCGATACCACGCACGTTGCCTCCAACTGATAAACACACATGCACTGAAAAGGTGACTGAATGTCCGAACTGATCGTCATCGGGTACGAGATACCCGAAAGGGCGGAAGAGGCCCGCGCAGACCTCATGACTATGGCCCGAGAGTATCTTGTCGATGTGGCCGACGCTGTTGTTGCCGTTGTGGACGAGGAAGGAAACGTCAAGCTCAACCAGATGGTCAACCTGTGGACCGCAGGGGCGGCCGGCGGCGCCTTTTGGGGCCTGCTTGTCGGAATGATTTTCTTCAATCCGCTGCTAGGTGCTGCTGTCGGTGCAGGGGCCGGAGCGCTGTCAGGCGCGTTAACCGATTACGGTATTAACGATGAGTTCATGAAAGACGTGGGTAGCGTCCTTCAACCGGGGCAGGCCGCGCTCTTCATGATGGTTCGCACCAATGCCTCGGACGGGGTCATCGAGCGGCTTGGC
Organism: Heliomarina sp.; assembly: GCF_052826185.1. NCBI lineage: Bacteria > Pseudomonadati > Pseudomonadota > Alphaproteobacteria > Rhodobacterales > Roseobacteraceae > Heliomarina > Heliomarina sp. The sequence goes on along the minus strand of NZ_JBRBUI010000053.1, from coordinate 139,385 downwards.
GAGCACGGTTGCCGAGTGCTGCGTACCAACCTCGACACCGATGCCGAAAACCATCTTAGGAAGGCTTTCGATGAAGCTCACAAGGCGGAGGTCGGCGCATCTGCGCCGGAACACGCATGACACAGGTTATTATCATCCAGCCTCTGCTGGCGCTGATCGCTGGCGTCTTGATCCTGCTGTTTCCGCGGCTTCTCAACTATGTGATCGCGGGCTATCTGATCCCATCAACGATGTGATCGGTGCCCAGGGTGTGGGATAACAGTCGGAAATTCATGCGCCGGACACAGATAGGCTAGAAGTCCCTGCCGCACGAGGAAGCGCGGCGCTTGAAACTTTTTGTGCAATGCTCCTCTACGCTCCGATTGCCAGACCTATGCTGGTCCGTACCTAGGCGCTTATAATCGGCAACCACTCTCTTTGAGCCCAGTGCGAGGCTACATCCGGGTCGCGAGATTGCCCATGATCCAGAGCGTGCCGAGCGCCATGATCGCCAAGAGCAATACGGTGAAGAGGATCAGCTGCAGATCCTCGCGTTTCTGACGCGATAGGTCGATATGGAGGAAAAACCGCAGGTGCACGACGATTTGCGCAATAGCGAGGACGGCAATCGTGATTGCCAGCGTCCGCCCATGAAGCAACGCCCAGTGAACCAGGGCGAAAGGGATCAGCGTCAGCGTCAATGCCAGACCAAAGCCTGCCAGGTAAAGCCGTGCCTCGCTGCGATAGTCAGGGTGTTTCATCCCATCAGCCCTCCAAGATAGACGATTGAAAAAATTCCGACCCAGATCAGATCGAGGAAATGCCAGTAGAGTCCAAGCCGCAGAAGACGCGTCTTGACGACCGGGATCAGGCCCAGGGTCGCCAATTGGATCAGCATCACCACGATCCACAAGCAACCTACGGTCACATGCACCCCATGAAGTGGCACAAGCGCCCAGAAGGCCGACCAGAAACCGCTGCGCGATGGTACAGCGCCGACATCGATCATATGGGCGAAGTCGTGCAACTCCATCGCCAGAAAACCCAGACCAAGAAACAGCGTCACAATCAGCCAGGATGCGATTGACCTGCGCCCCGTCTCGTGCCGCATTGCAAGCGTGGCAAAGCCGAATGTCAGACTGCTGGAAAGCAGGATCACAGTCTGTGCGAAAACGCTTCGCAGGTCGAACGCTTCTGCTGGGCCCGGGCCTCCCGCCGTGCCGGTCGGGTTGGCGACAGTAAGGTAAGAGGCGAAGACCAGCCCAAAGATCACCAGATCGCTCATCAGGAAGATCCAGAAACCGAAGAGGATGGTTTCGGCCCCCTCATGTGCAGCCCCGTGCCGCGCCCCTAGATTAAGGCCGGGATGAATATTGTGTTCTGTCATTCCGCAGCCTCGATCCGTGTCGGCCGCTCCAGCGAGGCACGGCCCAGATTACTTTCCTGTGTTTCCTCAAGCCGGTCGACCGCCGAGGCGGCCTTTACTTTGTCGAGCCAAGCGCGATGCTCGGCGGCGATCTTTGCAGCCGGGATGACATGCGTCGTCTCGGTCCGGAAGGTTCGCAGAGTGATGGAAAGCACGATAGCGAGGAAGGACAGCGCGGCCAGCCACCACATCCAGAACACCAGTGCCAGTCCAAACAGTGTCGCGCATACGCAGATAATCATGCCGATGGCTGTATTGTTAGGCATTTCGATGTCTTCGTATTCTTCCGGCTCGGTATAGGCGCGGCTCTTGGCCTTTGCCTCGGCAAAGTCGTCGCGCGCGGCAACCTGCGGCTGCATTGCGAAATTGTACTTCGGCGGCGGCGACGGGATCGACCATTCCAGCGAACGCCCGTCCCACGGATCCCCCAAAGGCACAGTCAGACTGTCGCGGTCACGGATGCTGACCCACAACTGGACCGCCAGAGACGTGAGCGCGGCCAGGATTAGAGCTGCACCGAAGAGCGCCAGCCAAAGGGTGGGCTGAAATGCGGGGTCGCTGAACGTGGCAGATCGGCGCGGCATGCCGTGCAGCCCCAGCCAGTAGAGCGGGAGGAAGGTGAATGAAAAACCGGCGATCCACAAATACGCCGCCGCCCGTCCCCAGCCTTCATTCAAGCGAAAGCCGAAAGCCTTGGGGAACCAGTAGTGATACCCTGCCAACAGCCCGAATAGCACGCCAGGAATGATAACGTTGTGGAAATGCGCCACCAAGAACAGGGTGTTGTGCACCTGATAGCTGATTACCGGGTTCGCCAGCATTACGCCGCTGAGGCCGCCGATGACAAAAAGGTAAAAGAACCCGGTTGCATAGATCATAGGCACAGTCATGCGGACCCTGCCGCGAAAGATCGTTGCCATCCAGTTGTAGACCTTGATCCCCGTAGGCACGGCGATTGCCATCGACGCGATGCCGAAGGCCGCGTTGATATTGGCGCTCTGGCCCATGGTGAAAAAGTGATGGAGCCAAACGCAGAAGCTGAACACTGCGATCGACATGGTCGCATAGACCATCGACATGTAGCCGTAGATCCGTTTGCCAGAGAAGGTCGAGATGACTTCGGAGAAGATTCCGTAAGCTGGGATGACCAGCAGGTAGACTTCGGGATGACCGAACAACCAGAAAAGATTGACGTAATTCATCATGTTGCCGCCGAGGTCGTTGGTAAAGAAGTGGAAGTCGAGATAGCGGTCGGCAGCCAGCATCAAAGCAGCAACCGTCAGCGGCGGCAGCGCGAAGATCATGATGATGGAGGTACAGATCACCGTCCAGCAGAAGATCGGCATCCGTAGGAAGGCCATACCCGGCGCGCGTTCCTTGTACAGCGTGACCGCGAAATTGATCCCCGAGAGCGTGGTTCCGATCCCCGCAAGCACAATCGACCAAATCCAGTAATCCGGCCCCGGGCCGGGCTGAAAATCTGACCCTGTATAGGGCGGGTAATTGGCCCAGCCGCCGGTTGCGAACTTTCCCAGCACCAAGCTGATCATCACCAGCGCGGCACCTGTCGCAGTGAGGCCTAGGCTGATCTGGTTCATTACCGGAAAGGCCATGTCCCGCGCCCCGATCTGAAGCGGCATGACGTAGTTGATCACGCCGGCGATAAAGGGCATCGCGACGAAGAAGATCATGATGGTTCCGTGGGTACTGAATAACTGGGAAAAGTGGTCGGGCGTGAGGAAACCGCCGTGCAGGCCGAATGCCTGTTGGGTCCGCATCAAAACGCCTTCGATGACGCCACGTGCCAGCATGATGAGCGCAAGCGCGCAGTACATGATGCCTATCCGCTTGTGATCGACGCTTGTCAGCCAATCGCGCCAAAGCGGCCCCCAAAGCCGGAACCACGTCAATAGGGACACCGTGACAAGCGCACCCAGAAGCACTGCCGTTGCTGCCCCGGCCGCGACCAATTCGCTTACGGTGGGATCTTGTATCGCTCGCCAGAGAGACAGCGAAGACAAGTCGAGCCGGCCGAAAATTGTATGGATCATTGGTTTGGCTCTCCCGTCGACGCTTGAGGATCATAGCCGACCGCGCCCGGCTGATTGGCAGATGGGACGGGCGTGCCCCGCATGTAGCGATGCAGGACCTTATCGAAGAGGTCATTTTCGGCCGATGAAAAATGCAGGACGCCCTCAGGCAGAGCCTCCGCGCCCAGCTGCTGTTGCGCTGTTGCACCGGTGGTGGCTTGGGCCAGCACGCCATATTGTTTTGCTGTCAGTGGCTGGCCGTCCGATCTGACATCTTCAACCCAGGACTCGAAGGCTGTCGGTGTCATTGCAATTGCCCGGAATTTCTGTTGCGGGAAACCGGTTCCGTTGAACTGCGTGTTCTCGCCCTCGAATTCGCCGGGCTGATCGGCGAGGACGTGCAGCCGCGTATGCATGCCGGGCATGGTGTAGATTTGCCCTGCCAGCGCAGAAATCAGAAATGACTGCATCACCGTGTCGGTCGTCAGGTCAAGCGCAACGGACGTCTTCTCGGGGAAGGCCAGTTCGTTGATCGTGGCGATGCCAAGATCGGGATAGATGAACAGCCATTTCCAGTCGAGCCCCACGACTTCGACCCGAAGCGGTGGGTTATCAGATGCGATGGGCTTCATAGGGTCGAGCTCGTGCGTCGTCCGGTAGAGCTGCACCGAAAGCACTGTTACGATGACAAGTGGCACACCCCACATGAGCACCTCAAGCAGGGGCGACCTGTCCCAGTCCGGTGCATAGCTCGCATCGCGGTTCCGGTATCGGTAACGCCAGAGCAGCACGGGAACGAGCGCAAAGACAGGCACGATTGCAACGAGGGTCCAGCCGAGAATCTGGATGAACTCCGCCCGTTGTGCTGCCGCGATCGGTCCGGCGGGCAGAAGAAATGTGCTCCCCGCCTTGCTGCAAGCCGCCAGAGCGAGACAGCCGATCAGAGGAATGATCCCGAAAATGCGTCGAAATATCATTGCCGTCCATCCTGCTGCTTGGTGCAAAAGTAACGTTCTTGATGAGCTTCGGCCATATGTTCGTTCGATCGTCGCGGATTGCGCGCTGGCGCCGGGACGATGTCATGACCTGGACGGCGGGGAAGATACCAACCGACACCGAAGCCGATGATCAAAGCGATGACATGACCTCCGAAGGCGAGCGACTCTAACGCGACGGCGAATTTTGTCGCGATTAGGCCAAGGAGCACAACGAGCCAGATCGATGCGTTCCGGTGCGCAGCTATCAGAACGCCGATCAACCCGAAGCCGCCCATTGACATGCCGACATCCGTGGTTGTCGCCAGCCCGGTGAAATCGGGAAGAAGGGCGACCGTAGCAAGAAGTATGATTGTCGCGGTCACATCGATCCCGAAGAACAATCCGAGGGCGCACCGGGTGCCCCATAGAAGCTCCGTCGCTCCGATCACGGTGGCGGTGAAGGCAAGCTGACGCAGCAGCATCGGCAGATCGTGTGACAGGAAGATGGCGGTCAGGAGTCGCATCAGATTGCCGTCTTTCATTGCATCTACACCGATACCCCGGGCGGCGAGTACATGTGGATCGATCTGACCCGAAAACGTTCCCGCAGCAGCGTTGGCCACTAGCATCACCATGAGGAATGCAAGCGTGAACCGTACCTTTCGGATCGAGGCAACACCCGTCCGGGGAAAATGCAGATCAAGGCGCGACATGAACAGCGAAGCTTCCCAGCAAAACGAAAAGAGCCATCACAAGCAGGAGCAGGAAGGTGGCCGCCGATCCATCGTCGTCGGGCAGCCGCTCTTCCAGGTCGATCCGCTTGCGCACGTGACGCATGCGTAGCCAGGCGATCATCACTACGGCAGCCCCTGCGCCGAAAAGCAGCCAGGTCGACCAATGCGGTACCGTTCGCTGACCTAGCCGGGCCGCTGCAAGGCCAAAGCCGACAATGGCAACAGCGGTGCGCACCCACGACAGGAAGGTCCGCTCATTAGAAGCATGCAGCTCGAAATTGAAGATCATGGTCACGGTCTCCTATTTCATCAGGCCGCGAAGCCCGCCCGAGACCAGCACATTGACTTCGTAGAGAATTTGCGGCGCGGCCAATCCGCCCGGGCAGGCAAGGTAATTCGGCGACCAGACGGGATCGAATTTTTCCTTGTAGGCCCGCAGACCCTCGAACCGGTAGAAAGGCTCGCCATGTTCGTAGATGAAACCGCCGGTGCGGTTCCAGAGCGGCGCAAGTTCGCGGTTCTCGACACCCGCGAATGGCGCAGCCCCCAGCGATGCCCAGCGGTAGTTCTCTGCCGCGCCCCAAAGCAAAAGCTCTCCGAATAGCGCGTCCATTGCGAAATGTGGCGCGTCTGGCAGGTATCGCATGAGATCAAGCGACAGTTCGTGCCGGTTTGCGCCCCGGAACAAGTTGGCGAAGGCAATGATCTGTCCGTCGGGATTGCGAAGTACGGCAATGTCAAAATTGCTCATGTAATCTTCGGTGAAGGCCCCGAGGGAAAAGCCTTTTTCCTCGCCGGGTTTCTGAGCGAGCCAGGCGTCGGAAATGCGCCGCAGCTGAGGCAGGATCGGCTCTGCATCCGAGGCTGGCACCACTTCGAAAACAAATCCGTCCCTTAGGACGCGATTACGGGCTTGTCGCAGATCCTTGCGCTTCGAGCCGTCGAGGGTGAAGCCGAGCAGATCGACACGCGCGACTTCCCCGATCTTGAGAATGGACAGACCCAAATCAAGATAGGTCGGCAAATAGGCAGGTGAAACCGAATAGAACGCGACCCGCTTTCCAGCGCGGTAGGCCTGTTCGCGCAACGCCCATATCAGGGCCTGTCCTGAATTGGGATTGCCAACCGGATCGCCCTTGGCAATCAGAGATTTTCCTGTATCCGCGTAAGCGATGAAAGCGGTTTCATCCTGTGCCACGAGGAACAGCTTATCTCCGGTCAAGGCGATATTGGCTTCGGTATCTTCGCTTTCCTTCACCAGCCGACGTACAGCATCCGGAATTTTGGTAGGCTTGCTCACCGCGGGGCGGTGGCTGATAAGAGAGTTGACGAAGACCGCCACCAGAACGATCGCGACGACAAGGCTGGCCCGTAGAAAGCGCGAGGCATCGCCATTCCAGCTGAATTGCCACCAAAGGGCGTTCCGGTATTCGACATGATGATAAGCGAAAAGCCCGATCCAGAAGATTGCCCCGGCCATTACGAGGACGCTGAGCATCCACCGTCGGTCCAGCTGAAACAGGGAGATTCCTTCCGCGCGATAGAACGCCGGCCTGAGTAGGCCCAGAGTCACGAGCGTCGCGGCCATGGACATGGCCTCGACCCAGTCGAGACCTTTCCCCAGTGATACGACGAATCCGATCCCGATCAGCGCCATGGCAAAGAGCCACGCCCGGAAGAGCTTGCGGTAGAGCCCCGCCGCGATAACGATCAGAAGAGCGCCAGCAAGGCTTCCTGCCAGGTGAGAAGCTTCGACAACGCCAAGCGGAAAGATGTCACGCAGAATTTCAAGGCGGGTACCCTCGGCCGGCAGGTTGCCTGAGACCAAAAGAATGACACCTGCAAGCATGGCGAGGGCCGCAGAAACTATGGGCACCACCGGCTTCATCGCACGCCAGAGAACGCTTGATGTCGTTTTGAGCCTTCCCCGGTTGGCCAAAGCCGCCGAGATGGCAAGACCCAAGGTTGCTATGGCGAAGGGAAGAACGGTGTAAATCAGGCGATACAGTAGCAACGCTGCCAGAACGTCGGAACGTCCGGTCGCTCCGAAGCCGGCGATGATGGTTGCCTCGAACGCGCCAAGACCGCCGGGCGCATGGCTGAGAATACCAAGACCGATCGCCGCGATAAAGACGGTCGCAAATACAGGAAGGCTTGGCACCAGATCGGCGGGCATCAGCATGTAGAGGGTCAACCCGGCACCGGATACATCCAGTAAACCGGCCAAGGTAAGGCCAACAGCTTGCACGGGTCTTGGCAGATCGACAGTTTTTCCGCCCGATTTCAATCGTCGCTTGCCCAGTGAAAGCCATACCAGATAAACGCCCCAGCAAGTGAGCAGGACTGAGCCAATTGCGGTTTCAAAGGCGGGGGAGAAGTTGATAACGGCGCTCAATCCGGTGGGATGAAGCGCAAGCAACAGACCAAATCCCAGAACCAGAGCGGAAACAAAGCCCGACCAAGCAATCGCGATGATCGCTGTTATCGTAACCAGATCGAGTCCGAATGCCGAATATACCCGATAGCGAACAGCCGTGCCGGTAAGGTAGGACACACCAAGCAAGCCGGAAATCGCGTAGCCCGCGGCACCGGTGACCATCGGCACCAAAGTGGGCAACCTTTTTGGAGCGACCGTCCGCATGCCGAGGAAGTCGTAGGTCGCAATGCCAACAAAGCTCATGACGGTGCAGGCCAAGGCCGCGAGGAGCACCGAAGGGCGAGCCGCAGCGACATCGGCCTTTACGTCCTCCAATCGGATATGGCTGGCCAGCTTGTGCAAAACTACCAAGGCAATTAGACCGACGAGAGCGGGAATTGCGATCTTAAATATTGGATGTTCGATCACGCGCAAAACAGACGACATGAAGGTCTGGGTCTTAATCTCGGCCATCTATGCCTTCCTTGAAAATGTCGATCCAGATTAGTGAAATCACCAAGAGCTTTCCCCAATCCACCGAAAACCAGTGATCGTTGTTTTCAGGCAGCAAGCGTTTCTCCGGTTTGGATTGTGGTTAATCCGGGATTCATTCCCTGCGCGCCTTTGGTCTCGGTGTCCTTGCTGCCACGGCTCAGCATTAGGGAGGTGCTCTGAGATACCTTTAAGAAGGACACTAGGAAATTGAGCAGGATGAGCGTCCGGCGATCAAAGGGGGCGGCGCAAAGCATCCGCGCAATTGGTGTCATTTTACTGCACTTGCCGAGTTCCAAGCATGACGAGCGACAAGCCGGTCGAAAAAAAGTTCAAGCCCATCATCAGGCCCAGCGTCCAACTTGCAGTCCAGGGCCAGCCGAACAGGATCACGACGCCAGCAACAAAGGAGCACAGCCCGCTGAACAAGAGCCAGCCCCAGTTCGGCACATATGCACTGCTGCGCAGCCCGAAGAGAATGGAGAGAATGCCTTCCATCAGGAACGACAGCATCATCAGAACGGTCAACGCGGCTATGCCTGCGAGCGGAAACAGGACGAACGCAACACCGACGAGAAACAAAATGCCAAAGGCCGCAAAGCCATAACGCCACTCTGGCGCTGGTCTTATCGCAAGTGAAAACCAAAGACCGACGGCGCCCCAGATCGTCAGCATCCATGCGACGAGCACCTCTGCCGCGACCGTGGCGAACTGGGGGAGCAGAATGGCCAGCAGGCCAATCACGACAAGAATTGTGCCGACAAGTTTCAGCCGCTTGAAGCTCGTCCGCTTGCCACCTGTACGCATCGGTGACTTCAGATTGGTCATATAGGTCTGCATTTGGGGGCGCTCCTTGGTTTCCCTTCGGTCTGTCGGGAACGAGATGACCCTAAGCTTCCAGCATCGCCCGAAATTCGCGCGAACCTTACTTCTGTGCAAAGGAAGCTGTTTCGCTGGCACAGCCGGACGGATTCCAATTAGATGGCCGCAAGGAGACGGACCTCGATGAAAATTCTGCTGGCTGAAGACGATACCAAAATTGCCGACTATATCGTTTCCGGCCTTGCGGAACACGGTCATTCCGTCGATCACGTTGCCGATGGCCGGGACGCGCTCAGCTACTGTCTCTACAACGACTGCGACATGGCGATCCTTGACCGCATGCTTCCCGGGATGGACGGCCTCTCGGTGCTCAAGGCACTCAGGGCGTCAAAGAAAGCCGTGCCGGTGCTTTTCCTGACCGCCTTGGGGCAAGTCGACGACCGCGTCGAAGGTCTGGCGGCAGGTAGTGATGATTATCTGACCAAACCGTTCCACTTCTCGGAACTTGTCGCCCGGATTGACGCCATCGTCCGCCGCAAGTCCGAGACAAGCGTGGTATCCACCCTTACAGTATACGATTTGGCGCTCGACCTCCTCTCCCGCACCGCGAGGCGCCAAGGTAATTTGATCGAGTTGCACAACAAGGAATTTGCCATCCTCGAAATCCTGATGCGCAATGCCGGGCGGGTCGTGACCCGTACGTTGCTGCTGGAACGTGTCTGGAATTTTAACTTCGAACCCAGCACCACCGTGGTCGAAACACATATGAGCCGATTGCGCGCCAAGATCGACAAACCGTTCGACACGCCGCTGATCCACACGATCCGCAATACCGGGTATTCGATGCATGGACCGCGGTGACGTCCTTTCGGGGGCCGCGTTTTCGGCGGTTTTGCGGTCCGCTTTCGTTTTTATTTTGGTGCTTGTGCTGTTCGGCTGGGTCACGCTGACCTACGTTGAGCGAAGCCTGATCGCTGAACTCGGCGACGATGTGCAGCAACGCTGGAACATCATCGCCACCGACCATGCAAACGAAGGGCAGGACCACGTAGTGCGGACGATCGCGCACGTTTCACGGGGTGCGACGGGCGGACATCACGCAGTTTCATTGTTCGGGGCAGCGGATACTCTGGTCGCCGGGAACATCATGACTCGGCCGGAAGGCGACGGACTGCAGGTTGGGAAGCTCGAGCATGCTGCCGCATCGCCCGAGGATCTCACCAACGACTACGTCTACTTCTCTGGCCCTTTGGAGGACGGCATCCTTGTTGTCGGGCAGCGGCTTGACCTGCTCTACCGCACGCAGATCCTGGTTTTTCGGGCCTTGACGCTGAGCGGGTTCATCGTGGTTCTGACGATGCTGTCGGTCGGATATTATCTGAGCCATAAGAGTCTTCGCCGTTTGAAGGACATTGAAACCGCCCTGTCGAAAACCAGCGAAGGGGACACGGCGGTTCGGATATCTGAAAATGGGGGAACGACGCAGATCGACCGGATCGCACATCAGATGAATCTGCATCTCGATCGCTTGTCTCGACTGATCGCAACGACGCGAAACACGGCCGCCGCCGCCGCGCACGATCTGAAATCACCGCTCGGCCGTGCTTATCTTTCGCTGGGTAAAGCGTTGGAGATGGCGGATCAGGGCGAGGATCCGACCGAGGCGCTCACCGACACGCAGGATGAGCTCGAAAACATGCGCGTCATATTCGATTCATACCTGCAGCTTTCCCATATAGAAGCGGCCGGCGGTGAGCATCTGACCGGCGATGTTGATCTGGAAAATCTGGTGATTGAGCTGGTCGAGACTTTCGCGCTGATCGCGGAGGACGAAGGACAGAGCCTGTCATTCGATGTCGAGCAAGGTCAGCACTACGTGATCAAGGGTAACGTCCAGATGCTTCAGCAGATGTTGGTGAACCTGATACAGAATGCGGTTACCCACGGCCCCATCGGCAATGTCATCTCCGTCACACTGAACCGATCGGACAGTATCATCCGGCTGGCGGTGGCGGATAAAGGTCCCGGCATTCCCGAGGTGCAAAGGGAGAGCGTTTTCGAACCCTTCCTACGGCTTGATCCCAGCCGGTCCAAACCGGGAAGCGGCCTTGGACTGGCGCTCGTCCGCGCGATTGTCGAAAAACACAGTGGAACGGTCATGCTGGTAGACAACCATCCTGGCCTGATCGTCGTGGTAACCCTTCCAAGTCTTGGTAGTTAGCGTTTGCAAAACAAAAATGAGCGATTCGGGCAGCGACAGCTGGGCTGAATTCTGACCTTCCATCCCGGAAGCTGTCGCTATGAGACCGAAGTTAGCTGCTATTTGGCTTCCCGAGGAAACCTGCAAGTAGGCAATGCAAGCGCTTGTCTAATCTCTCATCTCAACAGATGCGCGGCGACAAAGTCGGCGCGATCTACAACGTCCTTAAATGGCAGCTCAGTGATCTCGTACCCGAGTGCAGTATAGGTCTCGTGCAAGATAGTGCAGGTTGCTTCAGCCTCGGCGCGGGTCTGCTTGCGCTCGGCATCTTGTTCGAAAATGGCATCCCAGAACGGCGCAAGAAAGACGCTACGGTTGTAACGTGTTTTCTCGGCCGCTGCGGTGACGTATGGCGGCACGGGAAGCCCGCATAGGGTCAGGTAGCCCATGATGTCGGGAATGCCGCGGTCAAAGATCACAGGACTTGGGAGCGCCTGCGCGGCGCTGTAGGCGTGCAGGTCTTGTTGCAGCATCCGTTCGGCGTAGGCCGTGCGATCCGCCCACGGTAGGGCGATACCACCGATCGCCATCTCCTCGCGAATGATCGCCCGACCAGATTCGGAAATCGTGTGAAAGCCGCGGCGAGCGAGCTCGGTGATCAGGCTGGTCTTGCCCGCACCGGGGCCGCCCGTCACGACGAAGAAATGGTCGCTCATGGGGCATCCTAATGTTTGAAAGGTGGAGGGCAGCGAAGCGATCAACACGCCGAAAGGTGTGGATCAAGGCTGCATGAATTTTGATAAGTAAAACAGCATCATTCTGCGCGGTCGAGGCATATTCTCTGACAACAAAGGCAGAGTTATCTGGTGCTGTAAAAGGGAGGTTTGGTGGAGCCTGGGTCTGTCGAAAATTCGTTTCATCTTGTCTGATATGGTAACCACATGTAGCAAAAAACAAATGTTGCCAACTAGTTACCATATGCTCGATGGGGGGAAGATTCGGTGCCAAAGCTGAGTGCAAGACAGGTGAAGACACAAAACAAATCCTGCAAACGTTCCCAAAAAGCAATCGAAGAAGTGATTAGTCTGGCTAAATAGCGGATTTGTCGTCCGGCTGCGGCCTGAGCATCGCAATGATGTATGCAGCTACGCCATCGTCCTTTGCCGCACGGAGGACGGAAAGGTCTTCCAGACGCCAGCGGCGCGCCCTCTAGACGGAAGGACCCGCCGAGTAGGCTTGGTTGTGAAAAAGCGCTTGCTCTCTGTCCGTCCGTTCCAAGAACTATCACGATTGCATGTTTTTTGCGGCTAAAACGACGGACCCAAAGATAGATCAGTCACCTGCAGAGGGGACGCGTGTCTGCCATATGCTCTCTCTTGGAAAAAGAAGTCAAATTTTTTTGGCTGGTAACGCGAGCCCGTGCTAAAGTAGCGACGGGTGTCCATTAGAGTATTGTTCTTTGAAATCGCCTCAGGTGGACACGTTCTCTGTTCATTTGAATACATACACAAGTTTTGTGACGACCAGCAAAGACAGCATTTATTTTTGAAATTGAGCGATTGGGGCGTGTGGCTCATCGCAAGTGATTTGGGGGGAAGTATGTTCAGATTTTCGTTTGTAATGTGGTCTTTTGGATTTCTCACGGCCACGTCGGTCTGCGCTTCTTCTATCCAGGTTACGCCCGTATCCTTCGACTTTGGCAATGTCGCGGTCGGCGACACGTCGTTGCCTCAGGAAGTGATTTTTACCAACTTAGGTGACGTTCCGGTTTCACCCAATTTCGCTGGCGGCGCGGTGCCGGGGAATAACTTTCCCGGCTCACAAAACTGCGCAGGCGTGACACTCGCGCCCGGCGCGTCGTGCCAATTCACTTATCGATTTACGCCACAGACGTTGGGTAAAGTTTCGGGCTCAACCAGTGCTGCCGTCGATGCTGAGACTTACGGTTTCAATTTCAAAGGCAACGGAATAAGTCCTTTTTTGGCGACGGCGACTTCATTCGACTTCGGGAATGTGTCCGTAGGATCTGAGTCTGCTCCGCAGGTTGTGACGATCACGAATGTCAGCAATGCAAACTTGTCGCCAAATTTTGCGGGGGGCGCTGTCCCGGGGGGTAACTTCCCCGGCTCGCAGAACTGCGCCGGTAAGACGTTCTCGCCGGGCGAATCCTGTCAATTTACATACCGGTTCGCGCCGCAGACAGAAGGCCCGATTATGGGCGCTACTAACTTTGCAATCGACGGCGAGGCGATGTCACTCTCGTTCACTGGAATCGGGGGGACCACGGATGCAGACCCGTTTCTTGTGACAGCGCGGTCCTTCAATTTTGGCGACATGCATGTTGGCGCGACCTCGCCTGCCCAGAGCGTGACGATCACGAATGTCAGCGGCGACGTACAGTCGCCAAATTTCGCAGGGGGCGCGGTTCCGGGCGGTAACTTTCCCGGTTCGCAGAACTGCGCCGGTAAGACTTTCGCGCCGGGCGAGTCCTGCCAGTTCACTTACCAGTTTGCACCGGGAGGCGAGGGATCGGTTTCAGGAACGACCAATTTCGCAATCGACGGCGCTGCCTACTCGCTGAACTTCCAGGGCAACGGGATAGACCCGTTCCTTGTGACGCCGCTCAGCTTTAATTTCGGTGAGACCTTGATCGGCCAGATGTCGGCTCCGCAATTCGTCACCATCACTAACGTCAGCAGTGCTACTCTTTCGCCCAACTTTGCAGGCGGTGCTGTTCCGGGCGGTAATTTCCCTGGTTCTCAGAACTGTGCCGGAAAGACTTTCGCCCCAGGCGAGTCCTGCCAGTTCCAGTATGCCTTTGTGCCGACCATCGAAGGCGTGATTTTTGGAACGACAAATTTTGCGATCAATGGCAAAACACGGACATTGAACTTCACTGGAGGGACGGGGACCGTGCCACCCAACCCCTCGCAAGTACCCCTGCCTGCCTCGATAACGCTGCTTGCCTTAGGACTACTTGGACTTTTCGGCTTTCAGCAAAGTTCGCGTCGACCTTGAAATCGAGCGATTGCAAACCGACCCTTCGAAACAGGCGTTCGGTGCTCACGTAAATCAGGTCGTCTTGATATGAAGAATAGCGAGGTGGTTCAGGACTTCTATTGCAGTGCGTTTAACGGATGCCAAAATACCCTACGGGTCGGGGATATTAATCGTCGGAACACTGCGGCCGAGCATGCCGTAGTTTTGTGGCAACAAAGGCACCAGGCCTCGTTTCACAATCTGCGCCGTATGTTGCCACAAGTTGCTGCCGTGTGCGCTCCGCGCAGGCTTTCGACACAACGCAAGTAGGCATGCGAGACAGAAGAACTTGAATTGCCCCTGCCTTCGAAATGTGATCCCGACCCGGGTACGCTTGGCTTAGCTGTTGGGCCGCACGCGGGCTGCGGTCTTGTTGGCGAAGGCTTCAAGCCGTTCGCGTGCGGCGGGCTGGGTGTTGACGATACCCCCCACGAAGGCCTCGGCATAGGCGGCATCCATGCCGGACATGTTGTTCATGTGGCTGACTGCCGAACAAATCGCAAAGTTCGTCAGGGGCAGGTTCTGCGCGACCTTGTCCGCGAGTTCCATCGCCTTTGCAAAGCTGCCGCCGTCTTCGGTGATGTATTGCGCCAGCCCCAGATCGACGGCCTCTTGCCCTTGATACACGCGGCCGGTCAGAATCATGTCGATCATGCGATACTTGCCGATCATGTCGGACACCCGGATCGTCGCGCCGCCTCCGGTGAAAATGCCGCGCTGGCCCTCTGGCAGGGCGAAATAGGTGCCAGGGTCGATCACGCGCACATGGGCGGCGCTGGCCAGTTCCAGACCGCCGCCGACAACCGCACCCTGCAGCGCGGCAATAATCGGAACACCGCCATATTCCATCTTGTTGAAGGCTTCGTGCCAGCGCAGGCAAACATGCATGAAGTCATCAGGGCTGCGGTCTGCTTTCCAATGTTCGACCAGATCAAGACCGGCGCAGAAGTGATCACCGTCGCCTGCCAGCAAAACGGCCTTTACGCCCGCTATTCGCGCCCCGCTGAAGAAGCGGATCAGTTCCTCGATCGTGACCACATCCAGAGCGTTGCGTTTTTCCGGGCGGTTCAGCGACACGACATAGAGACCGTTGTCGCGCGCGGAAATCGAGAGTCTTTCGTAGGTGTCGGGGTTCACGACGTCATTCATGGGTCGGGTCCTTTCCAGGGATTAATCGGCGAAAGCAGCGTCCAACAGGCTTTGAGAGCCGTGCTGGATGCGTGCTTGCTCGGTGGCACATTCGGGCAGAACGTGCTGGGCATAGAAAAGGGCTGTGGCGATTTTCCGGGTCATGAACGCGGCGTCCTGCCCGGCGTCGCGCGCGGACTGCGCCGCCAGAGTGCCTTGGGCGAGTTTCCATCCCGCCGCCAATGTGCCGGTCAGCATAAGGAAGGGGACAGAGCCCGCGAATGCCGCGTCGATATCCTTGCGGCTATTCTCCAGAAGCCAATCCAGCGCGGCCTCAAGTGCGCCGCGCGCCTGCGCGAGGCTTGTGCCGATCGCCTGCGCCGAGGCATCACCGCCCGCAAGCTGCGCTTCGGTCTCCGCAATGAGTGCTGCGAACCGACGGGCGGTTTCGCCCCCGTCGCGCATCACCTTGCGTCCCAAAAGATCGTTGGCCTGAATGGCCGTTGTACCTTCGTATATCGGCAGAATGCGGGCGTCGCGGTAGTGCTGCGCGGCGCCGGTCTCTTCGATAAAACCCATGCCGCCGTGGATTTGCACGCCCAGCGAGGCGACCTCGACCGCACGTTCGGAGCAAAAGCCCTTGACGAGCGGGACCATGAATTCGGCAAGCGATACCATTTCCGGATCACCTTTGTGATGCGCGACGTCCAGCAGTCCCGCGGTTGCCGCCGCCATCGCCCGTCCGCCCTCTGTCAGGCTGCGCATCCGCAGGAGCATACGGCGGACATCCGGGTGGTCGATAATCGGGACGGCGTCCTTGCTTTGGCCATTCAACGGACGGCTTTGGACCCGGTCGCGTGCATAGGCCAGCGCCCGCTGGTAGGCCCGCTCGGACATCGCAACGCCCTGCACGCCTACCGAAAACCGCGCGGCGTTCATCATGATGAACATGTATTCGAGGCCGCGGTTTTCCTCACCTATCAGGAAACCTGTGGCATCGTCGTAGTTCAGCACGGCGGTCGGACTCGCGCGCACACCCAGCTTATGTTCGATGCTCACACAGTTGACAGAATTCGCACTGCCAAGCGTTCCGTCCGGTTCCACGAGTTTCTGTGGCACGATGAAGAGGCTCAACCCCCTGGGTCCGTCGGGCGCATCCGGTGTGCGCGCCAGCACCAGGTGGATGATGTTCTCGGTCAGGTCATGGGCACCATAGGTGATATAAATCTTGGTACCGGTGACGCCATAAGTGCCGTCTGGGCGCCGCATCGCCTTTGTCGCCACCCGGCCCAGATCGCTGCCCGCCTGCGGTTTGGTCAGGTTCATTGTGCCGGACCAGCGGCCTTCGATCAGAGGCCCAAGATAGGTGGCTTTCTGTTCCTCTGAGCCGGTCAGCAGCAGCGCCTCAATCGCACCGTCGGTAAGCAGCGGGCAGAGACCAAAGCTCATGTCAGCGGCGTTCAACATCTCGACCGCCGCCGCGCCAACGGCACGCGGCAGCCCTGTGCCGCCATACTCGCCCGGATGGGTCAGCGCCTGCCATCCCATTTCTACAAACCGGTTATAGGCCCGCGCGTTGCCCTCGGGCATGGTCACCCGACCCTTGTCAAACCGGGCCGCTACTGTGTCGCCGATCCGGGTCAACGGTGCGACTTCCTCGGCGCAAAACCGGGCATAACCCTGAAGCACAGCATCAATATCCGACAGCGCACAATCCGAATACGCCTCGAGCGCTGAAACCTTTTCCCAGTGAGACAGGTGTTGGATACAGAACATCAGATCCTGCACGGGCGGTTGATAGGACATGACGGATTCTCCGACAGAAACTATGGCTTCTTGCCTCCTACTACTTCCGTAACTTGCCAATAAGTTCATTTTTTGCCAAATTTGTATCCGATCACGACATAAAAACCTTTATGACCAATCATGACCCAATCTCCCTGACGACCGTTTCAGCGGGTTTCATCGAGGACTGGCTCGATGCTCTTCGGTCCCGTTGCACCTCGGTAGAGATGACCTCCCTTTTGGAAAGCTCTGGACTGCAGACCAGTCCGATGGCGTCGACACAGCGCATCACGCTCGAAGAAATCGCCACTCTGTATCAGCAGGCCGCGCCGGCCACCGGCGATGAAATGATGGGGCTCTGGAGCCGCGCGATCCGACCACGCGCGTTGCAGCACCTCCTGACCGTACAGCGTGAGGCGAGCAGCATGCTCTCAGCACTGTTTCGGTTCTCGACGTTCTGGAATCTGCTACTGGATGATTTTCGCCTGGATTTGCGGAGCAGTCCAAAGCAGGTGGAACTGGCATTGATTCCTTACTCCCCGCACACCGAGCCCCAGCGATTTGGTCACATGCTGATCCTCAAATTGGCGCATGGGCTTCTGTCTTGGTTGGGCGGGGTGGAAACGCCGGTGCATGAGGTTCGCTTTGCCTTTTCCCGTCCGGATTTCGCCGCAGATTACGCGGTTGTCTTTCCCTGTCCGGTCGCGTTTGACGCACAGCATACCAGCATATTATTCGATCCAAGCCAATTCGACCGTCCGGTCACTCGCAGACCCACCGAAGCATCCGTCTTCCTGGAACGTGCGCCGCGTGACTGGATTTTCACTGGCTCACGCGCCCATACGAACAGCCTCCGCGTCCGCGCCTTTCTCTACGGAGAGACATGGCAGAGCTGCCAACTTCCGGACGCGGCTCACGCACTGAAAATCACGCCCCGGACGCTAAATCGCCGCTTGAAAGAGGAAGGGACATCCTTTCAATCCATAAAGGACGCTCTGCGCCGTGACATCGCTATCCGAGCGCTTCAGCAAGGAACGGACAGCATCGAACAGATCGCCTTTGACACCGGTTTTTCTGCGCCGTCGAACTTCCACCGAGCGTTTCACAAATGGACCAACCGGACGCCCGGATCATACCGTTTGTAACTTCACGGATGATCTGATCCAGCGCCTCTGCCACTTCTGCAATACGGCGGTCCAAGCGCAGGCTCTGGTGTCATACTAACCAACATTGTCGGGTTGTTTTTTGCCTTCAGGGCGTCGGAATTGGCTGAAAATGCTCATTCCAATCCGCACACGCGGCTAAGGTCCGCTAACCACTGTTTTCTTGAGACTGGAAATATGGTGGAGCCTAGGGGGATCGAACCCCTGACCTCCTGCATGCCATGCAGGCGCTCTCCCAGCTGAGCTAAGGCCCCGATTGTGTGCGCCGCTGAATAGGCGCAAGCTTGGGCGGGTTCAAGCGAAAAATTCCGCCCAAGCGCAGGTTTTCTTCAATCGTCGTCGTCGCTGGCGACGTCCGCGATTTCGTCGAGCGAAACATCATCGTCGTCGTCTTCATCTTCAAGAAGATCGTCGCCGAGGTCCACGTCAACATCATCATCGTCCAGAACGACTTCGTCATCGTTCTCCATCGCTTTTTTCGACTTTGCTGTCGCGGCATCTTCGGCGTCGGCGGCGATCATGCGCGCCTTGGCATTGTCTACTTCGACCACCTCGCCCGTGTACGGGCTGACGATCGGATTCTGGTTCAGGTCGTAAAACCGTTTACCCGTTGTCGGGCAAACGCGCTTTGTACCCCATTCTTCCTTGGGCATTGGCGTCCCCTTGAAATTGCATCTGGTCATATCGACGATTCCGGTCGCTTGCCATATGACGTAGGTACTGTCAAAGCCTTTGAACATATTCGGGGGTCCATCTTGGGCAAACATCATCTGCCGGGCGTTCCGGGCGTGCCAATCGTGATGCGGCGTTCCGCACGGGCAAGGCGGATAACGTTGCGCATATCGCAGCTTGACGGTCGTGTGACCCTGACCCTGCCCAATGGCACGCCGGAATCCGAAGCGCTCGATTTTGCGCGACAAAAGCAGGACTGGATTCTCGGGCATCTAGACCGGCGCGAAGAAGACGTGAGCGTCGGGCCGGGCGTTGCGCTCCCCGTAAACGGAATTTCGCGGGAAATCCTGCACATCAAAGGGCGTCGGATTGTTTTGCAAGATGAGACACTTGGCGTGCCAGAAGGGCCGGTCGGGCCGAGATTGCAGGCTTGGCTGAAAGTTCGGGCGCGCGATCGTCTCGCGGCGGCATGTGACGGGTACGCGACGCGGTTGGGGCGGCCATATGCGCGGCTGGTTCTGCGCGATACACGGTCGCGTTGGGGGTCTTGTACCTCGGAGGGGAATCTCATGTTCTCCTGGCGGCTGGTTCTCGCGCCTGCCGACGTTCTGGATTACGTCGCCGCGCACGAGGTGGCCCACCTTGCAGAAATGAACCACTCTCCGGCTTTCTGGTCCGTGGTGGAAAATCTGTACGGACCCTATGCCGCACCCCGGGCATGGCTGCGGAGCGAGGGGAACAAGCTGCATCGCTATCGCTTCGATTCGGATAGTTGACTTGTGACGCAACTGTGATCACAAACCGGATGACATGATGAACCCGCGTCTGACCGAAGCCTTTCCCGCAGCGCATGAACGCGTTTACCGTGCATTGCGCACACGCATCATGCATGGGGAAATCGCGCCCGGCGCCTCTCTGACCCTGCGGGGTATCGGCCGGGAATACGATGTCTCGATGACGCCCGCGCGTGAAGCCGTTCGCCGACTGGTGGCCGAGGGCGCTCTGTTTCTTTCAAGTTCGGGGCGGGTGTCCACCCCGGAACTTAGCAACGAGCGGATCGAGGAACTCGCCGCGCTGCGGGCCTTGCTCGAAGTCGAGCTGGCCAGCCGGGCCTTGCCAAGGGCGCATATGGCGCTGATCGACCGGCTGCAATCCATCAACCACACGATTGGCGAAGTCGTCGTGAACCGCGATGCGGTCGGGTATATCCGCACAAATCTCGAATTCCATCGCACTCTCTATCTGCGGGCGCAGGCCCCGGCGATGCTGGCCATCGCAGAAACCGTCTGGCTGCAGCTGGGCCCGACCATGCGGGCGCTATACGGTCGTCTGAAACGGACCGACCCCCCACACTACCACAAGCTCATCATCGCGGCGCTCAAGTCCGGTGATGAACCGGGGCTTCGCCTCGCGGTGCGCTCCGATGTGACGCAGGGGTTGCGGCTGCTGACAACATAGACCAATTCGCTGGGCCGGACGAAACTGTTAAGAAATTATTAACAAAGGGCTATCGCGCTAAGGCAACTTGTGGCTAAATCTACCCAAGGTTGATTTGAGCTATTTGGAGGCGCGCAATGAGTTGTCCGGATTTCCTGAAAGTCGTCGCCGTTACATCGCTGCTTTCCATAGGACCTGCCGCGGCGCAGGACGCGCAGGATCTTGCGAAACAGTTGAGCAACCCGGTCGCGGCGCTGATCAGCGTTCCCTACCAGTTCAACTATGACGAAGGGTATGGGCCGAATGGCGACGGCTCTCGCAGCTTTGTCAATTTCCAGCCGGTGATCCCTATTTCCATCGGTGAGAACTGGAATCTGATCTCACGCACGATCATCCCGTTTATCGATCAAAAGGATGTTATTCCCGGCACATCTCAGTCCGGCCTTGGCGACATCACCCAAAGCTTCTTTTTCTCGCCAAAGGCACCGACTGCCGGTGGGTTGATCTGGGGGGTTGGTCCTGCTTTCCTGCTGCCGACAGGGGGTGACAACCTCAGCGCGGATGAGTTCGCGGCCGGTATCACAGGCGTCGTGTTGAAACAGGCGGGCCCGTGGACAATAGGGGCCTTGGCTAACCATCTCTGGGACGTCGATGGCGATACCGAGATCGATTCGACCTTTTTCCAGCCTTTCCTGAGCTATTCCACGCCAAACGCCTGGACCTTTACCGTGAACTCCGAGGCCACGTACGACTGGACGACGGATGACAGCGGTGTGCCTATCAACTTCACGGTCACCAAGGTAACCAAAATCGGATCGAACCTTGTCAGCATCGGCGGCGGGGTCCGCTATTGGGCGGATACGACCGCGAACGGGCCGGATGACTGGGGCGCGCGGATTATCGTGAGCTTCCTTTTCCCGAGATAGGTCAACACTTTCCCCGACTCTATTGCAATTGCACCTCTCGGCGTCGCGATTTAGGGTCGCGCCGGAATATCCGCCTTCATTTCGGGGGCAAAGCGACTTTGGGAGGAAGACTCATGACGAATTTCACTCGGCGCGGTGCGCTTGGATTGATGGGCGGTGCCGCGACGCTGCCGATGCTTGGGACGCCTGCACTGGCCAATACGAAGATGACCGTGGGTGCGCTGCGCTTTACCAGCCACGCCGCCAGCTTCGTCGCCTTTGAGCGCGGGTATTTTAGCGAAGAAGGTCTGGATGTCGATTTCCGCTTTTTCCAGGCAGCGCAGCCGATGGCTGTGGCGATTGCTTCGGGTGATGCGGATTTCGGTGTGACCTCGATCACCGGCGGCTTGATCAGCCTTGCCGAAAAAGGCGCGGCCAAGGTGATCGGCGGTGCGCTCAGCGAAGAGCAGGGGATCGACGGCCAGATGATCCTTGCCTCGAACGCTTCTTACGATGCTGGTTTGACCGCGCCGGACAAGCTGGATGGCAAGAGCTTTGCCGTAACGCAGGCGGGGTCGTCCTTCCATTACATGGGCGCCAAGATTGCCCAGGCCGAAAACGCCGAAATGTCCTTTAAGCCGCTGCAAAAGGTCGGTGCCATTATCGGCGCGATGAAATCGGGACAGGTCGATGCCTGGACCATCGTGCCACATATCGGCAAGGCGCTTGTTGGTGGCGGCGCTGTCAAGCATATCGGCATGGTCGCGGATTACCTGCCCAATTATCAGGTGACGACGGTATTCACCTCGGCAGAGAATGCTGAGAACGAACGCGCCAAGACCGAAGCATTCCTGCGTGCGTTCTCGAAGGGGGCGGCGGATTTCAATGCCGCGCTGGTGGACAAAACCACCGACGAGGCGGGCATGGAAGACATGGTGAAGCTGATTCACAAATATGTTTACGCGGACGATCCCTACGAAAAGGCCAGCAAGTCGATCATCAACGGCGCGATGCGGATCAACGCGAATGCGGCACTGAATATGGGGTCGGTCACGGATCAGGTGGACTGGTTCAAGTCGGAAGGTCTGATCAAGGACAGCATTTCCACCGAGACGCTCGTCGATTCCAGCTATGTGGAAATGATCTAGGGCTTGACCGGGCGGGCCATTTGTGGCCTGCCCCATCCTGCCATGAAACTAGCTCTCGAACAGATTACGCATCACTATGCCGGCATGCCGGTATTACAGGATATATCGCTTTCCATTCCGGCCGGAGAGATACTCTGCATCATCGGCCCTTCGGGCTGCGGCAAGTCTACGCTGCTGCGCCTGATCGGCGGTTTAGAGCGGCCCGATGCCGGTCAGGTCCTTCAGGTGGGAGACTCGCCAGAAGGCTGTCTGAACCCGCTCACCTATGTGTTTCAGGATTTCGCGCTCCTGCCTTGGCGCAGTGTCGGTGGCAATATCTCTCTCGTGTTGGAAGATCACGGCATTCGCGGCCGTGAGGCGGACGAGATCATCGAAGATGTACTGGCACGTACCAAGCTGAGTGATTTTCGCAAGGCGCTGCCAAGGCAGCTTTCCGGCGGCATGAAGCAGCGGGTGGCCATTGCGCGCGCGCTTGCGGTGAAACCGGCGGTCATGCTGCTTGACGAACCGCTCTCGGCGCTGGACGCTCAGACGCGCGAGTTGCTGATGGACGATCTGCTCGCCCTCTGGACGCGGCAGCCGTTTTCCGGGGTTTATGTGACGCACAACCTCGCCGAAGCTGTGCGGCTTGGGCATCGGATTGCCGTATTGTCGCGCCGTCCCGGCAAGGTCCGCGAAATCATCGAAATCGATCTGCCGCTGGAAGAGCGCCATCACGGTCATGCCGGGCTTGACGAGGTGCAGGCGCATCTCTGGTCGCTGATGAAGCAGGAAGCAATGGCGGCTGATCAGGAGTTGCTGGATGTCTGATGCGACACTGGCCCAATCGGGGCAGGTTCCCACGCGCAAGGTGCCATTCCGGGGGGGTGGTTTTCGCCCCGTCGCCAAGCGTGGTATCGGTTTCGTGGTGTTCGTTGCCCTGCTGCTTGTCGTCGAATGGGGCACGCGGGCCGGGTGGATCGGCAATCTGACCCTGCCGCGCCCGTCAGATGTGGGACAGACGCTGTGGGCTCTGGCCGAGAGCGGCCAGCTCTGGGTGCATATGCAGCCTTCGCTGACCCGGCTTGTCGTCGGTAGTCTTCTGGGTGTCAGTCTTGGTGTGGCGGTCGGCGTGCTGATCGGATTGTTCAGCTACGCGCGTGCCGGGCTGGTGCCGCTTGTCGCGGCCCTGTTTCCGATTCCGAAGATCGCGCTGCTGCCGCTATTCGTGATCTGGTTCGGTATCGACGAGGCGAGCAAATACGCCCTGATCGCGCTCGGGACGTTCACGCCGACTGTGGTCTCGACCTACGGGGCGGTGGATAACGTCGACCGGACTCTGATCCGGATGGGTCAGAGTTTTGGGCTTAGCTGGTGGAGCATTGTGCGGAAGATCGTCGTACCCGGTGCGCTTCCCGGAATCCTGTCAGGGCTGCGGGTGTCGCTGGCCATCGGGATCATCTTGCTGGTCGCGGCAGAGATGCTTGGCGCGGAATATGGTATCGGCGCATATATCCTTCAGGCCGGATCGCTTTACGATCTGGAAAAGCTTTTTGCCGGGGTGGTCATTCTCTCTGCGCTTGGTGTTCTCACGAGTTCCGGCATTGGGCTGATCGAAAAACGCCTGCTGCGCTGGCGCGCCTGACCGGCTGACGCGCTGGATGCGACCGAGGGAGGGGCTCTGCCCCATCCGCGCAGGCGCGGATTCCCCGGGATATTTTTGACCCAAAGAAGCGGGTAAGGTCAGGGGGGCTGCCTCGCCTGTCAGGCGGCGAGGCCCTTGGACCCCATTTTGAGGAATTTCTGGCGGCGATCGGCGACCAGATCGGCGCCTTTCTTCTTGCCGAGTTCCTTGAGCATCGCCTTGATCGACTTGCCGACGCTTTCCATGGCGGCGGATTTACCGCGATGTGCGCCACCGCTGGGTTCGGGGATGATTTCGTCGATGACGGCCAGTGTCTTGAGATCCTGTGCCGTGAGGTGCAGGGCTTCGGCGGCTTCGCGCATCTTTTCGGAGTCCTTCCAGAGGATTGACGCGCAGCCTTCGGGGCTGATGACCGAGTATATAGAATGTTCGAGCATGGCGACACGGTTGGCTGTTGCGAAAGCGACGGCACCGCCTGATCCACCTTCGCCGATGATGACGCTGATCAGCGGGACGGGGATCTGCAGGCAGGTTTCCGTCGAGCGCGCGATGGCCTCGGATTGGCCGCGTTCCTCGGCACCCTTGCCGGGGTAGGCGCCGGTGGTGTCGATGAGGGTGATGACGGGCAGGTTGAACCGACCGGCCATCTGCATCAGGCGGATCGCCTTGCGGTAACCTTCGGGGCGGGCCATGCCGAAATTGCGTTCGATTCGGCTCTTGGTGTCCGAGCCTTTTTCGTGGCCAATCACCATGACCGGGGTGCCATCGAGACGGGCGAGACCGCCCATTACGGCAAGATCGTCGGCAAAATTGCGATCGCCCGCGAGCGGAGTGAATTCAGTAAAGAGCGCATCGATATAGTCACGGCAATGGGGCCGTTCAGGGTGGCGCGCGACCTGGCATTTGCGCCAGGGCGTCAGGCTCTTGTAGAGGTCGGTGAGCATGGTTGCGGCCTTGGCATCAAGTGCCGCAGCCTCGGAGGCGACATCCATCTCTTCGTTTGCCCGTCCGAGGGCGCGCAGCTCCTCGGCCTTGCCTTCGATCTCGGCAAGCGGCTTTTCGAAATCCAGATACTGTGTCATGCCTTGGCTCATCCTTGTTTCCCGCATCGTATATGTCCTTGGGCGAGGAGATTGCAACTCGGCAAGATTTGCAAATGCGCTTCATGTCACCTGCAAGGGCGAAGCAACGGGGGTAACTGGATGGCCCAGGCATATGAAAACCGGCTGATCCGTGTGGTGGACTATATTCACGACAATCTCGATGGTGATCTGTCACTTGATGCGCTGTCAGACGTCGCGTCGATGAGCCGGTTTCACTGGCATCGGATCTGGACCGCGATGACAGGAGAGACGCTGGCGCAGACGACACGGCGCATCCGTTTGCACCGGGCCTCGGTCATGCTGGTGTTCGAAGAGGCCTCTCTGTCAGAGATAGCCGCCAGATGCGGGTACCCTGACCAAGCCAGTTTCACCCGGACTTTTCGCGAAAGGATGGGCGTAACGCCGGGTGTGTTCCGCGATCGCGGTCGCGCTCTGCCACCGCTTCAATTTGATAGCCATAGCAGGGAAAATGACATGACGTACGAAGTAAGACTGAGCGAGGAAGCGGTACGGAAAGTTGCCGGTATCGAGCACAAGGGCGCTTATCAGGAAATCTCGCGCGCGTTCGAGACGCTTGCCGCGACGCTCGCGGCGCGTGGCCAGATGGCCCAGATGCGCGAAATGGTCGGTGTTTTTTACGAGGACGCGCGAAGCAGGCCTGTCGAGGATCTTCGATCCTATGCGGGGGCTGTCGTGCCTGAGCAATTCGATGTGACCGAGCCGTTCGAAAAGGTTGAGCTATCGGGCGGAGAATATGCGGTACTGACCTTTCATGGGCCCTACACGGGGCTACAAGAGGCTTATGATTTCTTTTTCGGTGAATGGCTGACCGGCAGTGGCCGGGATGCGGCGGATTCACCCTGTTTCGAGAAATACCTCAATACGCCGGCCGATACCGCGCCGGAGAAGCTGGTGACAGAGATCTATATGCCTCTGGTCCCTGCATCCTAGATTTCCGCCGGTCAACTGCCGAGGTCGGCAGGTGACCGGCGCTATTGCTCAGCCTGCGATTAACTCGGACTGTTTGACGATGACTTCGGCCTGTTTGATCGATGCGATATCGACGAGCCGGCCTTTGTAGACCGTGGCACCGGCGCCGGTGCGGGTCGCTTCCTCCATCGCCGCGAGGATTTCGCGTGCCTCGGCGACCTTTTCGTCTCCGGGGGTGAAGACTTCGTTGGCCAGAGCCACCTGTTTGGGGTGGATCGCCCATTTCCCGACCATGCCGAGCGTTGCGGAGCGGCGCGCTTGTGCGCGGAAACCTTCGTCGTCCGAGAAATCGCCAAAGGGGCCGTCGACAGGCAGCAAGCCGTGTGTCCGACAGGCGGCAACGATGGCGGCCTGCGCCCAGTGCCACGGATCGGACCAGTATTTCTGGCCTTCCTGAAGCATGTAGTAATCTTCCTGCGTGCCGCCGATGCCGGTGGTCTGCATGCCCATCGATGCGGCGAAATCGGCGGCGCCAAGGCTCATCGCTTCGAGCCGGGGGGAAGCGGCGGCGATTTCCTCTACGTGAGCGATGCCTGCCGCGCTTTCGATGATCACTTCGAATTTGACTGGTTTTGTGCGGCCGTTGGCGCGTTCGACCGCTGTGGCCAGTGCGTCGACCGCGTAGATATCCTCGGCGCAGCCGACTTTGGGGATCATTAGCATGTCGAGACGGTCGCCCGCCTGCTCGAGGAGGTCCACTACGTCCCTATACCAGTAAGGCGTGTCGAGAGAGTTGATGCGCACCGACAGCGTCTTGTTGCCCCAGTCGATATCGCTGATGGCTTCGATGATGTTCTTGCGGGCCTGATCCTTGTCATTCGGAGAAACGGAATCCTCAAGATCGAGGTTGATGACATCCGCATCGCTTGCTGCCATCTTGGGCGGCAGTTTCGTGTTCGAACCCGGTCCGAAAAGCTGGCATCGGTTCAGGCGGGCCGGCGGGGTAGGCTGGAGGCGGAAGGACATGAGGACTCCTTGGCGAAATAAAGTTTTCGATTGTCTGTTGGTTGGGTTATAAAATTACCCGATAGTTCGCAACATGTTTCTGCGATGCAGCGTTTCAAGCGGTGCTTGCTGACGCGACAAGTCGAATTGAGGCCTGGCCGTGATTTTTTTGGATAAACCGGCTTGGAGTGGGGCAGGGGCCTGAGAAAAGGTAGCGAGATAGGCGCGTATCCTCGTGTGCCAGCCATCTCTTGCCGATGTGAGGCCAAGCTGCATTAATTTGCGGCGCTTGAGCAGGTTTTTCGAATAATCTTGCGCCTCGGTGGTCCCTTGCGCCGATTTATGCAAGCGACTGGATCGCGTCTTCTTTTATGGTCCGGGCGAATCAAAGGAGTACCCGCAATGATCGAGACCCCATACCTTCTTTTCCTCGGCGACGCGCCGGATCCGCTTTCTGCAAAGGTCGCCCAGGGCATCAAGGATTGGAGACCGGAAAACGCGGTTGGCCAGTTCCGGATGGAAGGGTGCAAGGCCGATATGAAGCTGCCGGACATGGATCTGGCCGCAGCCAAGGCCGCGGGTGCCAAGACTCTGGTCATCGGCGTGGCCAACCGGGGTGGTATCATCTCGCAGGCGTGGAAAAAGGTGCTGGTAGAGGCGCTGGAAGAAGGGTTTGACCTGGCCTCGGGTCTGCATAACCTCCTGCGCAATGAAGAAGACCTTGCGGCCGTTGCAAAGGGATGTGGCCGGACCCTGCACGACGTACGCATCCCGACGGTACAATATCCGATCGCCAACGGCGAGAAGCGCAGTGGCAAACGGGTTCTGGCCGTTGGCACAGACTGCTCCGTCGGCAAGATGTACACGGCGCTGGCGCTGGATGAATCCCTGCGCAAGATGGGCAAGAAGAGCACGTTCCGCGCGACCGGCCAGACCGGCATCCTCATCACCGGCGGCGGTGTGCCGCTGGACGCCGTGATCGCCGATTTCATGGCCGGGTCGATTGAATACCTGACGCCCGACAACGACGACGATCACTGGGATATCATCGAAGGTCAGGGCAGCCTGTTCCACGTGTCCTATTCCGGCGTGACGATGGCGCTGGTGCATGGCGGTCAGCCGGACGCGCTGATCCTGTGCCACGAGCCGACCCGAGAGCATATGCGCGGTCTGCCGGGATACAAGCTGCCGACGCTTGAAGCGCTGCGCGATACCGCGCTGCCGCTGGCTCGTGTTGCCAACCCTGCCTGTGAAGTGGTCGGGATCTCGATCAATACGCAGCACCTGAGTGATGAAGAGGCTGAGGCCTATCTTGCGAAGGTTGAAGCGGACATGGGTCTTCCGACTGTCGATCCCTATCGTCAGAACGCGGACCGGCTTGCCGAGGCGCTGGCTGCGCTTTAATCGCTGAGGACAGAACAAGTTGACCCGCCGGGAGCCTCCGGCGGGGATATTTATGACCCAAAGAAGGATGGGGCGCCCATGAAAATCGATGTGACTCGCGATGTATTCAAGCTGGCGCAGGTGTTTACCATCTCGCGGGGGTCCCGCACGGAAGCGCAGGTTCTGACTGTAAATGTCGAGGATGGCGGTTTTGTCGGTCGTGGCGAATGTGTGCCTTACGCGCGTTATGACGAGACGCTGGAGTCTGTCGAGGCGGAGATCCGATCACTGCCTGCGGATGTGACCCGGGACGCGCTGATGGAGCTTTTGCCCGCGGGGGCCGCCCGCAACGCGGTGGATTGCGCGCTTTGGGATCTGGAATGCAAGCGGTCGGGCAAGCGAGCCTGGGAACTGGCGGGGTTGCCTGTACCGGGTCCGGAAATCACGGCGTATACCCTGTCGCTCGGCACGCCCGAGGATATGATGGCGCAGGCCGCGAAGAACGCGATGCGCCCCTTGCTGAAGATCAAACTTGGTACACCGGATGACATGCCCCGCCTTGAGGCGGTGCGCGCAGGAGCCCCGGCGTCGCGGATCATCGTGGATGCGAACGAGGGCTGGAGTGCCGAGGTCTACGCGGATCTGGCACCGCATCTGACGCGGCTTGGTGTCGAACTGGTGGAACAACCCTTACCGGCGGGTGAAGATGACGCACTGATCGGTATGGACCGCCCGGTGCCGGTCTGCGCCGATGAGAGCTGCCATGACCGCGCGAGCCTGCCGGGGCTGAAAGGTAAATACGACGTCGTGAACATCAAGCTCGACAAGACCGGCGGGCTGACCGAGGCGCTGGCGCTGCGCGAGGCCGCGCTGGCCGAGGGTTACAAGGTGATGGTGGGCTGTATGGTCGGCTCGTCGCTGGCCATGGCGCCTGCCGTGCTGGTCGCGCAGGGCGCTGTGGTGACCGATCTCGACGGGCCGCTTCTGCTGGCCGAGGACCGCGACACGCCTCTGACATTTGACACGGCCGGAGTGCACCCGCCCAGTGCGGCGCTCTGGGGATAAGGAGACAGGGATGACCCGAACAGTATACGTGAATGGTGACTATCTGCCCGAAGAAGACGCCAAGGTTTCGATCTTCGACCGCGGTTTTCTCATGGCCGACGGTGTGTACGAGGTGACCAGCGTTCTGGGAGGCAAGCTGATCGATTTTGACGGTCACGCTGTCCGACTTGAACGGTCGCTTTCCGAACTGGACATGGTCAACCCCACCAACAAGGAGGAACTGCTCGAGATCCACCGTGAGTTGGTGAGCCGGAACGGTATCGACGAAGGGCTCGTCTACCTTCAGATCACCCGTGGCGCGCCGGGTGACCGTGATTTCGTTTTCCCGGATCCGGAAACGACCGCTCCGACCATCGTTCTCTTTACCCAGAACAAACCCGGGCTTGCCGACAGTCCGGCGGCGAAAAAGGGCATGAAAGTCATCTCGATCGAGGATATCCGCTGGGGACGGCGCGACATCAAGACGGTGCAGTTGCTGTATCCGTCGATGGGCAAGATGATGGCCAAGAAGGCCGGTGCCGACGACGCCTGGATGATCGAGGACGGTTTCGTGACCGAAGGCACGTCGAACAATGCCTATATCGTCAAGGATAACCGGATCATCACCCGCGCGCTTTCCAATGATATCCTGCATGGCATCACACGTGCCGCCGTATTGCGTTTCGCACGCGAAGCCCAGATGGAAGTCGAAGAGCGGAGCTTCACCATCGAAGAGGCCCGCGCCGCAGACGAGGCGTTCATCACGTCGGCCAGCAGCTTTGTAATGCCGGTCGTTGAAATTGACGGCACGGTCATCGGCGACGGTGTGCCGGGCAAGGTCGCCCCCCGGCTGCGTGAAATCTATCTTGACGAGAGCCGCAAGGTCGCGATCTAAGCGAAAATGGCGTCTGCGCAGGGAGCAATCGCCTGCGCAGGCCGAAACCGGTTGGCGGCAGGAACGATTTCAGGGCAGACAGTCATTCGGGGACTGGCTCTTGGCCATCGCTGCGTGACAGATCGGGAACCCTCGTGACATGACATTCGTGATTGCACTACTGCTCTTGCTGATCGCACTCCTTCTGGGCCTCTACCTCTGGACCCAGAATATTGCGAAGGCGGCGTCCGCGATGGTTCCGCAGGCCGGAGAGATTCGGCCCGTAAACGGCGGTGCCATTCATTTCGTCGAAATGGGAGAGCCGGGCGCACCGCCGCTGGTTCTGATCCACGGGATATCGGGGCAGCTTCAGCATTTCACTTATGCAATGGCCGGGATGCTGGCCCGGGACTTCCACGTTTACGTGGTTGACCGCCCGGGTTGTGGCTACTCGCACCGAGACCGCGACGAAGATGCGGCGCTACCCGTACAGGCCCGCATGATCGGGGAATTCCTCGATGCGAAAGGCATCGAGGATCCGATGATCGTTGGTCACTCCCTCGGCGGTGCGGTCACACTTGCGATGGCACTGGACCGGCCGGAGAA
The DNA here is from genome assembly GCF_052826185.1 of Heliomarina sp. Classification (NCBI taxonomy): domain Bacteria; kingdom Pseudomonadati; phylum Pseudomonadota; class Alphaproteobacteria; order Rhodobacterales; family Roseobacteraceae; genus Heliomarina; species Heliomarina sp. The sequence continues at coordinate 108,463 of NZ_JBRBUI010000053.1, read as the reverse complement.
GACAAGAGCCATCGCCTTGATCGCGCCCCTGACGCATGTTCAGGACGCAGTGGATCCGGTGTTCAAAGGGCTTGAGCTGCGCAGCCCCCGCGCCCGCCGCCTTGTGGCCTCGACCGTCGCGACACCACTCGCACGGGCCGGCGCCGAGAAAGTTCTGGCGCATGTCTTCTCGCCGGAACCGCCGGTCGATAACTTCTTGACCCGGGGAGGTGCGGCTCTGGGCCTGCGTCCCGGGGCCTTCGTCGCCGCCTCGGGCGATCTGGTGGCCCTCGAGAAAGCACTTCCTGAGCAGGTCGCGCGCTACGGTGAACTGACCGTTCCCGGCGGCGTTCTCTATGGCGCGGCAGATGCGCTGCTCGATCCTGAAACACAGGGGCGCAGCATGGAACGCTACGGGTTGACCTGCGAATTCCTTCCTGATCGCGGGCATATGCTGCCCCTTACGGCCCCCGAGGACTGCGCCGACTTCATTCGCCGGATATGGGCGCGGACAGCCTGAAGAACGACGTCCTTCAGAAAAGCCAGCTATCCCGTATCAGACTTTCCGCGCCACATTCTCTTCGAAGGCGGTTTCAAAAGCGGCCTTCTTTTCGGCACCAGCTTCGGTCTGATGCTGACTTTTCCACTCGTCCATCGTCATCCCGTAAAAGATCTCGCGCGCCTCTTCCTTGCCCATTTCGATGCCGCGTTCATTCGCGGCTTCTTGGTACCACCGGCTGAGGCAGTTCCGGCAGAACCCGGCGAGGTTCATCAGGTCGATATTCTGTACATCGGTGCGATCCTGCATCAGATGTAGCCTGAGACGCCGGAACGCCGCTGCTTCCAGTTCGGTTTCGGTCTGCTTGTCCATCTCACCCTCCATTTCACCTAATCGATCTAGGGCGTGACATTATCCATGTCATCCCCGGTGCTACAGGTGTTTTTCCTCTTGCCGATAATATTCCGGGGTCCGGGGCAGCGCCCCGGTCAGACTTCGCCTGCGGAAACACCGGTGACATCAGTCATAGCCCGCTGCAGCACCGGTGCCAGTCATTCCGCCAACCGGACTGCGCCTCTTCCCCCGCAATCAGGTCGTTTCGCAGCTCGACTACCACCCCGGGTCGCCTTGGCAGCGTGGCATGCCTGTCAATGCTATCACCCGGCAGATCGCCTAGATAGCGGATTGGCAAGCCGCTGGTCACGGGCGACAGGATTGCGGCGTCCGGCCACGCCGCGAGCTGCGTCAGCGCTTGGTTGTAGGGGCGATCATAGGCGTCCAGCCGCCTTCCCTGCTCCGTCCCGTCCGCGTGACGAGTGGCCCGGATGATCGTGCTGTCGTAAAGTTTCATTAACAATGTAGAAGCATCCTCGCCGCGAGTGGGATCGATCACGAGGCGGGAAAAACTCGATGCGATCACCGGGCCGTTCAGCAACCGGGCAACGTGCAGGGAAAGGCCACGGGCGCCTATGTCATAGGCAATATGTCGTTCGATGTATTCCTGCGGCAGGCCAAGTTAGCTTTGGTTTCACACCTGATGATACGGTGTTGCGGGTATGATCAGAGGTCACAAGCCACCGCCCGGGACGGGGTTCGCCGTGGATGGAAAACGGAAATATGTCATATGCCTGTGCTGATTTTTACCGAAGGCTTACGCCAGTTGTTCCACGACGGGAATTGGGTCATAAGGTTTTCAACTATGTTTGCGATAACGGGTAGCGATCAGAGGAGAGCCGAAAAATGAAACGCTCAAGAAACGTCAAGATCGTCGCCACACTCGGACCGGCATCCGACACTTACGAGATGATCCGTGCCCTGCACGAGGCCGGTGCCGATGTCTTTCGCCTCAACATGAGCCACGGAACACAGGATGATATCCGCGAAAGACACAAGATCATTCGACAGGTCGAAAAGGATCTCGAAAGTCCGATTGCCATCCTGGCCGACCTTCAGGGGCCGAAACTGCGGGTGGGCACTTTTGCCAATGGCGAGGAGATGCTGGAACAGGACGCGGAATTCCGGCTCGATCTCGACCCTGCAGAAGGCGACGCAACCCGTGTCCGACTGCCCCATCCCGAGATTTTCGCGGCCCTTGAAGAAGGCGCGCACCTGCTGGTCAACGACGGCAAGATCCGCCTACGCGTAACGGATTGCGGCGAGGATTTCGCAAACTGCGTGGTCGAGGCGGGCGGTGTGATCTCGAACCGGAAGGGCGTGAATGTGCCCGACGTGGTACTGCCAGTCGCGGCTCTGTCGGAAAAGGATCGTGACGATCTGGAATTCGCCTGCTCGCTGGGCGTCGACTGGCTGGCCCTGTCCTTTGTGCAGCGTCCCCGCGATGTCGAAGAGGCGCGGGAGCTGGCGCAGGGCCGTGCCGCGATCCTTTCCAAGATCGAAAAACCGTCTGCGGTCGATAACTTCGATGCGATCCTCGCGGCCTCCGACGGGATCATGGTCGCTCGCGGCGATCTGGGCGTGGAATTGCCCGTCCACGCGGTGCCGCCGATCCAGAAACGCCTGACCCGGAAATGCCGTGCCGCCGCCAAGCCGGTGATCGTGGCCACACAGATGCTGGAATCGATGATCGAAAGCCCGATGCCCACCCGGGCCGAGGTTTCGGACGTGGCGACAGCGATCTACGAAGGCTCGGATGCGATTATGCTCTCGGCTGAATCCGCCGCCGGTTCCTATCCGATCGAGGCCGTCACGACGATGAACAACGTCGCGATCGAGGTCGAGGCCGATCCGAATTACATGCAGATCATCGCCGCATCACGGGGCGGGCGCGCCTCGGGCGTCGCGGACGGCATCGTGGCCGCCGCCCGCGAAATCGCGGAAACCACCGATATCAAGGCGATTTGCTGCTTTACTCAGTCCGGCACCACCGCTCTGCTCACCGCGCGGGAACGTCCCGGCGTTCCGATCATCGCGCTGACATCCCAGCGTGGGACGGCGCGTCGTCTGGCGCTGAGCTGGGGATGTACCTGCGTCATGGTGGGCGAGCTGAACCGCTTCAAGATGGCCGTGGTAAGTGCTGCCCGCGCCGCGCGCGCCGGTGGATTTGCAACCGAATCCGATCAGATCGTCGTCACCGCTGGCGTGCCTTTCAACGTGCCGGGCACCACGAATATTCTGCGCGTGGCGCCCTGCGACGAAAAGCTGATCTTCAACACCGATCCGGGATGATCCATGCCCATATCCGCCGATCCGAACCTTTTGCTAGCTCTTGGCCTTTTTCTCGCTTGGCTATCGATCCCGGCGATGGTTTCGGCCTATAGCGACAGTCGCCCGCCGCGGGTCTCGGCTGTGGTGGTGGTGACCGGGGGCCTTCTGGTCCTCTGGGCGTTTCAGGTCAAACCCGGCGGTTATGCTCTTTCGGAAATTCCCTTGGCGATCTATGACGTGCTGGGCCGCATCCGGTTTTTCGGTCACTAGCGCTATTTCCTGCGCAAATTGCCTCTTGCAACCAAATCCCTCTTTTCGTAAACGGCGCCTCTACACGCGCGACCGGCCAGAGTGGCATGCCGAGTCGTGTTCACGACCGACCCGAATAAAGGAGACGGAAATGCCCAAGATGAAGACCAAGGCAAGCGCCAAGAAGCGCTTCAAAGTGACGGCGACCGGCAAGGTCCTCGCCGGACAGGCCGGCAAGCGTCACGGCATGATCAAACGCACCAAGAAGTTCATTCGCGATGCCCGTGGTGTTACCACGCTGAGCGCACCGGATGCCAAAATCGTCAAGGGCTATATGCCCTACGACCGCTGATAGGAGTCTGATCACATGTCACGTGTTAAAGGTGGTACCGTAACCCACGCCCGTCACAAGAAGGTCATCAAAGCCGCAAAAGGCTATTATGGTCGTCGCAAGAATACCTTCAAGGTTGCATCGCAGGCCGTCGACAAGGCCAACCAGTACGCAACCCGCGACCGCAAGCAGCGCAAGCGCAACTTCCGCGCCCTGTGGATCCAGCGGATCAACGCAGCTGTCCGCAGCCATGACGAAGCGCTGACCTACAGCCGCTTTATCAACGGCCTGACGCTGGCCGGTATCGAAGTTGACCGCAAGGTTCTGGCCGATCTGGCCGTGCATGAGCCCGAAGCGTTCGGTGCTATTGTCGCACAAGCCAAAGGCGCTCTCGCAGCCTGATCCGGGTTTCGACAGGAATCAAAAAAGGCCGTCCCTTGGGGCGGCCTTTTGCTTTGCGGTTCGGCTTGTGATCACTCCGACATTTCACGCTGGCGCATCGGCATACGGTCGATGACGGCGAAAAGCTCTTCAGGTTGCAGTACCGTATTCTTCTCTAGCTTGACGCCCCCGTCCTTGCCCACCAGCACCAGCTTAAACCCATTGGGCGAAAAGGTCTGTCTGATCGGGCTTGGGTTCTTCGGGTCAAGGTCGCTTAAAACGACAATATCGCGCTCGGCAAGCGCCGCTTCGGTTTGTCGAAATAACGCCATTTGCTCTGTGTAATCCGCACTGTCTTCTGACGGCGCAAATAGCAGAACCGGACGATGCTGCCATTTCAGGTCTTTCAGATCGCGGGCTTCTGCGGGAAGCTGACGAAACAGATCGGCGTCACTGGCGCCGGCGTCCGTTCCGGCAGAGATCGCGGCCATCCCCAAAAGGGAAGCGGCACCGATTTTGGAAAACTTGCTAATGCGTGTTGTCATCTTTCTGCTCCTCTTCGGTTAAATAACACTACGCCAGAACCGGTGTTCCGGATCGTTCACGATTTCCGGCGGCGGTGCAGACAGAATGTGTCAGCCTTTCCGATTTCGCAAAAATGAGGGAAATGGGAACCTTCCAGCGCTGGAAGGGCGTTTTACCTCTGATTCATGAACGACAGGAGCGCCCCATGACGGATACGACATCCATGTCGCCGGGCCTGAGTGACACAGACCCCGCGCAATCAAGCAGCAGCAAGAAAGCGGTCCTATACCGCATGGTGATGCCGGATCACCTCTGTCCCTTCGGTCTAAAGAGCAAGTATCTGCTCGAACAGCAGGGTTTCGAGGTCGAGGATCACTGGCTGGAGACACGCGAGGAAACCGATGCGTTTCTTGAGAAATACGATGTGAAGACAAGCCCTCAGACCTGGATCGATGGCAAGCGTATCGGTGGCCATGACGATCTGCGGGTTTATTTCGGCAAGGACGATGCTGAAGACGACGGCAAGAGCTATCGACCGGTTCTCACCCTTTTCGCCATCGCCGCTCTGCTCGCGCTCGCTGTGACGGCCTTTACCGCGATCCCCTTCGGTCTGCGGACATTCGAACTCTTCATCTCGATTTCGATGACGTTGCTCGCGCTGCAAAAGCTTCAGGATGTGGAAAGTTTTTCGACCATGTTCCTGAACTACGATCTGCTCGCGCGGCGCTGGGTGCCCTACGGGTACATATACCCCTATGGCGAGGCGCTGGCCGGTATCCTGATGACCGCGGGCATTCTCTGGTGGATGTCTTCACCAATTGCGATTTTCATCGGCACTATCGGCGCAATCTCGGTTTTCAAAGCCGTTTATATCGACAAACGCGAGCTGAAATGCGCCTGCATGGGCGGCGACAGCAACACACCGCTTGGATTTATCTCGCTGACCGAGAACGTGATGATGCTTGGCATGGGGATCTGGATGATCGTCAAGCATCTGCTGATTTAAGCGTCGGCTGCAATACCGCACAACCGGCTCCGACCAGCAGGATCGCCGAGGCGGCAATCAGGCTGGTGCCGATATTGCCGGTCAGGTCGCCCAGCCAACCGGCGGCATAGGGGCCAATGGTCTGGGCAATGGCAAAGACCACGGTGAACAAGCTGATCGCCGCGCCCCAGCTGTGCGGCGTCAGGTTCTGACGCACAAAACTTGTCACCGCACCGGGCGACATGAACACGCAAAGCCCAAAGACAGTGGCCGAAATCACAAGGCCCAACCCCTTGGGCCATATCACGGGCATGACCGACCCGAGAGCGATCCCGGTCAGGATCATGGCCAACGGTATTCCTCCCGAAAACCGCGCCAGCACCGGTCGCCAGACAAAGGGCGAGAGGCACAGGCAAAGCCCCAGCATGACCCATGTGGCCGAGATCAGCCACGCGCCCGACCCCTGCTCGGTCATCCATGCGCTGAGAAACGTGAAATAGACGATATAGCCAAGGCCGAATCCCGCATATCCCAGCAATTCTGGCAACATGGCCCGCAGGGGCAGGTCGGGCTTTTGCCGTTGCTTTTGCGCTGGCGGACGTACCTGAAGCGCGGCCCAGAAACTAAGCGGCAGCATGACGAAACAGGTCAACCCGATGATCGTCCAAGCCCAAGGCCACGATCCGTTGCCCCAGTAATCGATCATCAGCGGCAGCGCGGCACCAGCAAGGACGATCCCCAGACCGCCGCCAAAGCCGAACAGGATGGCAATGGCCAGCGCATTGCGTTTCGGATCGCTCTGGAAAAGCTGCGCTGTCAGTGCGCCTGCAGTTGAAAATGACATAGCCCCGAACATGCCCGCAAGGATGCGCCACATGGTCTGCCACCACAGCGCCTCGTCATGGCCTGTAGCAAAGAGGCAGAGCGCGGTGCTCACCAGCCCGAAATTGAACAGGTAGGACGGGTTCATACGGGAAATCATTACCATGGTGATAACCGCGCCGATGATATAGCCGATCGCGTTCGCCGTGTTCAGCCAGCCCGCCTGCGCATAGGTCCAGTGCAGCTCGGCCTTCATTGCGGGCAAGATCAGCCCATAGGCAAAACGGGCGAACCCATTGGTCACGCAAACACCGAACGACAGGCCGATCAGGACCAGCCACGGATGGCGTGGCTCTGCGCTCATGACGGCACCCTATCGGCCACAGCTCTCCCGTTCACGTCGCGTCCCCCCGCCTTCTCCCTTGCGGCAAGCTATCTGTCAAAGCCGGATATTGTCCATGCTACATGCCATGCGCCCTGCAATCGCGCCTGCCCGGCTTGCATTCGGGGGTTGCTGCGGCTAGCACGGCTGGGAATTTATCAGGGGGCCGTCATGGACGATCTGAAAAACAAATACTTGGGCCAAATCGCCGATGCGGGCGATGAAAACGCCCTCGAAGCGATCCGCCTTGCTGCCGTCGGCAAAAAGGGCGAGGTCGCGCTGAAGATGCGCGAGCTGGGCAAGATGACACCCGAGGAACGCCAGACGGCCGGTCCCGCGCTCAATGCGCTCAAGGATGAGATCAACTCGGCTTTGGCCGCGAAAAAGGCGGCCCTTGCGGACGCCGCGTTGGACGAACGCCTGCGCAGCGAATGGCTCGACGTGACTCTGCCCGGCCGCAACCGCCCGCAGGGCACGCTGCACCCCGTCAGCCAGGTGACCGAAGAACTGACCGCGATCTTCGCCGAGATGGGCTTTTCGGTGGCCGAAGGTCCCCGGATCGACACGGACTGGTATAATTTCGACGCGCTGAACATCCCCGGCCACCACCCCGCGCGGGCCGAGATGGATACGTTCTACATGGCGCGCGCCGAGGGCGACAACCGTCCGCCCCATGTGCTGCGCACCCATACCAGTCCGGTCCAGATCCGCACGATGGGGGCGCAGGGCGCCCCGCTGCGCATCATTTGCCCCGGTGGTGTGTACCGTGCCGATTACGACCAGACCCACACGCCGATGTTCCATCAGGTCGAGGGCCTTGCCATCGACAAGGACATCTCGATGGCAAACCTGAAATGGGTGCTCGAGGAATTCTTCTCGGCCTATTTCGAAATCGACGGCATCAAGACTCGGTTCCGCGCGTCGCATTTCCCCTTTACCGAACCGTCGGCAGAGGTCGACATCCAGTGTTCCTGGGTGGACGGCACGCTCAAGGTGGGCGAAGGCGACGGCTGGCTCGAAGTGCTGGGCTCAGGCATGGTGCACCCTAAGGTGCTTCAGGCCGGCGGCATCGACCCGAACGAATGGCAGGGCTTTGCCTTTGGCATGGGGATCGACCGCATCGCCATGCTGAAATACGGCATTCCCGACCTGCGCGCCTTCTTTGACAGCGATCTGCGCTGGCTGCGCCACTACGGTTTTGCCAGTCTCGACCAGCCCGCGCTGCACGGGGGTCTCAGCCGCTGATCGGGCAGGGGGCAACCCCGCCCAGCTTGCATCCAATGGCTTTCTTTGCCATTGCCGAGCATAACCGAAACTAACCCGCCGGGACATCCGACCATGCTGTTTCATCAGGACCAACGCGACCGGAATGCCGATACCAAACGCATCCATGCGCTGTTCGAGATTGTCTACACGCTCGTAGATTTCATGGCAGCGCTGACCTTCCTGATCGGCTCGGTGATGTTCCTGTATGAAAGCTGGCAAACCTTCGGCACGTGGCTTTTCATCGTCGGTTCGATCCTGTTTGCGACGAAACCGACATTGCGGCTGGCCCGCGAACTGAAACTTGCGGCGATGGGCGACGCCGATGATCTCGCCGACCGGCTGAACGGCTGAGCAAGGATACAACACCATGAAATTCACCCTGTCCTGGCTGAAAGACCACCTCGACACCACGGCCACACTTGAAGAGATCGGCGAGGCGCTGACCGATCTCGGGCTTGAGGTCGAAGAAATCTCGAACCCCGCCGACGCGCTCAAGGATTTTACCCTTGGCTATGTGACTCATGCGGAAAAGCACCCCGATGCGGACAAGCTGCGGGTCTGCAAGGTCGACACTGACGAAGGCGAGATGCAGATCATCTGCGGCGCGCCCAATGCCCGCGAAGGCATCACCGTCGTCGTATGCAAGCCCGGCATGTATGTGCCGGGCATCGACACCACCATCGGCGTGGGCAAGATCCGCGGCGTTGACAGCTTTGGCATGATGGCGTCCGAACGTGAGCTAGAGCTTTCCGAGGAACATGACGGCATCATCGAACTGCCCTCGGGCAAAGTCGGCGACAAGTTCATCGACTGGCTGGCCGAAAATGACCCGGCCAAGGTCGACCCGGTGATCGAAATCGCGATCACGCCAAACCGCCCCGATGCGCTGGGCGTAGAGGGCATCGCCCGCGATCTGGCCGCGCGCGGCCTCGGCACGCTCAAACAGCACCCGGTCGAACCGGTTCCCGGAACCTTCCTCTGCCCGGTAGAGGTGAGTATCGACGAGGACACGCTCGATGGCTGCCCGGCTTTTGCGGGCCGCGTGATCAAGGGCGTCAAGAACGGCCCCAGCCCGCAGTGGTTGCAGGATCGTCTGCGCGCCATTGGGTTGCGCCCGATCTCGCGGCTGGTGGATGTCACGAACTTCTTCACCTTTGATCGCAACCGCCCGCTGCACGTTTTCGACGTCGACAAGATGTCGGGCGGTCTGCGTGTGCATCGTGCCGAAGGTGGTGAAACGCTCGAGGCGCTGGATGAAAAGACATATGCGCTGCAGCCGGGCATGATGGTGATCTCAGATGCAAACGGGCCGGAAAGCCTTGCCGGGATCATGGGTGGTGAAGAAACCGGCGTGACCGACGAGACCGTCAATGTCTTCGTCGAATCCGCATTCTGGGATCATGTTCAGATCGCGATGACCGGTCGCGCGCTCAAGATCAATTCGGACGCGCGGTATCGCTTTGAACGTGGGGTAGATCCGCTCTTCACCGCTGATGGTCTGGAACTGGCCACGCAGATGATCCTCGATCTCTGTGGCGGTGAAGCTTCCGAGGTGGTTCTGGCAGGCGCGCTGCCGGATCACTCCCGCGCCTACAAGCTCGATACAGACCGAGTGCAAAGCCTTGTCGGCATGGACATTCCTGCCGATACGCAGCGCGAGACGCTGACCGCGCTGGGTTTCCGTCTGGATGGTGACATGGCCCATGTCCCAAGCTGGCGCCCAGATGTGCAGGGCGAGGCCGACCTGGTCGAGGAGGTCGCGCGCGTTGCGTCTCTCACCAAGCTTGAAGGCCGTCCGCTGCCGCGCCTGACCCAAGGTGTGCCGAACCCGGTGATGACCCCGATGCAGCGCCGTGAGCAGGCGGCACGACGTATGGCAGCGGCACTGGGCTACAACGAATGCATCACCTACAGCTTCATCGATCAGGCCAGCGCGGCGCTGTTCGGCGGCGGCGATGATGCGACCCGGCTGGAAAACCCGATCAGCTCGGAGATGAGCCATATGCGTCCGGCGCTTTTGCCGGGCCTGCTGCAGGCGGCCGCCCGCAATCAGGCGCGCGGCTTCATGGACATGGCTCTGTTCGAACTCGGGCCGGCCTTCCACGGCGGCGAGCCGGGCGAGCAGCACACGCTGATCTCGGGCCTGCTGGTCGGACGTACCGAACCCAAGGATGTGCACGGCGCGTCGCGCCCCATCGATGTGTTCGACGTCAAGGCCGATGCCGAGGCGATCCTGTCGGCGATGGGCGCACCGGCCAAGGTGCAGATCCTGCGCGGCGCGCAAGGCTGGTGGCACCCGGGCCGTCACGGCAAGATCTGTCTGGGTCCGAAAAAGGTGCTGGGCGTCTTTGGCGAGTTGCATCCCAAGGTTCTGAACGAAATGGGCGTCAAGGGACCGGCGATGGCCTTTACCCTCTGGCCGGGCGAAATCCCGATGCCGCGCAAGACGGGCGCGACCCGTCCGGCACTGGCGCTCAAGGACCTGCAGGCGGTTGAACGAGACTTTGCCTTTGTCGTCGACGCCGATGTCGAGGCGCTGACGCTGGTCAACGCGGCCAGCGGTGCCGACAAAGCACTGATCTCGGATGTGCGCGTCTTCGATGAATTCATCGGCGGCTCGCTGGGTGAGGGCAAGAAATCGCTCGCCGTGACCGTGCGGCTTCAGCCCAGCGATAAGACTCTAACCGAAGCGGAAATCGAAGCGGTCAGCGCCAAGATCGTCGAGAAAGTCTCAAAAGCCACCGGCGGCAGCCTGCGCGGCTGAGACTGTCGATCCGCTAATAGACCCCTTCGGTCTTGATGCGGATCGTCTCGCCACAATGCTTGCAATGCACGGCGTCCGCGTCGTGCAACACCAACCCGCAGCTCGGGCATTCGTGGCGTACCTTGGTCGGGCGGAACATGACCTGTGCCAGCCGCAGGAATAGTGTGACGCCCACGATCATCACCCCGACCGACAGCATCCTCCCCGACGTGCCTTGCAAGGTGATGTCGCCAAACCCGGTCGTGGTCAGCGTGGTGACAGTGAAATAAAGCGCATCCGCGTAATTGCCGATTTCGGGGTTCTCGGGGTACTGCGTCGCATAGATCAGCCCCGTCATCACGAACAGAAAGACAAACAGGTTGATCGCCGCAAGGATGATCTCCTGGTTCTCGCGGAAGTATCTGAAATCCTGCCGTAGCCGCGAGCTGAGCTCATACGTGTGCAATAGCCTCAGGGTCCGTAAAACGCGCAGGAACCCGAAGCCTTCGCCCGCGATCGGGGCAAGGAAGGACGCGATCGCGATGACATCCGCAATGGTCGCGACGCGGAACATGAAAGTCTTCTTGTTCTTTTCTATCGCGAACCGGACAAGGAAATCCGCAAGGATGATCACGCCAAGCACCGCGTCGATGATCTCGATGGCGGGTCTATGTGGGAAGAACGAGGTCACGACGACGAAAGCAATGGTGCCAAGGTCGAAGGCCAGCAGCCCGTAACGGAACCGGTGCGCGGCAGGCGTATCGTCCTGATATAGCGACGCAAGTTTGGACAGCATGGTGGCTCCTTGACCCTGATCGGTGGATCATAGCGCGGGCGGGCTTGGCGCCTCAACCTCTCACCGGGGTTTCGACCGTGGCCGTGATCCGCTAGCAAGAGCGCAGCAGCAAGCAGGAGAAAGCCATGGCACTCAACGTCTATCTGAGCGGCGAAATCCACACCGACTGGCGCGAGCAGATTACTGCGGGCGCCGAGGGGCTGGATATCACCTTTAACGCGCCGGTCACCGATCACGGGGCCAGCGACGATTGCGGCGTCGCGATCCTTGGGGCAGAGCCGAACAAGTTCTGGCACGACCGCAAGGGCGCGCAGGTCAACGCGATCCGTACCCGCAAGGGGATCGAGGACGCGGATGTGGTCGTCGTCCGTTTCGGCGACCAGTACAAGCAGTGGAACGCGGCCTTTGATGCGGGCTATGCCGCCGCGCTTGGCAAATCGCTGATTATCCTGCACGGGCCTGATCATGCCCATGCGCTGAAAGAGGTCGACGCGGCCGCGCTGGCGGTGGCCGAAGAGCCGCGTCAGGTGGTCGAGATCCTGCGCTACGTGCTGACTGGTAAACTGCCCGGCTGAGACCGGGCAGCAGAAATCATCAGGGACGGGGCGGGATGTTCTTGCCCTTTTCCACCGCCGGACGAGCGTAGAAGCGTTCAAGATAGGCGATCAGGTTGGGATGTTCCGACCAGTTCACCACGTCCTTAGCACCGTAGAAGTCCAGCGCATTGAGCCAGGGCGCAATGGCTATATCGGCGATGGAATAGTCGCCTGCCACCCAGTCCTGACCATCAAGCTGCTTTTCCAGAACCGCCAGCAGGCGCTTGGCTTCGTTTATGTAGCGGTCACGCGGGCGGGGGTCTTCGATCTCGGCACCGGCGAACTTGTAAAAGAACCCCAGCTGGCCAAGCATCGGACCCAGCCCGCCCATCTGGAACATCACCCACTGGATAATCTTGGCCTTGTCCGTCGCGGAATCCCCGATCAGCTTGCCGGTCTTTTCCGCCAGATAGATCAGGATCGCGCCGCTTTCGAACAGGCCTACCGGGGCGCCGTCCGGCCCGTTCGGGTCGATGATCGCGGGGATCTTGTTGTTGGGGTTCAGCGACAGAAAAGCATCGCTTTTGACATCGGCATCGGCCAGCGTGACCAGATGCGGCTCGTATTCAAGGCCCATCTCTTCCAGCGCGATAGACGCTTTTACACCATTGGGCGTGGGAAACGAATAAAGCTGGATGATTTCCGGGTTTGCGGCGGGCCATTTTGCGGTAATGGGAAATTGGGTGAGGTCAGTCATGAAAGCGCTCCTGATAGCGTAACCTTAGTTAAGGTAATGATATTCGCCCGGACGGACAGGGCTGAATGAGTGCGTTGGTGCCCGGTCCGATGTGTGAATGCGAACAGTTGCCGCAGGGGCTTTCGATCGAGGAGCAAGGAAATGATCCAGGAATTCAAGGATTTTATCGCCAAGGGCAATGTCATGGACATGGCCGTCGGCATCATCATCGGCGCGGCCTTTACGGCGATTGTCAGTTCGCTGGTCGCCGATATCATCAACCCTTTCATCGGGTTGTTCACAGGTGGGTTCGATTTCACGGACAAGTACATCGTGCTGGGTGGCAACGTGCCGGAAGGTGCCAGCCTGGCCGCCGCGCGGGAATCCGGGGCGTCGATCTTCGCCTATGGCAGCTTCCTGATGGCGGTGCTCAATTTCCTGATCATCGCCTGGGTGGTCTTCCTTCTCGTCAAGATGGTGAACCGGGTCAAATCGCTGGCGGAAAAGCCGGATGAGGTCGCACCCGAGGTCCATACGGGACCGTCGGAAAAGGACATCCTGATCGAAATCCGCGACGCGCTTCAGCAGCGTTGACCCGAACCTTCAGAAAAAGGGCGTTATCCGCGGGTTTCTGCGGATAACGCCCTATATCAAGCGGTTAAGCCGCTTTGACAACCAGCTGGGGCGACGTCACGTCGATCCCCAGCGCCTTGCCCACGGCGAAATAGGTCAGCTTGCCCGCGTGGACGTTCAGACCGTTCAACAGGTGCGGATCGTCGGCGCAGGCCTGTTTCCATCCCTTGTCGGCCAGCGCCAGCAGGAAGGGCATGGTGGCGTTGCCAAGCGCGATGGTCGAAGTGCGTGCCACGGCGCCGGGCATGTTCGCGACACAGTAATGCATGATGCCGTCTACCTCGTAGATCGGGTCCTGATGGGTGGTTGCGCGCGATGTCTCAAAGCAGCCGCCCTGATCGATGGCGACGTCGACGATGGCCGCACCGGGCTTCATGGTGGAAAGCTGAGCTTTGGTCACGAGTTTCGGCGCGGCGGCACCGGGGATCAGCACCGCGCCGATCACCATATCGGCCTCGGCGACCAGTTCGGCTGTATTGCCCGCACTGGCGTAGGAGGTCTTGAATTGCCCGCCGAACACATCGTCGAGATAGCGGATACGGGGCAGGGAGCGGTCGAGCACGGTGACATCCGCGCCCATTCCGGCGGCGATCCGTGCGGCATGGGTGCCGACTACGCCACCGCCGATCACGGCCACCTTGGCCGGACCGACGCCGGGAACGCCGCCCATCAACACGCCACGTCCGCCGTTGGCCTTTTGCAGGGTCCATGCACCGACCTGCGGCGCAAGGCGGCCCGCGACTTCGGACATCGGCGCCAGCAGGGGCAGCCCGCCCGCCGCGTCGGTCACGGTTTCATAGGCGATGGCGGTGACGCCCGAGGCAATCAGGTCATGGGTCTGGGCCGGATCGGGCGCAAGATGGAGATAGGTGAACAGCAACTGGCCCTCGCGCAGCATCTTGCGCTCGACCGGCTGGGGTTCCTTGACCTTGACGATCATCTCGGCGCTGGCAAAGATTTCTTCCGCTGTTGCAACAACTTGCGCGCCCGCCTCGGTATAGGCGGCATTCTCGAAACCGGCACCTGAGCCAGCGTTCTTCTCGATCATGACGCTGTGGCCATGCGCGACCGCTTCCCGGACCGCGTTGGGTGTCATGCCGACGCGAAATTCCTGCGGCTTGATCTCTTTGGGGCAACCGATCTTCATGTTCTGACCTCCCTTGTGTAAATGTACCGATTATGCGCTTCCCATCTTGCAAAATCTGTGAGAATTCTGGGCGCTCGGCGGGGTTTTTGTCGAAGACTCTGCGAAATTTGGATCTCTTTACGCAAGGGAATTGCGCGGATGGAGCTGGATGCAACCGATCGGCGGATACTCGCGGCCCTGCAGGTCAGGGGGCGGCTGTCGAACGCGGACCTGTCCGAAAAGGTGAACCTGTCACCCTCGGCCTGCCATCGCCGGGTGCAGCGGCTTGAGGCCGAAGGGTTCATTCGCGGTTATGTCGCCCTGCTGGATCCGCGTCGGCTGGGTATGTCTACAACTGTCATTGTCGAGATCAAGCTGCAGAGCCAGTCGGACGAGGTTCTGGATGCGTTCGAAAAGGCGGTACGGCGGATCCCGGACGTGCTTGAATGTCACCTGATGGCGGGGACGGCGGATTACATCCTCAAGATCGTGGCCGAGGATACCGAGGATTTCGCCCGCATCCATCGCCAGCATCTGAGCCGCCTTCCGGGCGTGTCACAGATGCAGTCTAGCTTTGCCCTGCGGACGGTTCTGCAGACCACGGCCTTGCCGGTCTAAGAGGCAAAACAGGGGGGTGAAAGCCGTACACTCCCTGTACACCCCCTGTACACCGTTTGTATGACTTTTGCCCGTTTTTGCGGTGTTCAGTGCCGCAAACCGAGATAGAGCGAGCCGACGAGCAAAAGCGCCATGACGATATTGAAGGCGCGCAACCGGGTGGGTTTCGACAACCAGCGCTGCACCATCGTCCCGGCGAAAACCCAGAATGTGAGCGAGGGCAGGGTGACCGCGACAAAGGCAGTGGCGACGATCAGCACGGCGGAGAGTGTGTGTTCCGGCGCATAGAGGGTGATGGCCGTGGTGCCCATCGCCCAGGCCTTTGGGTTGACCCACTGAAAGGCGCTTGCCTGCAGAAAGCTGAACGGTTTTCCCACGTCGCCGCCCGCTTGCGGCGGGGCGGCAGTGGCGATCTTCCAGGCCAGCCAGAGCAGATAGGTGACGGAGGCTACGGTGAGGATGGTGTTGAGGATCGGGAAGGTTTCGAACAGCGCCATCAGACCAAGCCCGACCAGCACGATCATCACGGCGAACCCGATGCCGATGCCGAACATATGCGGCAGGGTCCGGCGAACGCCGAAATTCGCTCCCGAGGACATGACCATGATATTGTTTGGCCCCGGCGAAGCGGCGGCGACAAAGGCAAAGCCAATCAGAGCGGGAAATTCGGCAATGCTGGGCATGGGAACCTTCCATGGCTGGGTTCGGAAAGACTAACCGTCGCCGAGGGCGTCCTGCAACGGCTCATACCCCCTTGCGTGCGGCATTTTCGTGATGCGCCCCATCAGGTCCGGCGATGAAAGGAGCTGGACAATCGCGCTTGCGGTTCCGGGTTCGCTGCCCGACAAATGGCCCAAGGGGAGAGAGATATGGAATTCGATTACATCATCGTCGGGGCCGGCAGCGCGGGCTGCGTTCTGGCCAATCGACTAAGCCGTGCCGGCCATCGGACCCTGCTGCTCGAGGCGGGCGGGCGCGACAATTACCACTGGATCCATATCCCTATGGGGTATCTCTATTGCATCGGCAACCCGCGCACGGACTGGATGTATCGCACCGCCGAAGAGGGCGGTCTGAACGGTCGGTCGCTGCTTTATCCGCGCGGCAAGGTGCTGGGCGGATGTTCTTCGATCAATGGGATGCTCTATCTGCGCGGGCAGGCGGCCGATTACGATGGTTGGCGACAGCAGGGCAATCCGGGATGGGGCTGGGACGATGTGCTGCCCCTGTTCAAGCGGCTGGAAGATTACGTCGATGGCCCGGACGATATGCACGGGGTCGGTGGCGAATGGCGGGTCGATAACCAGCGGCTACGCTGGGACCTGCTGGATGACTGGATGGCAGCGGCCGAAGCCGAAGGCCTGCCCCGGACGACCGATTTCAACCGGGGCAATAACGAGGGTGTCGGGTATTTCCGGGTTAACCAGCGCAAGGGCTGGAGGCTGAACACAGCGCGCGCTTTTCTGAAAGCGGCGCGGAAAGATCGGCTAAAGGTCGAGACTAAAGCCCATACCACGCGGATCTTGCTCGAAGAGGGCACGGCCGTCGGTGTCGAGTACCGTCAGAACGGAGAACTGCGTCAGGCGCGGGCGCGGGCCGAGGTGATCCTCTCGGCGGGCGCGGTGAATTCGCCGCAGATCCTGCAATTGTCCGGGTTGGGGCCGGGGGCTCTTTTGCAGGAACACGGGATCGACGTGCAGCGGGACATGGCGGGGATCGGTGCGAACCTGCAGGACCATCTGCAACTGCGCTGTGCCTGGCGGCTGAAGGATGCGCTGACGTTGAACACCATGGCGGCGACCCTGTTCGGCAAGGCCAAGATCGGGCTGGAATACATGCTGCGCCGGGACGGGCCGATGTCGATGGCGCCCAGTCAGTTGGGTGCCTTTTCCAAGTCGCGCCCGGATCTTGAGACGCCCGATGTTGAATACCATGTGCAGCCGCTCTCGCTTGAGGCGTTCGGCCAGCCTTTGCACGATTACCCGGCGATTACGGCGAGTGTCTGCAACCTGCGCCCGGAAAGCCGGGGCAGCGTAAAGATCGCCTCGCCCAACCCCGAGGACGCACCGGTGATCTCCCCCAATTACCTGTCGACTGAAGGCGACCGCACGGTGGCCGTGGCGGCGATCAAGCAGGCGCGGCGGATCATGGTGCAGGGGCCGATGGCGAAATATGCGCCCGAAGAGATGAAGCCGGGCATGTCGATTGAGACCGATGCGGATCTCGCGCGGGCGGCGGGCGACATTGGGACGACGATCTTTCACCCGGTGGGCACGGTGCGGATGGGCGCGGGCGAGGAGGCGCCGCTTGATCCGCAATTGCGTCTGCGCGGGGTGGCAGGGTTGCGCGTGGTCGATGCCTCGATCATGCCGACGATTACCAGCGGCAATACCAATTCGCCCACGATCATGATCGCGGAGAAGGCGAGCGAGATGATTTTGGCGGGGTGAAGGGGGTATCCTTGCAATCGTTCCGCTCCGGGCGTCATCCTGCCCCTGCGCAGCCAGCTTGGAGGGCATCATGCATATCGGTCTGGTAGGTGGTATCGGCGTTGCGGCCAGCGTGGTTTACTATCAGTGACTTGCGGCGGCGATGGAGGCTAAGGGAGCAAAGCTGCGCATGACCCTGTCGCACGGGGATATACATACGCTGATCAAATACAACCTCGCCGATATCCGCGCGCCGCAGGCCCGTATCTTTGCCGATCAGATCGCCGAGTTGAACGGCGCAGGGGCCGAAGTGGCCGCGCTAACCTCGCTTGGCGCGTTTTGCTGTTTTGACGAACTGGTGGCGATTTCGCCTTTGCCGCTGGTCTCGGCGGTGACGCCGCTCGACAGGTATCTTGTCGAGGATGGCATCCGGCGGGTCGGGCAGCTGGGGACGCGGGTCGTGATGCGGACACGCCTGTACCGGCAGCTTGAGCAGACCGAGGCGATGGTGCTGGATGCAGAGATCGAAACGCTGGGGAAGAGCTATTAGGAGGTGGCCATCGCCGGGACGTGCACGCCTGCGCAGCGGCAGATGTTTCTGGATGCAGGCCAGCGGATGATTAAGGAGCAGGTGGCAGAGCCATCGTGCTTGCGGGCACCGACCTTAACCTCGCATTCGACGGGCAGGACCCGGGCTATCCGGTCATCGACTCGCTGGATGTGCAGGTGGCGCTGCTGGCGCGCATTGCCGCCGGGGAGGTCGATCCGGCGGACCTATGAAACAAGCAGAACCCATTGCCGTACTGACGCAGGTCAAAGCCGCGTCACATCCGGTGTGGTAAGATTCCAGCATGGCTTGAGGGAGGTCTGAGACATGATTGAACTGAAAGAAACGGCGCGGGACGGCATGCTGGAAATCCG
The DNA here is from genome assembly GCF_052826185.1 of Heliomarina sp. Taxonomy (NCBI): domain Bacteria; kingdom Pseudomonadati; phylum Pseudomonadota; class Alphaproteobacteria; order Rhodobacterales; family Roseobacteraceae; genus Heliomarina; species Heliomarina sp. The sequence goes on along the minus strand of NZ_JBRBUI010000053.1, from coordinate 89,842 downwards.
CATGAGTGGCGCGATCACGGACGAAGATTATCGGGAGGTTCTGGTTCCGGCCATCGACAAGGCGATAGAGGATTCGGAACGCATTCGGCTGCTAATCGAACTTGAGAGCGATATCAGCGATTTCACCCTTGGGGCGATGATGGATGATGCGCGGATGGGGCTGAAACACTGGCGAGGTTTTGACCGCTGCGCGGTGGTGACCAGGTCGGATGCGATGCGCCGTGTGGTCAAGGCGTTCTGGGTGTTCATGCCCTGCCCGGTGAAGGTCTTTGCCCCGGAGGAGATCGACGAGGCGCGGCGCTGGCTGTCTGAATCGCTGGGGTCCATCCACCAGACCGATCTGGGCAATGGCGTGCTTCATGTCCAGTTGCTCGGGCAGCTCGATGCAGCAGTCTATGCCGAGGAAAGCGCGGATCTCGATGCGTTCATCCGCAAGAACAACAGGTTCCGGATGCTGTTGGACATTCGTGAGTTCGACGGCTGGCAGGGGCTGGGCGCCATCGGCGAGCATCTCAAGCTGGTCCGCAACCATGCCGGGCTGGTCGACCGGGCCGCAATTGTCGGCGATGCTGGCTGGCAGCGCATGGCGGCAGAGGTCGGAAAGCGGGTGTTGTCGGGCGAGGTCAGATATTTTCCCGGCGCAGAGATCGAGGCTGCGAAGAGCTGGCTTGCGGCTTGAGTTGACCCTAGAAACGTTGGCCCCAAAAAAGCAAAACCCCCGCGGTTTCCACCTCGGGGGTCGCTCATTCCGTTCGGAATGCTGCGGCGGGTGACTTACATCATCCCTTCGCGCTGTGCTTTTTTCCGTGCCAGTTTCCGGGCGCGGCGGATCGCTTCGGCTTTCTCGCGCGCTTTTTTCTCGGACGGCTTCTCGAAATGCTGCTTGAGCTTCATTTCACGGAAAACGCCTTCACGCTGCAGCTTTTTCTTCAGGGCGCGGAGCGCCTGATCGACATTGTTGTCGCGAACACTAACCTGCATGTGGTTGTCACCACCTTTCTAAGTTAAAGTTGCAAGAGATTGCAGGAAGTGGCCCTATAGCAAGACCGGGCTATCTTGTCCAGTCTGACAGGATTTTTAGCGACGGGAGTGTCCGAATGACCGATGCAGAGAGTGATCCACGGGAAAAACTGCTGGATGCGGCGCTGAACCATGTGCCGTTCGATGGCTGGAGCGATGCCGCGTTCCGCGCCGCAATCGCCGATTCGGAGATTGAGCCGGCGCTGGCGAAATCGTTGTTCCCGCGCGGCGCGGTGGATCTGGCGCTGGCCTATCACGCGCGAGGCGATGCGGCGATGCTGGCCAAGATCGAAGCCGCCGACATGGAGGCGATGCGCTTTCGCGACCGGATCGCGGCGGCGGTGCGGTTCCGCCTTGAAGTGGCTGACCGTGAGCTGGTGCGCCGGGGCACGACGCTGTTCGCGCTGCCGCAGCACGCGGCGGACGGGACCAAGGCGATCTGGGGCACGGCGGACGCGATCTGGACCGCGCTGGGCGATACCTCGGAAGATGCGAACTGGTACACCAAGCGGGCGACGCTTTCGGCGGTTTACTCCGCGACGGCGCTTTACTGGCTGGGCGACGACAGCGAGGGCAATCGCGCGACCTGGGAATTTCTTGACCGGCGGATCGAGAACGTCATGACCATTGAAAAGATCAAGGCCGACGTGAACCGGAACCCGCTGCTGAAGCCGCTGATGATGGGGCCGAACTGGGTGATGAGCCAGATCAAGGCGCCGGGAAAACACCGTATGCAGGGCTTTCCGGGGTCGACGACTCCGCGCGGCTGAGGCGGTCGAATCAACTTCTTGAAATGTGGGGAAAAGTCAGGTTTCCTAGGAGGAGCCGAGACTTACGCGCGATTTCCCATCCCGGGGACGCGCAGGAAAGGATAGCCAGAGCCATGACGCAGACCATGCGCGCCGTTGAGATTTCCATGCCCGGCGGGCCGGAAGTTCTTGTGCCGACGACCCGTCCGATCCCGGAACCGGCGCCCGGTCAGGTGATCATCAAGGTGGCCTATGCCGGGGTGAACCGCCCCGACGCGCTGCAGCGTGCGGGCAGCTATGCGCCGCCGCCGGATGCCAGCGATCTGCCGGGGCTGGAGTGCTCGGGCGAGATTGTCGGCATTGGTCAGGGCGTCAGCGAATGGAAACTGGGCGACAAGGTTTGCGCCCTGCTGCCCGGCGGTGGCTATGCGGAATACGTGGCGACACCGGCGGTGCACTGCCTGCCCGTGCCCGAAGGCATGGGCATGAAAGAGGCCGCCTGCCTGCCCGAAACGTTCTACACCGTCTGGACAAACGTGTTCATGCGCGGCGGGCTCGACGGCGGAGAGAAGTTCCTTGTGCATGGGGGGTCTTCCGGGATCGGGACGACTGCGATCCAACTTGCCAAGGCTTTTGGCGCGCGGGTCTTCGCGACCGCCGGATCGGCCGAGAAATGCAAGGCCTGCGAGGATCTGGGCGCGGAAAAGGCGATCAACTACAAGGAAGACGATTTCGTCGAGGTCATGAAGGCCGAGGGCGGCGCGGACCTGATCCTTGACATGGTGGGCGGCGATTACATCCCGCGCAACATCAAGGCGCTGGCCGAAGACGGGCGGCTGGTACAGATCGCGTTTCTGCAGGGCCCGGTGGCCGAGGTGAACTTTGCCCTTATCATGGTGCGCCGCCTGACGGTGACGGGCTCGACCCTGCGCCCGCAGAGCGTGGCGGCCAAAGCAGAGATTGCCCGTGAGCTGCGTGAAAAGGTCTGGCCGCTGCTGGACTCGGGGCGGGTGGCACCGGTGATGGACAGCAGTTTTGACTTTGAAAAGGCGGCGGATGCCCATGCGCGGATGGAAAGCTCGGGCCATATCGGCAAGATCGTTCTGGAGGTCGCGGGCGGTTAAAGTTACCCCGCCCGGCTGTGGCCATCGCGACCCTAACTTATCTGGTATCGAAACCTATAAGGATTTGAACTGACGTGAATCCGGGCGCTTGCTTGCCGGGATTTGCGGTCGAACGGCCCGTGATTATTGAGATACGTTTTTCGAAGGGGCGGACGATGACTGGATACGCGCTTAACTGGAACAGTTACTCTTCCCATTAGAACATCTTGCCGTCGACGCCTCGCGATTCCGACTAGGTGGTCGAAACCGATAAAGGGGCGATCTTTATTAAGGACGTTCCTTGGCGAGGTCGGATTGTTGACCTTTTGGGACCGGTCTTTACGAGGGTGCAATCGCGGAACATTGGAATTATTGATTTATTCCAATAAGTTGCCCTTCTTTCCCATTTGTCGCCTGCTGCGAACAGATAGTTTCCATTTCTAAGATTGAGAATTGGGGCGGATTTGTGTCAAAGGTTTGTCAACACGGTGGGGGCCGACCAACAACCCAATGTTAGGACGAGTTAAAATGGTTAAGAACTTTGTTACCGGCGCAGCAATTGCGCTTTCCCTGATCGCTGGCGCGGCTTCCGCTTCGACCGAGTACACGATCACGCACCAGTCCTCGGGCGTCTTTGGTTCGGGCAACCTGAAAGAGCGTGTAAAGATCGAGAACGGCAGCAGCACTTCTTATGTTGATGCGGGCATGTTCCACCTGACCGGCAACAACGGTCTTGGCGATTTCCTCGCCTTCTGTGTCGACCTCGACCAGTATCTTGGCAACCCGCAGAAAGCCACGATCGCGCCGAACCTGTTCAACAGCACCATCACCAACAACCTGTCCAAGCTGTTTTCGAGCGTTCTGGGCGGTGGCACCCTTGGCGACGTGATTACGACGTCGGTTCAGGCGGCCGGTCTTCAGGTTGCGATCTGGGAAGTTGTCGAAGACAGCGACAGCTACTGGGGTTTTAACCTCGACCGCGGTTCGTTCGAGGTGAAGAGCAACTGGGCCGTCAAAAGCCAGGCGAACAGCTACCTGAGCGCCCTGTCCAGTGGCAGCCTTGACGACTACGACATGACTTTCTTTGCCAGCGCGAAGAACCAGGATCTCGTCACCGCGAACCCGATCCCGGAAACCACCCCTGTGCCGGTTCCGGCCGCTGGTCTGATGATCATGAGCGCGATGGGTGCCCTTGGCGTCATGCGTCGTCGCAAGAAAGCATAAATTCGGGAAGCGATTGACAGCTGGCCCGTTCCGGCGGGCCACGCGAAGGGGCATATCGCGCGCCTGACAATCTATGCAGCAACCCAATGCGGCTTCGCGTTCAGACGCGGAGCCGTTTTTTTCTTTGCCTTAGCGGATCGGGTTGAACAGCGCGTCGTCCAGTGAGCAGTCCCTGATCACGTCAGGCCCGCAGGTCACCGGATCGAGCGCGCGCGAGAGACACAGCCGCGCTTCCTGAATGTGGCCCTGTTTGCAGGTGACAGTCAGCATGTCGGATTCCCATCGGGGATTGGCCTCCAGAAAGGCCTCTTCGATGACCGAGGCCGGCAGGCGAACGGGCTTGTCGAGCTTGCGCAGGATTTCGGGACGCTTCACGCCTTCATAAGCCAGCCTTGCCAGCGCGAAATACCGGTCGGCGGCAAGGCCCGAGCAGGTCCCGTGCTTTTTCCACTGGTACCACGCTAGGCCCGGGGTGCCCATGATATCGGCCATGTCAGAGGTCATCTTGCGCGAGGGTGCGCGATGATGGGTCGGGCAGTGCGACGGGTAGCCTTGGGCATATTGCGGCCAGAGACCATGCATGATCCAGCCGTGATCATGGCGCGCGTCGCATTGATCGGAACCCTGCGCGTCGCCCGTCATCGCGCACCAGTTCGGCGACCAGCTGAGCGACAGGACGTAATAGTCGAATTCACCGGACTTCTCACCTCCGGCATCGGCGGAAAGAGGCAGGGCCAGCAGCGCGGCGCAGAGGATACCTGTTATTGACCGCTTCATTCGGCTCTTTCCAATTTGCACAGACCTGACTATATAGGCCCCAAGTTCCCCGACAACGGAAGCCCGCCCCCGAGTACCGGAGGCCGCCTGCGAAAGCCGGGCAACGGGGAAGAATTGAGTTTAGGAGATGTGACATGAGCAAGCCGCTTATGGCAAGAGCCACAGCCGTCTGGCTGGTGGACAACACGACGATCAGCTTCAAGCAGATCGCGGATTTCGTTGGAATGCACGAGCTTGAGATTCAGGGCATAGCGGATGGCGACGTGGCAGCCGGGGTCAAGGGGTTTGATCCGGTCGCCAACAACCAGCTGACGCAGGAAGAAATCGATGCGGCCGAGAAAAGCCCGCTGCATAAGCTGAAGCTGAAGTACAACGCCGCCGCGCAGGGCGAGGAAAAACGCCGTGGGCCGCGTTATACGCCGCTGTCCAAGCGTCAGGACCGTCCGGCGTCGATCCTGTGGCTGGTCAAGTTTCACCCGGAGCTGTCGGATGCGCAGATTTCCAAGCTTGTCGGCACCACCAAGCCGACGATCCAGGCGATCCGCGAGCGGACCCACTGGAACATCGCCAACATCCAGCCGATCGACCCGGTTGCGCTGGGGCTCTGCAAGCAGTCCGAACTGGACATGGTGGTGCAGAAGGCCGCCGCGAAGAAAGCCGCCGAAGGCGCGGTGATGAGCGACGACGAACGCCGCAAGCTGGTGTCCACCGAGCAGTCGCTTGGCATGGAAGCCGAGCCGCGCATGCCGACCGCGATCGAAGGTCTGGAGACCTTCACGCTCAGCGGGACCCCGGCCGAGGAAGAGGAAGAGGAAGAAAAGCGCAACGCCAAGGAATATTCCGACGCGGACAGCTTTTTTAACCTGCCGGATGCGGATGACGAGGATGAAGACGAGGATTGATCCCGGCCTTACGGGATGAAGAGCGGCGCGGGATCTTCCCGCGCCGTTTTGCGTTTCAGGAGCCGAGCGCGTCGCGTTCGATTCGACGGTAGGCCAGTTTCGATTCCGGCAGGAAGGTCACCGCCGGGAACACATGGATCGCGCCGGGGTATTCGTAATAGCGCCCCGTATTTCCCGCCGCCGCAAGCCGGGTGGCGTAATCGCTCGCATCGGGCCAGCAGAGATCGGCCGTGCCCTGATGGATGTCGATAGGAGGAAACCCATCCACCGGGCCGAAGAGCGGGCTGAGATGCGGCGCACGCGGATCTTCCGGCCCGGCCCACCATTTTCCACACTGGCGCACGACCTCAAGCCCGATGATCGGGTCTTTCGGTTCAAGCTCGGGGCCCTTCGGGTTGGCGCAGGTCAGGTCGAGCCAGGGGGCGAGCAGGATTAGCCGTTCGGCTGTCGGCACTTCGCCAGCGCGGCCAGCCAGCGCCATCGCCAACGCAAGGTTGCCACCGGCGGAATCGCCCCCCATCAGAAATGATTTCCCTTCCTGCGCCTGCAAGAGCGCGCGTGCCTGCGCATGGGCAGGGCGGTGATCGTGCTGGGGCGCAAGCGGGTAAGTGGGCACGATCATCTCGGCGCGGAGAACCTCTCCGAGGCGCGCGATCAGGCGCCAATGCACCTTGCGCATCGGGTTCACAAAGGCACCGCCGTGGAAATAAATCATCCGGTTCGAAAGCGGGCCAGGGGGTGTCACGCGGAAAAAAGCGCAATCGCCGATCTCATCGTAGGAAACATCTATATCCGAGGGAGGATCGACCCGTATCGGGTCCTCCCGGTTCTTTCGCTCGGCAAGATATCGGGCCGGTTTGTTCATCGGCTTTCCCGCCGCTTTCAGGGCCAGTCGCACCGCGTTCATCATCAGGCTGGCCATCTCTATCCCTCTTTCAGTATCCCGTTTCCCGGGCTTCATCCTTCGGTGAAGAGTGCCTGAAAATCCACAGTTTTTAGTCTCGAAAATTCGCTAAATTCTTCTCTTGCAAGAATCCGAAAATGGCTTAAATGGCGATTCAAGACGCCAACGCACGCGCCTCTGGCCTGTGTCGGGTTCCAACCCCGAACCACGTGTTTACGTAGCGACGGTAACGTCTCCCTTGGAAGTAAGTGGCCCTGTGGGGCCGGTTCTATTGGAGATGACCATGAACGCCTACGTAACCGACCTTGTCGGCGCATTTGCTGACGCGCGCACCCAAACCATCGACAGCTTCATTGCCGCTAATACCTTTGACCGCCCGACGCTGGTGCTCGACACCGCGCTGGTGGCTGAACAATACGATGCGCTTGCACGTGGGCTGCGCACCGGCAAGGGCGGCGCCGATATCCACTATGCGGTCAAGGCGAACCCGGCCCGTGAGATCATCGAAATGCTGGTCCACAAGGGCTGCCGTTTCGATGCGGCCTCGCGCGGTGAAATCGAGCTTTGCCTGAGCCAGGGCGCTGCGCCCGAGCACATCTCTTTCGGCAATACCGTGAAACGCGCGTCCGACATCGCATTCGCCTACAATGCAGGGATCCAGCTCTTCGCTGCAGATGCCGAGGAAGAGCTGGAAAAGATCGCCATCCATGCTCCCGGCGCGCAGGTCTATATCCGCGTGATCGTCGAGAACTCGCAAGCCGATTGGCCGCTCTCGCGCAAGTTCGGCGTGGCAACCGGTCATGCGCTCTCGCTGCTCGGCCACGCCCGCGATCTGGGCCTGCGGCCGGTTGGCCTCTCCTTCCATGTCGGCTCGCAGACCAAACGCGCCGAGATGTGGACCGGCACGCTCGATCAGGTGGCCGGGATCTGGCACGCGGCGCAGGCGGCGGGCTTCGGCCTGACCCTGCTCAACATCGGCGGCGGTTTTCCGGCTTTCTACGGCGAGGCGATCGACCATCCGAGTGCCTATGCCGCCGCGGTGATGGACCTGATCCACGACCGTTTCGGCGATGTGCCCCGCATCATGGCCGAGCCAGGCCGCGGCCTTGTCGCCGAGGCGGGCAAGATCGTGGCAGAGGTCCTGCTCGTGTCGAAGAAATCCCCAGAAGACCTGCACCGCTGGGTCTATCTCGACATCGGCAAGTTCTCGGGCCTCGCGGAAACCATGGACGAAGCGATCCGCTACCAGTTCCAGACCGCCCGCGATCACGAAGACATGGGAGCCTGCGTCCTTGCCGGCCCCTCCTGCGACTCCGCAGACGTGCTTTACGAAAACCGCCCCGTGCAGCTGCCCCTCGGTCTGCGTTCGGGCGACCGTATCGTGATCCGCGCCTGCGGGGCTTACACCTCGTCCTATTCCTCGGTTGGCTTCAACGGCTTCCCGCCTCTGGACGTGGTCATTCTCTGAGCAGGGCAGGGCGGGTCGCGGCTCAATCAACCGCGATCCGCCCTTCTTTGGGTCTAAAATATCCCGGGGAATCCGCGCCTGCGCGGATGGGGCAGAGCCCCGAGTCCGACTGCCCCCGTCACGCTCTTTGCTATCAAAGCGTTCGAAGATGGGCCATCGCCTCCCGTAAATCGCTTTCGAACTGCGCTTCGGCCTCTGTGCGCTCTGCATCGGGCAGGCGCAGCAGGTACGATGGATGCACGGTCACGAAAACGAGTGTGCCATCGGGAAGCGTCTCGATGGTGCCGCGCCGCTTCAGCAGGTCACGCCGGTTGCCGGTCAGGCTCTCCAGAGCCGTCGCGCCCATGGCGAGGATCAGTTTCGAGCGCACCGTCTCGCGCTCCATGTCGAGCCACCAGCGGCAATGCGAGACCTCGCCCCGGTTCGGGGCCTGGTGGATACGGCGCTTGCCGCGTGGCTGGAATTTGAAATGCTTGATCGCGTTGGTCACATAGGCTCGCGACCTGTCGAGCCCGGCGCGTCTGGCAATCTGGTCGAACAACTGGCCCGCCGGGCCGACAAAGGGGCGGCCTGTCAGGTCCTCGTGATCGCCCGGCTGTTCCCCGACGATCATCAGCGCGGCGTCTGCCGGGCCTTCGCCGGGGACCGCTTGCGTCGCGTTTTCCCAGAGCGGGCAGCGGCGGCAGGCGGCAAGCTGCGCTTTCAGAGACTGGCCTGTATCGTCTGGCCGAGCTATGGCCTGATCTGACCGGAGCCGTTCGGTGATCGCTTCGGCGCGCTTGGGCGCAAGACTGGGCGCGGCCTCGGCCATCGCACGCGCACGGGCATGGGCCGACGCGACCATTTCCGGGATCAGCGTGGTTTCGGGCATGTTGCGCCAGTATTTCTTTGGCATCTCCGCCTGCATTGCTTTCAGCTTGACCCGCGCCGGGTTGAAGATGTTGCGGAAATAGGTGCGCCAGAGATCCTCGGCCGCGTCATCGGGCAGGTCGGGCCGTGGCGCGGGCGGGGCGAGGCTTAGGTCACCGCCAAGGAAATGCGCGCTGAGGTCGGGGGTGAAGATCGACCAGTCCATATCGCCAAAGCGTTTGACGAAGAACGGCGCTGTCGGTTCGAGGATGTAATGCGTAGGTTCGAACCACGCCGCAAACCGCCGCCGGTTCGCGCCCGGATCGCCGATTTCGCGGAACCGCACGAAAGCGGTCATCTTGTGCCGGTCGCGCCCGACCTCCTTGGCCAGACGGTTCAGCCGGGCCACGCGGGCATCGCCCCGATCTTCCAGCAGGCGGCGGTCCGATTTCAACGCCCAGAGCAGGGCGTAGAGCCGGGCAAAACGCTCGGGGTCGCTGTGCCAGACGACCTGTCGGGCCAGATCGACAAAGCCGCGCGGTACAGTTATGTCGCCACCGGTCAGTGCCGGCAGGGGGTCGGCAAAGAGGTCCGCGTCGCCCTCGCCACGCTGCCAGAGCAGGTCTTCGGGCGGGATACCGGCGGCGAGCAGGGCGCGGGCCTGATCGCGCCATGCCTCGAAGGTGCCGATCTCGGGGAGGGTGACGCGGCGCATCAGATCAGTTGCAGCTGCTCGGGCGGCGGGGCAAAGCGGGCGCGCAGATCGGCGATGTCCGAGAGCGCCCGTGGCCGCCAGTCGAGCAGCGTGATGAAAGGCTTGGCCTGTTTCAGGTTCGCGCCCATACGCCGCAGATCGTCATAGCGCAGGCTGCGGTGTCGCCGTGTGGTGAGGATACGCGCAACGGTTTTGGTCCCCAACCCCGGCACGCGCAACAGGTTTTCTCTCTCAGCCCGGTTCACGTCGAGCGGAAACAAGTGCCGGTTGGACAGCGCCCATGCAAGCTTTGGGTCGACTTCAAGATCGAGATTACCGTCGCGCGTGGCGCCGGCGATTTCATCCGCGTCGAAACCGTAAAAGCGCATCAACCAGTCGGCCTGATAAAGCCGGTGTTCGCGTACCAGCGGCGGTTTGATCAGGGGCAGTGCGGCAGAACTGTCGGGTATCGGCGAAAAGGCCGAATAATAGACCCGTTTGAGTTTGTAACTGGAATAGAGCCGGGTAGAGGTTTTCAGGATCGTGGCGTCATTGGCGCCGTCCGCGCCGACGATCATCTGGGTGGACTGGCCTGCCGGGGCAAAACGCGGCGGGCGCTTGCCGGAAAAACTGCGCTCCTTGCGCGATTCCCGCGCCAGCCGCACATCGGCCATCGCGCGGCGGATCTGGTCGGGGTCCTTTTCCGGCGCATAGGATTTCACCGCGTTGTCGGTGGGCAGTTCCACGTTGATCGAGAGCCGGTCGGCGTAAAGCCCGGCTTCTTCGACCAGGGCGGGATTGGCGTCGGGAATGGTCTTGAGATGGATGTAGCCGCGGAAGTGATGTTCGAGACGCAACATCCGCGCGATGCGCACCATGTCGCCCATGGTATCGTCGGGGCTGCGGATGATACCCGAGGACAGGAACAGCCCTTCAATATAGTTGCGACGGTAGAATTCTGTGGTGAGGGTCACGACCTCTTCAGGGGAAAATCGTGCCCTTTCGACGTTGGAGCTGACCCGGTTGATGCAATAGGCGCAGTCGTAGATGCAGAAATTGGTCATCAGAATCTTGAGCAGACTGATGCAGCGCCCGTCGGGCGCATAGGCGTGGCAGATACCGGAGCCGGTGGTCGAGCCCAGTCCCTTGCCATCGCGCGAGTCGCGTTTCTGACCGCCGCTCGATGCGCAGGAGGCATCGTATTTGGCGGCGTCTGAGAGAATCGCGAGTTTTCTGTCCAGTGTGAGTTTAGCCATTCGTTCACGATATGTTCGCAATCGGACAGGCGCAACTGGAGTCGGTGGGGCTTGCGATCAACTTTTCTTTGAGGGCTGATTTTCGCCGGGCAGCGGCGGCAGGTCAGAGCGCCTTGCGGGCGCGCATGGCGGCACTGATCGTGCCGTCGTCGAGATAGTCCAGTTCGCCGCCGATGGGCACGCCCTGTGCCAGCGACGTGATACGGACCCGTTCGCCCAGTTGATCAGCGATGTAATGGGCGGTGGTCATGCCGTCGACGGTGGCATTGAGCGCGAGGATAACCTCGGTGATGCCTTCGGTTACCACCCGGTCGAGCAGGCGCGGGATGCGAAGCTCTTCGGGGCCGACTGCATCGAGGGCGGACAGCGTGCCGCCCAGCACGTGGTAGCGGCCGCGAAACACCTGCGAGCGTTCCATGGCCCAGAGATCGGCCACGTCCTCGACGATGCAAAGCTCGCCTGTGGCGCGTTTCTCGGAGTCGCAGATGTCGCAAATGTCACTGGTGCCGACATTGCCGCAGTTCAGGCATTCGCGCGCGGTGGCGGCGACCTGCTGCATGGCCCCAGCCAGAGGGGTCAGCAATTGCCCGCGTTTACGGATCAGGTGCAGTACCGCGCGACGTGCCGAACGGGGGCCGAGGCCCGGCAGGCGGGCCATCAGCTCGATCAGGCTGTCGATATCGCTGGTACTGCTCAAGCGGGGCTCAGAACGGAAGTTTCATGTCCTTGGGCAGGCCCATGCCTTCGGTCAGCTTGCCCATCTCTTCCTGAGCGCGATCGCTGGCCTTGCCCTGCGCGTCCTTGATGGCGGCGAGGATAAGGTCTTCGACCACTTCCTTGTCGTCGCCGTTAAAGATCGACGGGTCGATGTCGAGCGATTTCAGCTCGCCCTTGCAGGTGCAGGTCGCCTTGACGAGACCGGCCCCGGATTCGCCGGTGACCATCAGGTTGTGCATGTCTTCCTGAAGTTGCGCCATCTTGGTCTGCATTTCCTGCGCGGCTTTCATCATCTTGGTCATGTCGCCAAGACCGCCTAATCCTTTGAGCATTTCAGTCTCCTGATTGTTCGTTTCGCGGTGGTTTACACGTTTGGCAGGCGGGCCACCACCTTCACTTCGATGAAGTTGCCGGGAATGATGAATTCCGTCACGCCGACCGCCGTCCATGCAGGATATGGGGGCGAAACCCGCGCATTCCAGACCTTGCGGAAGGTATCGAGATGTTCCTGAAGCCCGATGTGAAAGGTCGTGACGTCAACAACGTCGGCGAGCGTCATGCCAGCCTCGGCAAGGATCAGGGTGATATTGTCGAACGCGGTTTCATACTGTTCCTCGGGCGTTTCGGGGATCACGCCGTCGATACGCTGGCCAGTGATGCCGGTCAGAAAGACATGATCGCCCGAGATCAGTCCCGGCGACATGCACCAGTCGCGTTCGATGGCGGCAAGGCTGTCGGGGATCAGCGCCCTTGTTTCAGTCATCCTCGAACGGGTCCCATTCGTCCTCGACCTCGGGCAGCGCCTCGGTTTCTACATCGGCCGCGATCTGTTCCGGGGTACGGATATCCTTGATCACCGCTTTTGGGAAACGGGCCAGAACGGCCTGCACCATCGGGTGGGTGCTGGCCTCTTCGCGCAGGGCGTTTTCCTTGGCATCGCGTACCTCGGCCACGGTGGGTGCGCCGCCGGTGGCGACGACGCTGACCGCCCAGCGGTTGCCGGTCCAGCGTTGCAGCGCGGAGCCGAGCCGCTGCGCCATGTCACCGGGTGCGGTATCGGTTGGCGAGAATTCGATGCGGCCCGGTGAATAGGACACGAGACGCAGGCCGGTTTCGACCTCGACCAGCAGTTTCACGTCGCGGTTGGCACGGATCAGTTCGAGGACGTGCTCGAAGCTCGGATAATGGGCCAGCGCGCTGTTTGGTGCCTCGGCCGGAGCGGGCTGTGCGCCGCCACTGCTGCGGTGGGATACCGCGTTGGTGCTGGACTGGTGATGCGCGCTGTGCCCGCCACCGCCACCACCGCCGGTGGGGGGCGGTGCGGAAGGCTGGGGGGGCTGCGGGGTGGTGCCCAGCTTGCGGACCAGTTCTTCGGGGCTGGGGAGGTCGGCGACATGGGTCAGGCGGATCACGGCCATTTCGGCGGCCATCATCGCGTTGGGTGCGGCGGCGACTTCTTCCATGGATTTCAGCAGCATCTGCCACATGCGCGACAGCACCCGCATCGGCAGGTTCGCGGCCATGTCGCTGCCGCGCGCACGTTCGTCGGGCGAGATGGTCGGGTCTTCGGCGGCATCCGGGGTGATCTTTACGACCGAGACCCAGTGCGCGATCTCGGCCAGATCGCGCAGCACCGCCATCGGATCGGCACCCTCGGCATATTGGGCAGAAAGTTCGGTCAGCGCCCCGGCGGCATCGCCGCGCTGGATCATATCCATCAGGTCGAGCACGCGGCCCCGGTCGGCAAGGCCCAGCATGGCGCGGACCTGATCGGCGGTGGTTTCGCCTGCCCCGTGCGAAATCGCCTGATCGAGCAGCGAGGTCGCATCGCGGGCCGAACCTTCGGCGGCGCGGGTGATCAGGGCAAGCGCATCTTCGGAGATCTGCGCGTTTTCCGCCCCGGCGATCTTTTTCAGCAGGTTGATCATCACCTCGGGTTCGATCCGGCGCAGATCGAAGCGCTGGCAGCGCGACAGCACCGTGACCGGAACCTTGCGGATCTCGGTCGTGGCGAAGATGAATTTCACATGCTCGGGCGGTTCTTCGAGCGTCTTGAGCAGCGCGTTGAAAGCGCTGGTCGAGAGCATGTGAACTTCGTCGATGATGTAGATCTTGTAGCGAGCCGAGGCGGCGCGATAGCGGACGGAATCGATGATTTCACGGATGTCGCCGACGCCGGTTCGCGACGCGGCGTCCATTTCCAGCACGTCCACATGGCGGCCTTCCATGATGGCCTTGCAATGTTCGCATTCGCCGCAGGGATTGGTCGTCGGGCCGCCATTGCCGTCGGGGCCGATGCAGTTCATGCCCTTGGCGATGATCCGCGCCGTCGTTGTCTTACCTGTGCCCCGGATGCCGGTCATGATGAAGGCCTGCGCGATTCGATCGGCCTCGAACGCGTTTTTCAGCGTGCGGACCATCGCATCCTGTCCGACCAGATCGGCAAAGGTTTCCGGGCGATACTTGCGGGCAAGAACGCGATATTGAGAAGGCGCGGTTTCGGACATGCAGACCTGTGGGGAATAGGATTCGGGTGCTCGTTTCGGCACAGGTTAATGCGAGCGCGCGGCAAGGTCCACTAAAGCAGCCAGAGCAATGTGCCGGTGGCCAGCGCGCCAAAGGTCAGGCTGGCGGCAAGCAGGGTGAAACTGCGCGGGCTGAGCGGCTGGGCGCGGTGGTCGTTTAGCCGTTCGAGCGTTTTGGACGCGTTGCGTCGTGCGGTCCAGAAAATGCCAATGGCGGTAAGCAGGAAGATACTCGCGACCGTCTTGGCGAGCCATGTCGGCTCGAATGCGCCGAACAGCGCCCTGAGGCCAAGCGCGAGGGCCACCGAGGCCATGCCGGTGCGCATCCAGCCCGCAAAGGTGCGTTCGTTGGCCTGCAGTGTACGGTCCTCGGCCCAGTCGGTCCGGTTTTCCGCCCAGCGGGTGTTTCGGTCTGCGTCGGGAGCGCCGTCATCCTGCATCTGTCATCTTTCCGGAACCATAATACCTCAAGTTATGTTAACTTTGAATTGAATTAGTGTGATTGGGAGGTGTCGCCATGCGCTTGGGTGGAATTGGTCGCAGCCGTAACGTCGAAGACCGCCGCGGGCGGGGCATATCGGGCCGTGGCGGGGCGGTTGGTGGTATCGGGCTTGTCGGGTTTCTGGCGATCCTTGCCTTCGGGTATTTCACCGGTGTGGATGTAACGCCGCTGCTGACTGGACAGGACAGCACCCAGATGGTTGCCCGCGAGCCGACCCCGGCCGAGGAGCAGGAGGCGGAGTTTGCCTCTCGTGTGCTGACCACCACCGAGCAGGTCTGGACCGAGGTCTTTGATGCGCAGGTTGACGGCGATTACGTGCCGCCGCAGCTGGTGCTGTTTTCCGGCGTTACGCAGAGCCCCTGTGGCGGGGCCTCGGGTGCGACGGGGCCGTTTTATTGCCCGGCGGACCGTAAGGCGTATCTCGACACCGCGTTTTTCGAGACTATGCATCGGCAGCTGGGTGCGAATGGCGACTTTGCGGCGGCCTATGTGATCGCGCATGAGGTAGGCCATCATGTGCAGAACCTTCTGGGTATCCTCGGGCAGGTCGATAACGCGCGCCGCCAGAGCAGCCAGGTCGAGGCCAATGCGCTGACCGTGCGGCTGGAATTGCAGGCGGATTGCCTTGCCGGGATCTGGGCCCAGAAGGTCGGCGGGCTGATGGAGCGTGGCGATCTGCAGGAGGCGCTGAACGCGGCCCGCCAGATCGGCGATGACAAGTTGCAACGCGATGCCGGAAGAGTGCCGCAGCCGCACACCTTTACCCATGGCACCTCGGAGCAGCGTGAACGCTGGTTTGCCACGGGGTATGACAGTGGCGATCTGCGGTCCTGCGATACGTTTAGCGCGGATCGGTTATAGGGGGCGGCGCAGAGCTACTTTGAAGAGAGCCTGCGCGTAAATCGCTATGCGATTTATCGCTTTCGGCTTTCGCGCAAATCCCTTTGGGATTTGACGCTTAAGTGAGAGGCTGGACATCGACCCAAGCGGGGCTCGTTGTGGCTGCTTCCTTCCGGACCTGACCAGGTTGGCGAGGCGCTTGCCCGCGCCAACCTCTCAAGACCCCATATAGGGGTCGTGTTCCGGATTCGCAAGCGGGCGGTCTAAAGCGGGAGCGAGAGCCGAAGAAATCCGCATTCGTCGATACCGTTGCTGGTGACGTCGAGCGGCGCGATTTCTTCAAGGTATCTCTGGGCGTCCGGGCCAGTCTGAACGCTGACTGAGGTGCCGGGCATTGGGGCAAAGCGCCACGGGTGGGGCGCGGATTCCAGCGGATCGCGGGGCAGTTCACCGGCCAGATAGGCGCGCAGGACACTACGCAGCCCGACCGGATCGACCGGCAGGTGCCGCGCGTTTTCGAGGACTTTGAACCGGCCGCCGGCAGCACGAAAACTGTTCAGGGCCACTGCAAAGACATCGTCATCGTCGACCGCTTGCCCCTTGTGGCAAAGATCGCGGATACGCCGGTGGTTACCGGGCCGGAGTGTGCCATCGGGTTCAAATCTTGGCGGGACGGCGAGGTCGATCACGTAGGTCAGCCCGTAGATGACGTCGAATTCGTGCCCAGGCAGGTCCGGATCTATCAAGGCGGCGTGCTCGGCACCCGGAGGGATCTGGCGGAACAGGCAGGCGGACATTTCGAGCCAGTCCACAAGCTGCCCGCCGGAGACCATCACCGCGTGCAGATCGTTCTGAAAGGTCTGGAGGTCGCTCAGGTGGCGCAATGCAAGCGGACCCGCTGGAACATCGGTGTAATTGCCGGGGCCACTGCGTGCGCCATAGCGGCCCGGGGATGTTGCCGACAACAGCGGCAGCTCGGCAGCCGGCGTGCCCTGCAAGAGCGGGCGCAACGCGGCCGCCTGCGCGGCAGCGACGGTTGCGAGAGAGCGATCGGGGGCGATGAAGGAAAAGTAGCTGTGCAGCGGCTGACTGACGCGGCCGACGGGACGGTTCAGCATCTCGACGGTATCGGCGTGATCCTCCGCCAGTTG
The DNA here is from genome assembly GCF_052826185.1 of Heliomarina sp. Taxonomy (NCBI): domain Bacteria; kingdom Pseudomonadati; phylum Pseudomonadota; class Alphaproteobacteria; order Rhodobacterales; family Roseobacteraceae; genus Heliomarina; species Heliomarina sp. The sequence continues at coordinate 73,161 of NZ_JBRBUI010000053.1, read as the reverse complement.
CGCGACCAGCTCGGGGTCTTCCTCGGCGAGCGATTCAAGCTGCCCTTCGGGGGTGCGGCGGGCGATGGCACGTAAGCTCGAGCGGCTACGGGCAATTTCCCAGCCACTGTCCCGGCGTTTCAGGTCGAGGTCTATGAGACCGAGGTGAGAACCTGCCGCGCCCGCCATTACCACGGGCTTGCCGCGCACCTTGCCGGCGCCGTGGTCGAGACCGTCGATCCCGGCGAAATCCGGGCCTGGTAAAAGCATGTGGCTGTGCCCGGCGATAATCACGTCGATCCCGTCGATTTCGGCGAGCGGGAGCACGGCGTTTTCCATGCGATGATGCGCGGGAGAACGGCTGATACCGGCGTGACAGAGGGCGATGATGATATCGCATTCCAGTGTTTGAAGCGTGCTGAGACTGGCGCGGGCGCTGTCGACGATATCGCCGATTTCAAGCTGGTGCCGGGGCAGATGGGTATTCCACATCAGGGTCTGCGGCGGCAAGAAGGACAGGATGCCAAGCCGGATCGGCACTTCGACCGGTTCGGTAGGAGACGGTTCTCCTACTCTTTCGGCCGAAGAATGGATCTGCACGATGCGGTCAAGGATCGCGAAACGTGAAAAGCAGGGTGTCTGGGCCGGGCTGCGGCAGGTGGTATTCGTCGATAGCACCGGACAAGGAGCCTGAGCAATCGCCGAGCTGAGCGGTTTCAATCCGAAGTCGAAATCGTGATTGCCAAGTCCGATGGCATCGTACCGTAGAGTGCCAAAGGCGCGCATCATCGGATGCGGCCGGTCCGGGTGGTGACGGACAAGATCGGCAAGCGGCGTACCCTGAAGGGAGTCGCCATTGTCGAAGAGAAAACAGGTCATGCCGTCCCTCTCGGCCTCGCGGCGGGCGTTGCGGATCAGGGTTGCCGTGCGGGTCATGCCAACGGAGGGGTCTTCACGGTTACTGCGATAATCGTAGCTGGTGAGATGCATGTGCAAATCGGTTGTCGCCATGAGGCGCAACCTTGCATTCGTGCCGACGTCAATGAACCGTGAGCCGTTCATGCTGCCGATGCCTCTCCCCTGAGGCGGATTTGCCTGTGATCGTGTTTCTTTCGAATGTTCTGCCAGAGACAATTATTCATAAAAGATATAGGGAGATTGCTAATTTACTAATTTTTGGTGACGCAACTTGTGTCAATTTTGGCGCTATATCGCGTCGGTCGTGCCTCTCGGAAAATCGGGCCTCTCGTGAAATCGGGCGGCCCCTGCGTATGAACCCGCCGCCGAATTGAATTGTGGGAAAAGCTGTGCGATTGGAACGAGTAACGGGTAAGTGGGGCGGGAACAGAGAATGAAGCACGCGGAGAAAGTGACGTTTGGCGGGTCGGGGCTTAACCGCGCGGCGCATATCAGGATGGACGAGGACGCTTTGGCGGCGGCGATGGCCCATCCCAAGGCTGCCTGCGTACTGCTCTGGCGGGGCAAGCCACTTATGCGGGGCGAAGGCGAGCTGGCGCTGGTGCCGATGAACCACCCGATCCTCAAGCAAGGGCTTGGCGGCGACATCGAAGCACCGGTCTTTCTGGGACTCGAAGAAAGCGGCGCGCCGGATTTTGCCTGCGATATCTCGAAATGGGAGCCGGAGGGGCAGGATACCGGCAGCCTTGGTATGTTCGCGGATCTTTCCATGCAGCATCATCCGGATTTTCCGGAGGACTGCGTGTTCACCGAGTTGCGCCGGGCCATGGTGCATATCACGCCGCGCGATGCGGAACTGGCGGCGACGGCCAAGGCCATCGTGAACTGGCACGGGTCGCACCGGTTCTGTGCCCGCTGTGGTTCGCCGAGCAATGTAGCGCAGGCGGGCTGGCAGCGGATTTGCCCGAATTGCGGCACGCATCACTTCCCCCGTACCGATCCGGTTGTCATCATGCTGATTACGTATGGAAATTCGGTGCTGATGGGCCGGTCGCCCGGGTGGCCTGAAGGCATGTATTCGCTGCTGGCCGGTTTTGTCGAACCGGGCGAGACGCTGGAGGCAGCGGTGCGGCGAGAGGTTTTTGAGGAAGCGGGGGTGAGCGTCGGGAAGGTCGGCTATCTGGCCAGCCAGCCCTGGCCGTTTCCAGCCTCTCTCATGTTCGGCTGTCATGGCGAAGCGCTGAGCCGCGAGATCACCATCGACCCGGTCGAGATCGAGGATGCGATCTGGGTCAGCCGTGAGGAAATGATGTCGGCTTTTGCCGGGGAACACCCGGTTCTCAAACCGGCCCGCAAGGGCGCTATCGCGCATTTTCTTTTGGACAACTGGCTTGCAGATACGCTTGATTGATACAACTACCGTAGGGCGCAGCCTTGCCATCGGCGGCGTCCAGAAGAAATCGGAAACTACATGAAATTCTCAACCCAGGAAGATGTCGAAGCGCCGATCGAGGCCGTATACCTCATGTTGAGCGATTTCGAGAGGTTCGAGCGCGCCGCGATCCGGCGCGGTGCCGAAGTTCAGCGTACCAGCAAGGTGCATCCGCCCCATGTGGGCGCGGCATGGGACGTCAAGTTTTCCCTGCGGGGCAAGGCCCGTACGATCCAGATCGAACTGGTAAAGGCCGTCGCACCCGACGAGTTGCTGTTCGACGCGACGTCGCAGGGGCTGGAGACGCAAATGTCGGTCGAGCTTGTCGCGCTTTCGCAGAAACGCACGCGGGTTTCGATTGATCTGGCACTGACGCCGAAAACGATTTCGGCGCGGCTGCTGGTTCAGTCGCTCAAGCTGGCCAAGTCCAACCTGACCAAGCAATTCGAGGATCGGGTTGCCGAATATGGCAGGTTCATCGAGGACCATCACAGCCGAACGGCGTGATGGTTGATGCAGCCTTATGTTCGGTCTGCTGCGGCCGGGTACACTCCGAGAATTTTCAGACGCGACGTGAAATAGCCCAGCTCATCGAGCGCGCGTTTCACATGGGCGTCCTCGGGGTGGCCTTCGATATCCGCATAGAACTGCGTCGCGGTGAATGAACCGTCCATGTAGCTTTCGAGCTTGGTCATGTTGACGCCGTTGGTCGCAAAACCGCCCATTGCCTTGTAAAGCGCCGCCGGAATGTTGCGGACCTGAAAGATGAAGCTGGTGATCATCGTGTCGCCGCGACGCGAAGAATCAGCCTTTGGAGACATGATCAGGAAGCGTGTGGTATTGTCGTGATTGTCTTCGATATGGCGGGCAAGCACGTCGAGACCATAGATTTCACCCGCAAGTTCCGCGGCCAGTGCGGCGGTCGCCGGGTTGCCTGTCTCGGCCACCTGTTTGGCGGATCCTGCTGTATCGGCGCCGGTGATGCGGTGGATGCCATGTTCTTTCAGGAAACTTTTGCACTGGCCGAGAAGCACCGTGTGGCTCATCGCGTGGGTAACCTGATCGAGCGTGGTGCCTGGCACTGCCAGAAGGTTGATGTGCACGCGCACGAAGGCTTCGTCGATGATATGCAGCCCCGATTCAGGCAGCAGCGTATGGATATCGGCGACCCGGCCATAAGTGGAGTTCTCGACCGGGAGCATCGCGAGATCGGCGGCTCCGGATTTGACCGCGTCGATGGCGTCCTCGAAGGTCCGGCAGGGCATGGCCTCCATCTCAGGGCGCGCCTTGCGGCAGGCCTGATGGCTGTAGGCTCCGGGTTCTCCCTGGAAGGCTATGCGATTGGTCATGACGGGACTTTCTGGGTGGTGGGCGAATAGTCGCGGTGTCTATACCTTGCCTCCGGGAAGGGGAAGGCTTAGACAATCGTCCGAAACGGATCAAATGGACTCGCGATCAAATGGACACGATGACCTCAACCAAAGTGGTTGCCTCTCTCTGTGGCGCCTTACTGGTGCTCCTGCTCGGCAAATGGGTAGCGGAAGAATTGTATCACGTCGGAGGTCATGGCGAGGCTGCCTATGTCATCGACACTGGCGCCAGCGATGAACCGGCCGAAGCTGAACCGGAAATCGATTTCACCGAGGTCATGGCATCGGCCAGCGCTGACAAGGGCGCGAATGTTTTCAAGAAGTGTCAGGCCTGCCACAAGCTTGGCGCGGGCGAGAATGCAACCGGTCCGACCCTGCATAACGTCGTTGGCCGCGATATCGCCGGCGTTGACGGGTTCGGTTATTCCGGCGCGCTGACCGAGATCGAAGGCGTCTGGGATTACGATCACCTGAACCGCTTCCTCGAGAACCCCAAGGGCTATGCGCCGGGCACTGCGATGGGTTTCGCCGGTCTGAAGAAGGCCGAGGACCGCGCGAACGTGATCGCCTATCTTGAAAGCGTTGGCGACTAACCCTCAAACCTTTCGGAAATTTTACGGGCCGCAGCATGGTGCTGCGGCCTTTTTTGCATTTTGATGCCGGATATTAGGACGTGTGGGCGCTCTTCACGTTTTCCTTACATAATCTCAACTTGAATGTTGGCGCGCTGGCCAATTAGCCTAGGTCAGCAAGCAGCAAGGCGGAGAGAACACCGCCAATGGAGGAAGTGCCCGATGAGACAACCCGCCACCCGTTCGCAAAGCCGTGCCCTGGATCGCAGACCGGTCTTTCATGCCCTGACGGGATTGGTCGTTTGTTTCGCGACCGCGCTGGCACTGGCGGGGATGGCGCGCGGGCAGGAAGCCTCGGCGGAAGAAGGCGAAATGATCGTCTCGCACGGGTATTCCTTTTACGGCGATCTGAAATATCCGGCGGATTTCGAGCATTACGATTACGTAAACCCGGATGCGCCCAAGGGGGGCGAAATTTCCTATGCGGCGCTGGGCACGTTCGATTCGATGAACCCCTACACCGTGAAAGGGCGCCGGGGTGAGTTGAGCTGGATCATGTACGAGAGCCTGCTGGGCGATGGTCCGGCGGATGCCTATGGCGAGGCCTATGGGCTTTTGGCCGAGAGCCTCGAATATCCGGCCAGCAAGGACTGGGTGATCTTTCACATGCGTCCTGAGGCCAAGTTTTCCGATGGCACGCCCGTCACGGCAGAAGACGTGATGTTCAGCCATAACCTGTTGCTGGAGCAGGGGCTTCCGTCTTACGCGGCGGCGGTAAAAAAGCGCATCCCTCGGGTCGAGGTGCTCGATGAGCACACGATCAAGTTCTACTTTACCCCCGGTATTTCGCGCCGCAGCCTGATTGATCAGGTAGGGGGCGTGCCGGTCTGGTCGAAGAAATGGTTCGAAGAGTCCGGCGCAAGGCTGGATGAATCGCGGATGGAGACCTCGCCCGGTTCGGGGCCCTACATGATCGACCGGATCGATGTGAACCGCCGCATCGTCTACAAGCGGAACCCGGATTACTGGGGCAAAGATCTGGCAATCAATCAGGGCAGGCACAACTTCGACAGCATCCGTGTCGAGTATTTCGGCGACGACACTGCGTCTTTCGAGGCCTTCAAGGCGGGGGAATACACGTTCCGCGTCGAGGGAGATTCCAAGAAATGGGCAACCTCTTACAACTTCCCCAAGATTCAGGCGGGTCAGGTGGTGAAAGCGGAATTGCCGGATGGTACGCCGCCTACGCCGTCGGGCATCGTGTTCAACCTGCGCCGCGAGGTGATGCAGGACAAGAACCTGCGCGAGGCCCTGTCTCTGGCCTTTAACTTTGAATGGACCAACGAAAGCCTGCAGTACAACCTTTTCGAACAGCGGGCCTCGTTTTCGCAGGATACGCCGTTGATGGCGACGGGCGTGCCGGAAGGGGCAGAACTGGCGTTTCTTGAATCGCTGGGCGATGTGGTGCCAGACGAGATGCTGACGGAAGAGGCCCGGATGCCGCATAGTTCGGATGGCTCACGCCTGACCGACCGTCGCAACCTGCGTCGGGCCATGAAGCTGCTGGACGAGGCCGGTTGGCCAGTGGGCAGTGACGGTGTGCGTCGGAATGCCGATGGCAAGACGCTGAGCCTGACCCTGCTGTTCAACACGGCTGCCGAGGGCACGCTGGGGGCTATTCTTGAAAACTACGTCAACAACGTCCAGACGATGGGGATCGACATCACCCTCGAGAAGGTCGACCCGGCGCAATATACCTTGCGCGAACGCGAGTTTGATTACGACCTCGTCTTCGACTCGTACCGGCCTTTCCTTGGCACAGGCACTGGGCTGATGCAGATGTATGGCTCGAGCGAAGCGGCGTTTTCCGTATTCAACCCTGCCGGGCTGGCCAGCCCGATGGTGGATGCGATCATCGAGGCTTCGCTGATGGCGGAGAATACCGAGGAAGAGGAAACCACGCTGCGTGCGCTGGATCGGGCGCTGAGGTTCGAATTCTTCATGATCCCTGTCTGGTACAAGGCAGATTACTGGGTGTCCTATTACGATCAATATGGTTATCCCGAGCCTCTGCCACCCTATGATCTGGGCTATCTCGATTTCTGGTGGTACGACGCCGAGAAAGCCGAGGCACTGAAGACCGCCGGCGCATTGAGGTAATCGCCAGATGGGCGCCTATATACTGCGGCGATTGCTGCTTATCATTCCGACCCTTTTGGGCGTTCTGATCATCAACTTCGTCCTTGTCCAATTTGTCCCCGGTGGCCCGATCGAACAGGCCATCGCGCGGGCGCAGGGGCAGGGCGACACGTTCGGGTCGTTCGCTGGCGGTCAGGGGGATGCCGGTATGGGCGGGTCCGGCGGCGGGGACCCGCAATCCGAGGAATATATCGGAGCGCGGGGGCTTCCGCCCGAGTTCATCGAAAAGCTTGAAAAGGAATACGGGTTCGACAAGCCGCCGCTGGAACGGTTCGGGCTGATGCTATGGAACTATGCACGTTTTGACTTCGGCGAGAGTTATTTCCGCTCGGCCAGCGTGATCGACCTGATCCTTGAAAAGATGCCGGTTTCCATCTCTCTCGGGCTGTGGTCGACGCTGATTGCCTATATCGTGTCGATCCCCCTTGGCATCCGCAAAGCGGTGCGCGAGGGGTCGCTGTTCGATACATGGACCAGTGCGGCAATCATCGTCGCCTATGCGATCCCGGCCTTTCTTTTCGCGATCCTGCTGCTGGTGCTCTTTGCGGGAGGGTCCTACTGGCAGATCTTCCCGCTGCGCGGGCTGACCTCGGACAATTTCGACCAGTTGACCACGATGGGCAAGATTCTGGACTATTTCTGGCATATCGCGCTGCCGACGATCGCGCTCACGATTTCGTCTTTTGCGACGCTGACCCTGCTCACCAAGAACAGCTTTCTAGACGAGATCAAGAAGCAGTACGTCATCACGGCGCGGGCCAAGGGCCTGTCGGAAAAGCGGGTGCTTTACGGGCATGTTTTCCGCAACGCGATGCTGATCGTGATCGCCGGTTTCCCGGCCGTGTTCATCGGCGTGTTTTTTGGGTCGTCGATCATTATCGAGACGATCTTTTCGCTCGACGGTCTGGGGAGGCTAGGGTTCGAGGCCGCTGTAGCGCGGGATTATCCCATTGTGTTCGGCACCTTGTTCATCTTTGGCCTGATGGGCCTTCTGGTGAATATCCTGTCGGACCTGATGTATGTCTTTGTCGATCCGCGGATTGATTTCGAAAAGAGGGAAGGCTGATGGCTCTGTCCCCCCTCAATCAGCGGCGCTGGCGCAATTTCAAACGCAATCGGCGCGCGTTCTTTTCGCTCTGGATCTTTGCGGTACTTTTCGGGCTGAGCCTGTTTGCCGAGTTCATCGCCTATGACAAGCCGATCCTCGTGCGTTATCAAGGCCAGTTCTATACGCCGATCTGGAATTTCTATCCCGAGACCGCCTTCGGCGGGGATTTCCAGACCGAGGCGGTCTATCGCGACCCCGAGGTGGAATGCCTGATCCAGACGGGTGGTAACATCGACTGTTTCGACGACCCCGAAGCACTGATCGTCGATGCGCAGGACGGGGTGATCGACGGCGAGGAAATCCAGAAAGGCTGGACGATCTGGCCGCTGATACCATACTCTTATGACACGCCGGTGGATCGGCCCGGTGCAGCGCCGCTGCCGCCGAACGGGCAGAACCTGCTGGGCACCGACGATACCAAGCGCGATGTGCTGGCTCGGGTGATCCACGGCTTCCGCCTTTCGGTGGCCTTTACCCTGATCGTGACAGCTCTATCGAGCCTGATCGGTATTGCCGCAGGGGCGGTTCAGGGGTTTTTCGGTGGGCTGACCGACCTGCTGTTCCAGCGTTTCATCGAGGTCTGGAGCGCGACGCCGCAGCTTTATGTCATCATCATCATGTTCGCGATACTGGGACGAAAGGTCTGGCTGCTGATCCTGCTGATGGTACTGTTCGGATGGATGGCGCTGGTGGGCGTGGTCCGGGCCGAATTCCTTCGGGCACGAAACCTTGAATACGTGCGCGCGGCCAAGGCGCTGGGCGTGGGTAACATGACGATCATGTTCCGCCACATGCTGCCCAATGCGATGGTCGCCACGCTGACCATGCTGCCGTTCATCGTGACCGGCACCATCGGCGCGCTGGCCAGTCTCGACTTTCTCGGCTTTGGTCTGCCGTCTTCGGCGCCGTCATTGGGCGAATTGACGCTTCAGGCAAAACAGAACCTGCAGGCACCGTGGCTGGCCTTTACCGCCTTCTTCACCTTTGCGCTGATGCTGTCGCTGCTGGTGTTCATTTTCGAAGGGGTGCGTGACGCGTTCGACCCCAGAAAGACCTTTTCATGAGCCTGCTGGACGTTCGCGATCTGAAAGTGTCGTTCCGGCAGGACGGCAAGGTTACGCAGGCGGTCAAGGGCGTGTCCTTTACCGTCGACCGCGGAGAGACTGTTGCGCTGGTCGGTGAATCCGGCTCGGGCAAATCGGTGACGGCCCTGTCGACGGTTTCGCTGCTGGGTGACAGTGCCGAGGTCGAAGGCTCGGTCACCTACGAAGGTCAGCAGATGATCGGCGCGTCGAAGGATTTGCTGCACAAGGTGCGGGGCAATGACATCAGCTTTATCTTCCAAGAGCCGATGACCTCGCTGAACCCGCTTCATACCATCGAAAAGCAGATGGGAGAATCGCTGGCCCTGCACCAGGGGCTGAGCGGGAGCGCGGCGCGGGCGCGGATTCTCGAACTGCTGAATCGTGTTGGGATCCGGAACGCGGAATCGCGGCTGGGAGCCTATCCGCACCAGTTATCAGGCGGCCAGCGCCAACGTGTGATGATTGCGATGGCGCTTGCGAACAAGCCCGCCGTGCTGATCGCGGATGAGCCGACGACGGCACTGGACGTGACGATTCAGGCGCAGATCCTCGAACTTCTGGCCGAGCTGAAGGCGGATGAGGATATGGGTCTGCTGTTCATCACCCATGATCTGGGCATTGTGCGCCGGATCGCGGACCGCGTCTGCGTCATGAAGGATGGCGAGATCGTGGAAACCGGCCCGACGAAGGAAATCTTCGAGAACCCGCAGCACCCCTATACGAAAAAGCTGCTGGCGGCAGAGCCGACGGGCGAGCCCGAACCGGTAGCGGCGGACGCCAAGGTGATCGCGGAAACCGAAAAGCTGAAAGTCTGGTTTCCGATCCAGCAAGGGCTGCTGAAACGCACGACCGGCTACGTCAAGGCGGTGAACGAGGCGACTCTGCGGGTGCGGGCCGGGGAAACGGTGGGCATCGTCGGGGAATCTGGGTCGGGCAAGACCACGCTTGCCCTCGCCATCATGCGGCTGATCGCATCGGAAGGGCGGATTGCCTTTGTCGGGGAAGACGTGCGCAAATGGTCGACTCGCCAGCTACGGCGCCTGCGTGCTGAAATGCAGATCGTGTTTCAGGACCCTTACGGAAGCCTCAGTCCCCGGATGACCTGTTTCCAGATCATCTCCGAGGGGTTGAACGTGCACAAGGTGGACGCCAGCCGCGATCAGCGGGAACTGGTTGCCGAGGTCATGCGCGAAACCGGGCTGGACCCGCAGACGATGGATCGCTACCCGCATGAGTTTTCGGGTGGGCAGCGCCAGCGTATCGCGATTGCACGTGCGATGGTCCTGCGGCCGAAACTGCTGGTTCTGGATGAGCCGACCAGCGCGCTGGACATGACCGTGCAGGTTCAGATCGTGGAACTGCTGCGCAAGTTGCAGCAGAAATACGGGCTGGCCTATCTGTTCATTTCACATGACCTGAAGGTGGTTCGGGCCATGTCACATCAGGTGATCGTGATGAACCAAGGAGATGTGGTCGAGCAGGGGCCGGCGGCAGAAGTTTTCGACCGCCCGAAGGAAGAATACACCAAGACGCTGGTTGCCGCGACCCACTGATCGGGCGCGGCAAGGTCGGCCAAGGGCGACAAGAATTTTGCAGCAAAATTCTTGGGAAAACTTTTTGCAAAAGTTTTGGTCGCTCAGATCGCGGAGCTGTGGCCGTGGACGCTCATGTCATAAAGGTCGAACTGCCTTGCAATCATGCGTGTCAGCGGGCGCATGTCCTCCGGGATGTTGAGGCCTTTATCATCCACCTTAAGCCCGTTTTCGAACCTCTCGTTCGCCCGATCCAGGAGGCGACGGACATGGTCCCGTCCGACGCCGAAATCGCGAACCAGTTCGTCGGTTGCGATACGAAAATCACACATGATCATTTCGATCATCCGCGCATGAAGGCGGTCTTCGCTGCTGAGTCTGTGGCCCCGCGTGGTGGCGAAACTGCCCGAGCGGATATGTCCGACGTAGGCAGAGGTGGCCGGGGCGTTCTGGGCATAGCCCTGGGGCAGTCTCGAGATCGACGAGGCGCCCAGCCCGATCAGGGCATCAGACTGATCGTCAGTATACCCTTGGAAGTTGCGCCGGAGCCTGCCGGCCTTTTGCGCCTTGGCAAGCCCGTCTTCGGGGCGGGCGAAGTGATCTATGCCGATGGCCTCGTACCCGTCCCATGTCAGCAATTCATGCGCCGTATCGAACAGGGCGAGCCTTTCTTGGGGAGAGGGGAGCGTATCCGAGGGGATCATCGACTGACGCCGGGCCATCCAGGGCACATGCGCGTAGCCATAGAGAGCAATCCGGTCGGGGTTGAGCGACAACAGTTTCTGGACGCTTTGTGTCATCTTTTCCCGCGACTGGCCGGGTAGACCGAACAGGATATCGGTGTTGAGGCTTTCTATGCCCTTGTCACGAATCATATCCGCCGCACGCTGCGTGATTTCAAAGCTTTGCTGGCGGCCGATCACTTTCTGAATCTCGGGGTCAAAGTCCTGAACGCCGATCGAGGCGCGGGTCATGCCCATTTCAGCGAGCGCGTCGACCCGTTCCGTGTCGAGCTCGTTCGGGTCGATTTCGACGGAAAATTCAGCGTCCCCGGCAAGCGGTGCCACCGAGAAGATGGATTCCGCAAGATCGCGGATCATGTCCCCGCTTAGCAGCGTCGGTGTGCCGCCGCCCCAGTGCAGCCGCGATAGGTGGATACCCTTGGGCAAGGTCGCGGCGAGCAACTGAAGTTCCTGCTTCAGCGTCTCAAGGTAACTGACGACGGGCGCCTGTTTCTGGGTGCCCTGTGTCCGGCAGGCGCAAAACCAGCATAGCCGGCGGCAAAACGGGATATGCACATAGAGTGAAATCTCGCGCCGGGGGGCAAGGCCAGCGATCCAGTCGCCAAAATCACCGGGCCCGGTGGCGTCGCCAAAGTGGGGCGCCGTGGGATAGCTCGTGTAGCGAGGCACGCGAGCGTCAAATAGCCCCATGCGGGAAAATCGGGTTTGAGTCAGCATGTGCAATCGATATTCGATGTGTTAGATTCGTCTCATTGATCCAGATCAATCGGCTCGGCCTAATGACAGTTGCAACGAAATCTCTTCTTTCAAATTGCGCGGATTGTCCGATCCGTCACCGTGCAGTCTGTGCCCGGTGCGAAGCGGACGAGCTTGCCCAGCTTGAGGAAATAAAGTACTACCGCAGCTTTGAGGCGGGGCAGACGATTGTCTGGTCCAATGACCGGATGGATTTTGTCGCCTCGGTCGTGAGCGGTGTCGCAACCCTGACCCAGACAATGGAAGACGGCCGGACTCAGATGGTCGGATTGCTGCTCCCTTCGGATTTTGTCGGGCGTCCCGGGCGCAAGGGTGCGGCCTATGACATCGTCGCGACGACGGATCTAATCATGTGTTGTTTCCGCAAGAAGCCGTTCGAGAAGATGATGATCGACACTCCGCATATCTCGCACCGGCTGCTCGAAATGACATTGGACGAGCTAGACGCCGCGCGGGAGTGGATGCTGGTGCTGGGTCGCAAGACCGCGCGGGAAAAGATCGCGAGCCTTCTGAATATCGTGGCGCGGCGGCAACCGACCTTTTCCCCCCATGGGGACGTGGTCTTTGATCTGCCGCTGACGCGCGAAGCCATGGCGGATTATCTTGGTCTGACGCTTGAGACGGTCAGCCGGCAGATGTCGGCCCTGCGTAAGGCGGGAATCATCTCGCTTCAGGGCAACCGGCATGTGACCGTGCCGGACATGGCACGGCTGATGGAAGCGGCGGGCGATGACAGCGATGGTGGTCACCTGATCTGAGCCCAAGGGCAGCGGACTGATTTTCAGCAAGCTGCCGGGGTTGTGCGTTACCACGGGGTGCAAGCTGTCCGTTTGGCTGTAGCGCAGCAAAGATTTTCAACTGAACGGGTCCCGTGTGCCGGGCGCGCAAGGCGCGGGCGACCGGAAAGCTGTCATGTTAACTTAGTAAATGTGTCGGAAAAGTGTCGTTTGGCGCGGGTAGATGTCTGATTGTTGGCGCATTTGCGCCGCGAAAATTACACAATTGAAGACAGGATCTCCTCATGTTTCGCCTGATCGCGACCGGCTTTGCCGTCGCTACCGCATTTGCTGCGCCGTCTTTCGCTGCTTCCTTCAACACTCTTTCCGGAGAAGCCCCGCTGGTGATCGCTCACCGTGGCGCAAGCGGATATCTTCCCGAACACACGCTGGCTGCGTATGAGCTGGCGATCCAGATGGGTGCGGATATCGTCGAGCCCGATCTCCAGACCACCAAGGACGGCTACCTTGTCGCGATGCACGACAGCTCGCTGGCCCGCACGACCAACGTGGAAACCGTTCTGGGTGAGCGCAATGGCAGCTACAACGTCTCCGAATACACGCTGGCCGAGATCAAGACGCTGACCGTCGAAACCTCTGCCGGCAATAGCTATCCCGGTTACACGCCGTCGATGGCGGAGCCGTTTAAAGTGCCGACTTTCCAGGAGGTCATGGACCTTGTGAAGGCGCATAACACGGCAACGGGCGACAAGATCGGTGTCTATCCCGAAGCGAAAGTGCCGAGCGCGGAAACCATGAACCGCCAGATCCTGACCGAGATGCAGGCCAACGGGTTCACCACCCGCGAGGATAATTCGTTCGTCCAGACATTCAGCGCCCAGGGCGCGGCCGATCTGGCTGCGATTCAGGACGAGCTGGGCATGGATAACCAGATCGCGGTTCTGGGTTATGCGCAGCTGACCGCCGAAGGGTTCGGCGTTTACGATTATCCTACGGGAACCATCAACCAGCTCGCCGATCTCGCACTGTTTGCCGACGGTGTAGGCGTAAACCTTGGCTCGCTAACCTCCGAGTTCATCGTCGCGGCCCATGATCTTGGCCTTGCCGTGCATGGCTGGACCTTTAACCAGTCGACCGAAGAAGATGCCTTGGCAGCTCAGCAGGCTTGGATCGACGCGGGCATGGACGGTCTGTTCACCAACTACACGGACCTGACCCGCGCGATCGTGGACGCGAATGTTTCGGCCGTGCCGCTTCCCGCTGGTCTGCCGCTGATGCTGGCAGGGGTTGGCAGCCTCGCGGTTATCCGTCGTCGCCGCAAAGCCGCCTGATAAAGGTTGTGTTGTACGAGTTGATTGGCCGCCCCGAAACGGGCGGCCATTTTAATGCGCCATGAGTACCGGCACTGTGGCTTTTTCCAGCATGTGCCGGGTTGCGCCGCCAAGTACCGCTTCCCGCAGGCGGGAGTGGCCATAGGCCCCCATGACCAGCATATCGGCGCCGCTATCGGCGACATGGCGGTTCAGGATGTCAGAGACCTTTGGCATGGTTTGCGACAGCACGTCGATCTCGCAGCTGACACCGTGCCGCGCCAGCATCTGGCCGAGCATCCCGCCGGGGTCCGAGCGTTCCGGACCATGCGCGGGCGGGTCGATGATGGTGATCCGAACCCGGTTCGCAGCTTGCAGGAAGGGGATGGACCGGCGGATGGCGTTCAGCGATTCCGCGCTTTCGTTCCATGCCACGACCACGGTCTGTGGCAGCGAAATCGGCTGACCCTTGGAGGGCACGACGAGAACCGGGGCCTGACCGCCGAATAGCGCCGCTTCGATTACCGCTTCGGCGTCGCGGTCACCGTGTTCGCCATAAGGCTGCGGCGCGATCACGAGGTCGGTGAAACGGCTGTGGAACGCGACCTGCCGTCCGAGATTGGTCACCGGCACGACGCTTTCCTCCGCGGACCAGCGTATGTCGCTCTTGTTCATGGTCTCGTTCACATAGGTCAGCAGCTCGGTGGCGTCCGACTGGGCCCGGTCGATGGATTCCTGAAGCACCATCGCCGTGGCACCGGCATCGTAATAGCCCAGTTGGGTGCGATCCAGACCCATGCAGAGGATTTCGGCGTGGCTGTCGAGGCGGTCGGCCAGTGCCGTCATCTGCGCCAGTGCCGGTTCGGCCGACTGTCTGTCGGTCACCACGCACAGCAAAGATTTGTATGTCATCAGATTTCTCCCAGAATACGTGTCCACCAGAGCTGGCGATGGCAAGCGGTGGTCGCTCATAATGACTGCCACGGATCAACCGCATTTTTGTTGACACAGATCAAAGCTGCCTGCCTTCGATTTCAGCAGTATCTGCCGCGAACGGATCTGTCTTGGGTGGCATAAGACTTGCCCAGACCAGAATAAGGGACAAGAAAATGTCTAATTATATCAAGCTGATCGTGCTTGGTGTCATTACCTTGATCGCGATGATGGGAATCAACTATGCGCGCGATCTTGCGTATATGGTCCATGCCGCGATCGTCGTGATCGTCGCCGGCGGGTTGTTTCTTTACACGCTGCGGAACATGGAGGAGCCGGTGGTTCCCGTATCGCAGGGCGACTATTTCGATAGCGTCATCCGCGCCGGGGTCATCGCGACAGCCTTCTGGGGCGTCGTCGGCTTCCTCGTCGGGGTGGTCATCGCCTTTCAGCTCGCCTTTCCGCAGCTTAACTTTGAAGTCCTCCAAGGCATCGGCAATTTCGGCAGGTTGCGGCCGCTGCACACATCGGCGGTTATCTTTGCCTTTGGCGGCAACGCGCTGATCTGTACGTCATTCTACGTGGTGCAGCGCACCTCGGCTGCACGTCTTTGGGGCGGTAACCTGGGTTGGTTCGTGTTCTGGGGCTACCAGCTTTTCATCGTGCTGGCAGCGACCGGCTACCTCCTCGGGGCGACGCAGTCCAAGGAATATGCCGAACCGGAATGGTATGTCGATCTGTGGTTGACCATAGTCTGGGTGGCTTATCTGGCCGTCTTCCTTGGAACCATCGTGAAGCGGAAAGAGCCGCATATCTACGTGGCGAACTGGTTCTACCTTTCCTTTATCGTTACCGTCGCGCTTCTCCACGTCGTCAACAACCTGTCCATCCCCGTCTCCATCTGGGGGTCGCGTTCAGTGCAGGTGTTCTCGGGTGTGCAGGATGCGATGACGCAGTGGTGGTATGGCCACAACGCTGTGGGCTTCTTCCTCACCGCCGGCTTCCTTGGCATGATGTACTATTTCGTGCCGAAACAGGCGGAGCGCCCCGTTTACAGTTACAAGCTGTCAATCATCCACTTCTGGGCGCTGATCTTCCTGTATATCTGGGCCGGTCCGCACCACCTGCATTACACGGCGCTGCCTGACTGGGCCTCGACCCTTGGGATGGTGTTCTCGATCATCCTCTGGATGCCGAGCTGGGGTGGCATGATCAACGGTCTGATGACGCTGTCCGGCGCATGGGACAAGCTGCGCACCGACCCTGTCATCCGCATGATGGTCATTTCGATCGGTTTCTACGGCATGTCGACCTTTGAAGGCCCGATGATGTCGATCCGCGCGGTGAACTCTCTGAGCCACTATACCGACTGGACCATCGGACACGTGCACTCGGGTGCGCTGGGCTGGAACGGCATGATCACCTTTGGTGCGCTCTATTTCCTGACCCCGGTCCTGTGGAAGCGCGAGCGGCTATATTCCCTGTCGCTGGTAAGCTGGCACTTTTGGCTCGCGACTATCGGTATCGTTCTTTACGCGGCGTCGATGTGGGTGACCGGTATCATGGAAGGCCTGATGTGGCGTGAAGTCGATGCGAACGGTTTCCTCGTCTGGTCCTTTGCCGACACCGTTGCTGCCAAGTTCCCGATGTATGTGACACGCGGTCTGGGCGGGGTCATGTACCTGGGTGGTGCGCTGATCATGTGCTATAATCTCTGGATGACTGTCCGTGCGGCCCCTGCAAAAGAGCACAGCCTCGCGACAGCTGTCCCGGCCGAATAAGGAGGGCCGAGACAATGAGTGACGAAAAAACACCGAACAACCCCAAGATCAGCGATCCGGAGGACGATCCGAAAGTATCCACGCTCGAGGATCTGCCCGATGAGGTGCCGAACGAGCTGCCACATCACACGTGGTTCCTCGACAAGCACAAGTTCATCGAGACCAACGCGACGCTGCTGCTTGTGCTGAGCTTTCTTGTGGTGACCGTCGGCGGGATCGTGGAAATTGCGCCTCTGTTCTATCTTCAGAACACGATCGAAAAGGTTGAAGGCGTGCGGCCCTATTCGCCGCTCGAGCTGACCGGGCGCGAGGTCTACATCCGCGAAGGCTGCTACGTGTGCCACAGCCAGATGATCCGTCCGATGCGCGACGAGGTCGAACGCTATGGGCATTATTCGCTGGCGGCGGAATCGATGTATGACCATCCGTTCCAGTGGGGGTCCAAACGGACCGGTCCCGATCTGGCGCGGGTCGGCGGACGCTACTCGGATGATTGGCATCTGGACCACCTGCGCGATCCGCAGTCGGTCGTGCCGGAATCCGTGATGCCGAAGTACGGCTTTCTCGAGAATACCATCATCGAGGGCGAGTACGTGCAGGAGCTGATGGAGACACATCAATTCGTGGGCGTTCCCTATACCGAAGAGATGATCGTAAACGCCTCGGCCGATTTCCAGGCACAGGCAGACCCGGACAGCGATTACGACGGCATGCTGGAACGCTATCCCGGCGCGCAGGTTCGTAACTTTGACCGCCAGCCGGGGATTTCCGAGGCGGATGCGCTGATCGCCTATCTTCAGATGCTGGGTACGCTGGTCGACTTCTCGACCTTCACGCCTGATGCCAGCCGCTAAGGGGGACTTGAAATGGACATGTATTCAATCCTGCGCGAATTCGCCGACAGCTGGATGCTGCTGAGCCTGTTCCTGTTCTTTGTCGGGGTCGTCCTTTGGGTGTTCCGGCCGGGCAGCAGCAAGACCTACGCGGAGACATCTGAAATCCCGTTCCGCCACGCAGACAAGCCTGCAAAGGAGCCAAGAAAATGAGTAAAGTACCTCCTAAAAAGGCAGGTGATCCGGAAACAACCGGCCATAGCTGGGACGGGATCGAAGAGTTCAACAACCCGTTGCCGCGTTGGTGGCTCTGGACCTTTTACGCGACGATCATCTGGGGTCTGGGCTATACGATTGCCTATCCGGCCTGGCCGATGATCAACGAGGCGACTGCGGGTGTCCTTGGCTATTCCACTCGTAACGAGCTGGTCGAAGATCTGGCCCGCGCCGAAGCGGCCAATGCCGAGATCAACGCCAAGCTGGCATCGGTTGATCTTGCCTCGATTTCGGAAGATCCGGAGCTGACGCAATATGCCACCTCGGCGGGCGGCGCGGTGTTCCGCACCTTCTGCGCCCAGTGTCACGGGTCCGGTGCGGCGGGGGCCAAGGGCTATCCCAACCTGCTGGACGATGACTGGCTGTGGGGTGGCGATATCGAATCCATTCATTACACGATCTCGCACGGGATCCGGAACGAACAGGATTTCGACGCGCGCTATTCCGAAATGCCGGCGTTTGGACGTGATGGCATCCTTGACGGTGAGCAGGTGGATCAGGTGGTGAACTACGTGATGTCCCTGTCCGGTGAGCCGCAGGATTCGGCGGCAGCGCAGGCGGGTGAACAGGTATTCGCGGATAACTGCGTAGCCTGCCACGGTGAGGATGCAAGGGGCAACCGCGACATGGGGGCGCCGAACCTTGCCGATGCGATCTGGCTTTATGGTGGGGATTACGATGCGCTGCATGAGACGGTGATGAACGCCCGCTTTGGCGTGATGCCGCCGTGGTCGCAGAACCTGAGCGAAGCAGAAATTCGCGCGGTTGCTTCTTATGTCCACCAGTTGGGTGGTGGCGAATAACCTTTCGGCGTAAACCGAAACGAAAGCCCCCCGATCCTTGGTCGGGGGGCTTTATTTTTGGCCGATCATAATTTGTTCGGGTCGATGTCACGCGTCGATTGAACGAACCAGTGCCCTCTGGGCAACCACCGCTTTTTCCTGTCGTGACGTTCCGGGGTTACATCCCGGAGTTGTACGGTGCCGGTCCGCGTCGCGGTCATGAAAGATCTGGCATAAATTCCAAGCATTGGTACTAATCCTAACATTTCTTGTTTCCGATCATTGTCTTTCGACACGCTCATCATTGACCGAAACGTCGATGGATGCGACTTAATGAGATATGCAATATGTAAGTCTGATTTACAAATGAAGTGGAGAGACATGCCGCCCCTCGCCGGGCTGAGGGCATTTGCCGCCTTTGCTGAAACCGGCAACGTGGTGTCGGCTGGTGAAGAACTGAACGTGACCCATGCCGCGATCAGCCAGCATCTGCGGGCGCTTGAGCGGCATATGGGCGTGGCCCTGCTGGACCGGAGCGGGAGAGCATTGAGCCTGACCGATGAAGGTAGGCAATTGGCGCATTCTCTGACAGTGGGTTTCGGGGCAATCGCCTCGGTCGTGCAGGAACTGACCGGGCGAGATGCGGCGCGGCCCTTGCACATTTCCACGACGCCGTCTTTCGCCGCCAACTGGCTGATGCCTCGTCTGCCCGACTTTCGAATGGCGAACCCGGACGTGGAACTGATGATTGACCCGACCGCGACCGTTGTCGAACTCAATCCGGGTGGGATCGACGTTGCCCTGCGTTACGGATCGGGTGGCTGGGCCGGACTGGACACCGAACTGCTGATCGCCACCCCGATGGTCGTCTCTGGTGCGCCCGCGCTGATCAAGGGACGCAAGGTCGACGAGCCGAAGGATCTGGCTGAGTTTCCATGGCTTGAGGAACTCGGGACTTCGGAGGCATCGACATGGCTGGAAAAGCGCGGCGTATCCGGTGCGCTGGCAAAGAACCGGTCACAGATGCCCGGGAACCTCGTGTTGGACGGTGCAAGAAACGGTCAGGGGCTTGCCGTCAGCACGCGGCTGTTCGTTGAAGGCGATGTCGCGGCGGGTCGCTTGCAGATCCTTTTCGAAGAACCGGACCACGGGGCCGGGTATCACATCGTCACGCGACCGGGCGTCATGCGCCCCGCCGCGCGGAGTTTCGTGAACTGGCTGCGACGAACGATCTGAAGCCCGTCAGACGATGGTCAGAACGTCCCACAGGCTGTCGACATCCGTGAAATTCTGCAGTGTCAGGCTGCTGTTCTGATCAATCGAGAAGACCGTGTCGCCGCCGGAAACGCTGGCAAGCGCGAGAACGTCCCATGTGGCCGGCGCGGATCCGCTCCAGAGGCTTTCGTCAAAGCAGAGCAGATCATTTTGAAAGTCGGTGATGACATCCATGCCGCCGGAGAAGATGAAGGTGTCCTTGCCTCGGCCGCCGCTCAGCGTGTCATTGTCGGACCCGCCGGAGAGCGTATCGCTGCCACCATTGCCGATCAGCCGGTCGTCGCCTTCGCCGCCAATCAGCGTATCCTTACGGTTGCCACCCTTTAGGATGTCATTCCCGGCCCCACCGTCGAGATCGTCTTTGCCTGCGTTGCCAAGCAGCTTGTCGTCACCGTCACGTCCGTAGAAGGTGTCATTGCCCTTCTTGCCTTTGAAGAGATTGTCATTCGAATCTCCCCAGACTGTGTCGTTATGGGCCGTGCCGATGATCCGTTCGATATCGACCAGCACATCGCCTAGCGCTGCGCCGTCATTCAGATCCGAATCCTGGAGGTCCAGCGTGATTCCGCTGCTTTCGCCAAGGAATATGGCGGTATCTTTCCCGTCGCCGCCATCAAGACGATCGGATCCGCTGCCGCCGTTCAGCTTGTCATTGCCTGCACCGCCTTCAAGGATGTCATCGCCGTCGCCGCCGAACAGCTTGTCCTTGCCGTCTCCTCCGCGCAGCCTGTCCGAGCCCCAGTTGCCGCGTATGACGTTGTTGGCCGCGTTGCCGTCGACGATATCGTCGCCGTTTCCTGCGTCGTATTCCTCGATCAGAGTACCACGTGCGATATACATGTTGCCGGTGCTGCCGAGCACGTCCGAGACGGATTCAGGGTTCAGATCGACGACCTGATCGAAATAGTCTTGGGAGAAATTGATCCTGTCCTGGCCATTGGCGTCGTAGATGGTGAAGGCGACGTAGGTATCTTCGAAGACGCTGTCATTCGGGTTGCCGTTCATGACGTCAAAGATCTGGCCAAGCCAGCTGTCGCCAAGCGTATGGCCAACGCCGTACACGGTATCGCCGTCGCTAATGCTTCCGGTGGTTGCGGCACCGTAGAGCTCCTGCACCGCGACGATATCCGCGGCCATGGCCGTGATCAGCGTTGCATAGCTTGCATCGGTTTCAGTGTTCTCGTCCTGATCGAAATAGGACATCACCGAGACCTGCCAGCTGTCATTGGCAAAAGTGTTGTTATTGCCGTAGGTCGCGTCGCCGTTGTAATCGCCCAGATGGCCAAGCCCCAGTGCATGGCCGATTTCATGGATGAAGGTCTGGAAAGCGTAGGTTCCCATGGTGACGCCGTATTCGTTCAGCCAGTCCTGACCGACATTAACCTCGGCAAAGCTGGTCGTATCGCCGAGAGCCGAATAGGTGGCATAGGCACCGTTATCCTCATCATCAAAGGTGATCTGGGCGCTGCCCGCGGTTTCTATGAAGTCGATATCCGCGACGGCTTCCCATGTTTCGAGCGCCCACCTGGCGAGTTTCTGGCCATCCGTGGTCAATGCGTCGAGATTCACGGTGATGATGTTGCTGGCGCTGGTATCGAAGTGATGCGCGGTGCCTCCATCATCGTTCCAGTAGCCTTCGATCAGGTAGTCGGCCAGCGTATCGAGGTCGGCGGTGATCGGCGCTGCACCGGGCAGCGCCTGCGACTCACCCGCCTGCACATCGACGAGAACTTCGTAACCACCCGTGGCGCCAGAATACCCCTGGACCGAGATAAAAAACGTGCCAGTTGCAGTGGCCTCGAAAGCAAGGAAGGAATTCGTGCCTTTGCCGCCATCATCGTTCTCGGCAAGGTAATTGCCAGTGGCGCCGTAGATCTTCATGACCGGGTCGGACAGGATTTCGGTCAGATCGGCGGAACCGTTGACTGCGATATCGTAGACGACACCTTTTTTCAGCGAGACACTGATCCAGTCGGCGTCCGAGCTGTCGTTCAGAACGCCGGTGAACCTGTCGCCGACCGAGATTCCGTAGGTGGTGGAAATACCGTCCGCGGCCTCTGCGACCTCGGTTATTTCCTTAGCAGAGACGATGCCCTGATATTCGCAAGGGACTACAGGGTGGCGGATCGCCGAACATACCGTACACATACTTAACTACCCACGTTTTACCGTTCTGGTAGTCGGGTTTGATTCAGGCAATTTCAGCCTCTGAATGTGGCAATGCCGTGAAATGTGGTTTCAAGGCATTCGACGCAAAGCTGACTTCGGAATGCTTTTTTTTGACCCATGTCAAAGAGCGCCGGTGCTTGGCATGAAATACAAACATCAGAAATTCTGCATTCGATGTGAGTATCGTGACCCAAGCAAGCCAACCGCCAAGCCTTTACGCCGCGAGAGAGCCGATTTTTCCGCGCCGCGTGTCAGGTAAATTCCGAAACCTTAAATGGATCATCATGGCTGTCACATTGGGGATCTACTACCTGACGCCATGGATTCGCTGGGACCGGGGGCCGAGCCTGCCCGATCAGGCTGTTCTGCTGGATATGGCGAACCGCCGATTCTATTTCTTCTGGATCGAGATCTGGCCGCACGAATTCTATTTCGTCGCGGGGCTGCTTATCATGGCGGGACTTGGGCTCTTTCTGTTCACCTCGGCGCTGGGGCGTGTCTGGTGTGGCTATACATGTCCGCAGACCGTCTGGACCGACCTGTTCATCCTTGTCGAAAGATGGATCGAGGGTGACCGCAATGCCCGGCTGCGTCTGCACAGGCAAAAGAAATGGGACCTGCGTAAGGTTCGTTTGCGGTTGACGAAGTGGATTGTCTGGCTGCTGATCGGGCTTGCGACAGGTGGGGCCTGGGTTTTCTATTTTGCGGATGCCCCGACTCTTGCCCGCGATCTGGTAAGCGGGCAGGCGGCGCCGATTGCCTATACAACAATAGGTGTTCTGACGCTGACCACCTTTGTTTTCGGCGGCTTCATGCGCGAACAGATCTGTATCTACGCCTGTCCATGGCCACGGATCCAGGCGGCAATGATGGACGAAGATACGCTTGTCGTCGGGTATCGCGACTGGCGCGGCGAGCCTCGCAAACACTCGGCCGAGGTGAAATTGGGTGCAGAGCAGGGCGATTGCATCGATTGCATGGCCTGCGTCAACGTCTGCCCGATGGGGATCGATATACGCGAAGGACAGCAGATGGAGTGCATCACCTGTGCGCTCTGCATCGACGCCTGCGACGACATTATGGACAAGACCGGAAAGCCGCGCGGGTTGATCGATTACATGGCCTTGTCGGATGAGCCCCGCGAGCGATCCGGGAAGCCGCCGCGCCCCATCTGGCAACACGTGCTGCGCCCGCGTACGATTATGTATACGGCCCTGTGGTCGCTGGTCGGCATCGGGCTGGTCTTTGCGCTTTTCATTCGCGCCGACATCGAAATGACGGTTGCGCCGGTCCGGAACCCGACATTCGTCACCCTGTCGGACGGGTCTATCCGAAACACCTATGACGTACGGATGCGCAACAAGAATGGCGAGGCGCGCGAATTCATCCTGAGCCTGACCGAAGACGACGACCTTGTGGTTCAACTTGAGGGGCAGGAGGGCCAGACCGTAGATGTGCCGGCCAATACAACCAGCCTGCAGCGAGTCTATGTCATCGCCCCGCTGGGCACCGAGCCGGCGATGCAGGAGAGTTCTCCCTTCCGGCTTTGGGTCGAAGACAGCAAGACAGGCGAACGGGCCTACAGAGACACAACGTTCAATGGCAAGGAGTCCTGACGATGGCGCAACGTGAATTCACTGGCTGGCATGCCGCGGCCGTTTTCATCGGAGCCTTTGGAGTCATCATCGGGGTAAACCTTGTGCTCGCGTTCAGCGCCGTCGAAACCTTTCCTGGGCTTGAGACCAAGAACTCCTACGTGGAAAGCCAGCTTTTCGACCGCCAGCGCCGGGCGCAGGAAGCTCTGGGCTGGTCAATTTACGCCAGCGCACGTGAAGGTGAGGTGCAGCTGGATATCACCGATAAAGAGGGTAAGCCGGTCGAGGTGACCAAGCTGCACGCCGTTCTTGGGCGCGCCACCCATGTGCGGGACGATGTCGAGCCGGACTTTGTGTTCAACGGCAACGCCTATGTGGCACCGGTGCACCTTGGACCCGGAAACTGGAACATCCGCATGACGGCACGAGCGGCCAACGGAGTCGAGTTCAGGCAGCGGGTCATCCTGCACGTAAGAGGCTGAACAGGAATGAGAGACGAAGCGCCAAATGCGATCATCGCCTGCCCTGGATGCGTTGCCGCGCCGGCTGCAGCGGTCGCAGAGCCGCCTGAAAAGGTGCAACTGGCGTTATCCCTGCCGACCATCCATTGCCAGAACTGCATCACCTCGGTCGAGCGTGGGCTGGCGGGGATCGATGGCGTCAAATCCGCCCGGGTCAACCTGACCCTCAAGCGGGTCCTGATTGATGCCGGCCCTAGTGTCATGCCCGGCGTATTGATCGAACGGCTCAAGGATCTGGGCTTTGAGGCGCATGAGCTGGACACGGCGAGCCTTGGCGCGACGCAAACCGATCTAGCCGGGCGCGCCCTGCTGACAAGACTAGCCGTTGCGGGGTTCGCGTCGATGAACGTGATGCTCTTGTCGGTTTCGGTGTGGTCCGGGGCGACGGATGCGACGCGCGACATGTTTCACTGGATTTCGGCGGCGATAACTCTCCCGGCGATCGCCTATGCCGCGCAGCCTTTCTTTAATAGTGCTTGGTCAGCGCTGCGCGCCCATCGCCTGAACATGGATGTCCCCATCGTGCTGGCGATCCTGCTGGCGCTGGTGACGTCGCTATGGGAGACATCGCTTTCCGGCGCGCATGCCTATTTCGACGCGGCGCTGACGCTGACGTTCTTCCTTCTCGCCGGGCGCTACCTTGATCATCGGACAAGGGCAATTGCCCGTTCCGCCGCCGAAGAACTGAGCGCGCTCGAAGTGCCGCGTGCGTTGCTGTTGGGAGGTCCGGAACCGAGAGAGGTGCCGGTGGCGGAGCTGAGGCTTGGCGATCTTTTGCTGGTCAGACCGGGCGCAAGGATGCCGGTTGATGGGGAGATCGTCGAAGGGCGGTCGGAAATTGACCGGTCGCTTTTGACGGGAGAGACCATTCCGGTCTTTGCCGAACCGGGCCGGAAAGTTAGCGCGGGTGAGATCAATCTCACGGGGCCTCTTCGGGTCCGTGCCGAGGCGGTCGGTCGCGACACCTCTCTGCATCGGCTGGCCGACCTTGTTGCCGTCGCGGAATCGGGCCGGGCACAGTACAATTCACTGGCAGACGCGGCGGCGCGGCTTTATGCGCCCTTGGTGCATATCCTCGCGGCGGCAAGCTTTCTGGGCTGGCTGCTGTATGCAGGGGACATGCGCGTCGCTCTTAACATCGCGTCGGCGGTCCTGATCATCACCTGCCCCTGTGCGCTTGGGCTGGCGGTACCTGCGGTAACGACAGCGGCCTCTGGGCGCTTGTTTCGCAAGGGGATGCTTATCAAGCACGCGACGGCGTTGGAACGGTTGGGGGCGGTGGACCACGTGGTTTTCGACAAGACCGGAACCCTGACGACCGGCAAACCGGAACTTAGGAACCTGTCGGATTTCAGCAGCGACGAGCTCGCAGTCGCTGCGGCCCTTGCGCAGGCGTCTTCGCATCCTCTGTCGCAATCGCTGGTTCAAGCTTTTGAAGATGCGCATGTTGTGCCCGCGCCCGTTACCTCGATTGCAGAGGTGCCGGGTTATGGTACGACCGGTCAAATGAATGGTAGGGTTGTTCGGCTCGGCCGGGCGTCATGGGTTGGCGCCGAGCGTTTGGATGCGGACTCCACGGGCGATACGGCGACATGGTTGAGCATTGGCAAGAACCGGCCACCGCGCGCGTTCCTGTTTTCGGACAGCTTGCGTCCCGGTGCCGAGGAAGCAGTGAAAGCGATGTTGGATCAGGGCACATCCATCGCTTTGATTTCGGGTGATACCACTGAAGTCGTCCGGTCGATGGCCAACAGGCTGGGCATCACCGACTGGGTGGCCGAGGCATTGCCAGAGGAAAAGGCCGCCCGTATCGAAGACTGGAAAGCATCGGGCAAAAAGGTTCTTATGGTCGGAGACGGGCTGAACGATACGGTGGCGCTTGCTGCGGCGGATGTGTCGATTTCGCCTGCGTCCGCCCTGGATGCTGCGCGCGTGGCGTCGGATATCGTACTGCTGAATCAGGACCTGAGTGTGATTGCCGGGGCTTGCGAGACTGCGAAGATCGCGACCAAGCGCATCCGGCAGAACTTTCGCATTGCCACGGTATACAATGTGATTGCGGTGCCCTTGGCGGTCGCCGGTCTTGCGACGCCTCTTATCGCGGCGCTTGCGATGTCGAGTTCCTCGATTACCGTTTCGCTGAACGCATTGAGACTGAGGGGGGCGAAATGAACGTCCTGAGTTATCTGATACCGATATCCGTGACGCTTGGGGCAGTCGGGCTTGCCGCTTTTATTTATACGGTCCGGTCTAATCAGTATGATGATCCGGAAGGGGACAGCAGGCGCATCCTTTCAGACGAATGGGATGATCATCCCAAGACCTGAGCCGGTCCCCGCCTTCCCAGCTCGTAAGCCGGGAGAGCATGTCCGAAAGCAGCCTGCTTTGGCTCAGCTCGGGCCGACCATGAAACAGGAGACGTTGCGGGCTTGAAGGCGACGACAGGCGAGATCGGCGCTCTCGCGTGTCATTCCAAGGAAGTTGGCATCGAACCCGCGCGGTGATTGCACGACTTTACGCAGGGTGCCGTCAAGCGTCGCCATTTCCGTAAGAGCCATCTGAAGCAGCACTTTTTCCGCCTCGTACCGACTGCCATAGCGGCCGACGTTGATCCCCCAATGGTGTCCGCCTGAGGTGGACAGGCGGGTCACGATTTCCTGAGAGGCTTCCTCTGTTGGCGTTGTCGAAGCGAGGATGAGATCCTGAGGACGAGCGGTAGGACGCAGCACCGCGTCATCCGAAACTGAGGCCGAAGCGACCAGCGAAGCGGCGTCGGACGGGCGCTTTTCCTTGGGTGCGGGCTTGGCCGGTTGCGCGGCGCTGCCCAGTCCGGCAACGGCGGCATCGATACCCGCTTGCAGGGTGGAGCTCGCCTCGACTGCCGTATCGACCACGGCCTGCGCAACTTCGATCGAAGGCACGGTTCTGGCCACCGGACGCAGGCTGGATTTGACCAACCCCGAGACGCGGATCGACTTTCCGGTCGGAATGGAATCGTCGGCACCTGCGACATAGTTGGGGCGATCGGGCTTGCGCAGCGGTGCGCGCGAGGGGGCACGGCGGAAGCCGATGTCAAGCAGCTCGGCGACGCGCGCGTCGCGTGTTGGTGTCGATTTTCCGCCGAAAACAGTTGCTATGACGCGTTCGTTGCCGCGTTCGGCAGAGGCGACGAGGTTGAAACCTGCCGCACGGGTATAGCCGGTCTTGATGCCGTCAGCGCCCTTGTAGCTGCGCAACAGCCGGTTATGCGAGGTCACAGTCTTGATCCCCGCATGCGCGGACTGGCGCGAGAACAGATTGTAGTATTGCGGGTAATCGTAAAGCAGGTGCCGCCCCATGATCGTCATGTCATGGGCAGTGGACAGATGCCCTTCCTCGGTCAGGCCATGCGCGTTCTTGAATGTCGTGCGCGTCATCCCAATCGCTTGTGCGGTGCGGGTCATGCGCCGGGCGAATGCGGCCTCACTGCCGCTGATGGCCTCGCCGATTGCCGTGGCCGCATCGTTGGCGGATTTGATGGCAGCAGCACGGATCAGGTAGCGAAAGGCGATGGTCTGCCCAGAGCGCAGGCCCAGTTTCGACGGCGGTTCGGAGGCTGCGTGCTTGGAAATCCGGACCTCGGTATCAAGGGTGATCTCGCCGTTACGAATAGCCTCGAAGGCGACATAGAGCGTCATCATCTTGGTGAGCGAGGCCGGATGCAACCGCGTGTCGGCGTTCGTGGAGTGCAGCACTTCGCCTGTTCGGGCGTCGATGACATAATCGGCGTATGGCGCAGCCATAACGCTGATCGGAAGGATCACAAGGAACCAGATTGCTGCGAAAAAATACACGCCCATCCGGGCCGGGCTGATGCGCCGTACCTGCACGATAAATTGCCTCTGTCTGCCTCATGTCGCCGATTTTCCGGCTGACCTTTTAAGTTGTGATCAAAGTACCATAAGAAATAACTAAAATAAACCCGTCGGTTGAGCGATTGAGCGGAAATTCGGCGCCGAGAAAAAGCTACATCTGGGGGTGACTAAATAATCGGCAACCATACCAGCGATTGTGTCAAAATTGTGGTTTTTGCCGTTCAAACCCTATCCAATTTCCCGAAGCAATTCAGGCAGCGGGGCAAGCGTTGGTAGCTGGTGAAAACGGTCGCTGTCGGCGGGCAGGTCTGCATGTTCAAGATCCCAAACAAGCTCATGCGGCACATGCACGCCCCATCCTCCGGCCTGCAGCATCGGCGTCACATCGGATTTGACAGAATTCCCGATCATCATGCCCCGGTTGCTTCCGTCTCCGTGACGTTCGAAGATTCGCCGGTACCGATCCGGCGTTTTGTCCGACACGATTTCGACCGCCTGAAACAATTCACCCAGGCCGGACTGTGCAAGTTTGCGTTCCTGATCGAGCAAATCGCCCTTGGTGATCAGGATCACCCTGTGTGTCTGAGCCACCGCGGATACGCTTTCAGCCGCATGCGGTAAAAGATCGATAGGGTGCGCGAGCATCTCATGCCCGAGGTCGAGAATTTTACCGATCGTCGCCACGGGAACCTGCGAATCGGTGACTTCGATCGCGGTTTCGATCATCGACAGAACGAACCCCTTTATGCCAAAGCCATAGCGCGCAAGGTTGCGCTTTTCTGCAGCCAATAGTCTTTCGTTCAGATGATCCGGTTCAGCGAATTCCCCGAGAAGTTCGGCAAAACTGTCCTGTGAGAGCCGGAAGAACCGTTCGTTGTGCCAAAGCGTGTCATCTGCATCGAAACCGACAGTGGTAATTTTTTGCATGTCGCCCCCCAGCAGACACATTGGTCTTTAATAAACCTGTGTTAGGGTTATATACACCCTGATATCCCACACCAATGTCGACTTGAACAGTTCCTGCCATGACGCTTTTGCAAATTTCGATGTCGAACAAACAGGATGACGGTACCGATGATGCCGTCATCGTGGAAACGCGTCCAAAGACAAAGCGCCCGCCGCTCTACAAGGTATTGCTGCTGAACGACGACTACACGCCAATGGAATTCGTGGTTCATGTGCTCGAACGGTTTTTCGGTCTCAACCATGCGCAGGCTTTCGAGATCATGCTGACCGTTCACAAGAAAGGGCTGGCGGTCGTGGGCGTGTTCAGCCACGAAATAGCCGAGACAAAAGTCGGTCAGGTCATGGATTTCGCGCGCCGCCATCAGCATCCGTTGCAATGTACGATGGAAAAAGAAGACTGACGTTTTCATGTCACTTCGACTAAGCCTTGCCCTTTCCGAGGGCGGATTGGCCTTGCCGTCCGAGGGACGGATCGCCGTCTTCCACCCTTTCGCCGGTACTGACCTCTCGATGCTCGACCAGGGCCGGGTCGTGATCGTGCAGCCGAATTTTCCTGATTTCAGGTTCTTTGAAAATGCCGGTTTCGACGTGAGGACCTCGACAGAGGATATCGTCGATCCGGTCGCTGTTTCAATTGTCTTCCTGCCGAAGGCCAAGGTGCAGGCACGTTCCCTGATCGCGCTCGCGATGCAAAAGAGCACAGACACGGTCGTAATCGACGGCGCAAAGACCGAAGGCATCGACAGCATTTACAAGGACCTCCGCAAGCGAACCGATGCGTCGGCCGCGCTCTCCAAGGCGCATGGTAAGTTGTTCTGGCTGGGTTCACATCCCTATGCGGTTGCGGACTGGCTTGTTTCAGGCGAGCAGCGGGTCGGCGAATTCCTGACCGCGCCGGGTGTATTTTCGGCAGACGGTATCGATCCGGCCTCGGCGCTGCTTGCCAAGACGCTGCCGCGCAAGCTTGGGCGGCATGTGGTCGATCTTGGGGCGGGGTGGGGTTTCCTCGCCTCTGCGATGCTTACAGACGATGGCATCGAGACGCTGGATCTCGTCGAAGCCAACCATGACGCGCTGTCATGTGCGAGGCAGAACGTAACCGATCCGCGTGCCCGCTTCCACTGGGCGGATGCACGCGACTGGGAACCAACGGAACGTATTGACGCTGTCGTTTCTAATCCGCCCTTCCACACCGGGCGAAAGGTCGACGCCGATCTGGGGCGGGATTTCATACGAAGGGCGTCTCGTATCCTTGTTTCGTCGGGTCATTTCTGGATGGTTGCAAACCGGCATCTTGCTTATGAGGCCGTTTTGAAGGAATGCTTCGCAGAGGTAACAGAGCCAGCAGGCGACAACAGGTTCAAGGTCCTTCATGCAAAACGCCCGATCCGTTCGCTGCGCTAATCCCCGGTAAACTCCTGCAAATGCCGTGAGCCAAGGAGGCTGTCATGTCCTTTTCCATCGCCGGTAAAACCGCCATCGTCACAGGGGCCGCCAATGGTATCGGTCTCTCCATCGGTCGGCTGTTTGCTGAAAAAGGCGCAAATGTCATGTTCGCCGATATGGACGAAAAGGCTTTGGTCGCCGAGTTGGGAGAGCAGCTCGAAGAAGGAAATATCCGCTCTTTTGCCGGCGATCTGCGGGAAAAGCTGACGATTGCCAATCTTGTTTCCGCCACTCTGGATTCCTTTGATCAGATCGACATTCTGGTGAACGGCGCGCGCCAGATCCAGATGACGGATCCGCTGGATGGCGATGACGAAACCGTTCAGGCGATGCTGTATAACAATGTCATGCCAGCTTTGCGGCTTAGCCAGCAGGTGTCCAAGCGCATGATCAAACAGGCCGAGGGCCGTACCGAGGGTATCGCCGGTTCCATCGTGAACATCAGTTCGATTTCCGCACGGCGGACACACCCGGAACTGATGGGTTATTCCATCAGCGCGGCGGCGCTCGACCAGATGACGCGCTCGCTAGCGGTCGCGCTTGCACCGCAACGTATCCGGGTGAATGCGGTCGCGATCGGTTCCGTCATGAGCAATTCCCTGCAGACCTTTTTGAAGGAAAACCGCGCCTATCGTGCAGAGATCGAAGAATGCACGCCGCTCGGCCGGATTTCGGCGCCGAGCGAAGTGGCAGAGGCGGTGCAGTTCCTGTGTTCGGAAGCGTCCAGCTTTATGACTGGTCAGATCGTGACGGTCGACGGCGGTCGGACCCTGCTTGACGCCGTGCCCGCACCCGCGCATTGAGGGTGGCATGGCAGAAGAGTTCACATCCGAAAAAGCCGAGGCATCGGCGTGGTTTCGACAGCTGCGAGACGAAATCGTAGATGCCTTTGAAGAATTAGAGCAAAGCCACGACGAGGGGCCGCTGTCGGACGCCGAGCCGGGCAGTTTCGATGTCACACCGACCAAGCGAGAGTCGAGCGACGGCTTGGACGCGGGTGGTGGCCTGATGAGCGTGATGCGCGGTGGTCGCGTTTTCGAGAAAGTCGGCGTGAACGTCTCGACCGTATTCGGCACCCTTGGCGAGCGGGCGCAGATGGCCATGGCGGCGCGCAAGGGCATACCGGGAATGACGGAGGATCCCCGGTTCTGGGCCAGCGGGATCAGCCTTGTCGCGCATATGCAGAACCCGCATGTGCCTGCAGTTCATATGAACACCCGGATGTTCTGGACCCCGCACGCGTGGTGGTTCGGCGGCGGCTCCGACCTGAACCCCTGTATCGAATACGAAGAGGACACTGCGCATTTCCATGGCGAGCAGCAGGCGCATCTCGACCCGCATGGGAAAGCCCACTATCCCCGGTTCAAGGAATGGGCGGATGAGTATTTCTACATCCCGCATCGCAAGCGGGCGCGAGGCGTCGGTGGTATTTTCATGGACGACTATTCGACCGGCGACTGGCATGCCGATTTCGCGCTGACCCAAGACATCGGGCGCGCCTTTCTGCCTGCCTATGTGCCTCTGGTCAGAAAGCGCCGGGCGACGGTATGGGATGAGGCTGACAAGGATGCACAGCTTGTGCATCGTGGGCTCTATGCCGAATACAACCTCGTTTATGACCGGGGTACGAAGTTCGGTCTTGAGACCGGCCATGATGCCAACGCGGTGCTCATGAGCTTGCCGCCACTGGCGAAATGGGTCTGAGCCTTTTAGCTGTCTTTAAGTTTCCAGCCTGACTGCGGCGGCAGGAAAACCTCGACCGCCGCGCTTGCGATGACGATCACCGTACCGGCTTGGGGGTTTTCTACGTTGAGACCGCCCTTGACGGCTTGGACTGTTACCTTTCCGTGGGGCAGTTTGGTTGAAAGCTGGTCGGTATCCACCTGCTCGGGCCGCTGAACGCCTATCGTGACGGACACGCGCATGTCGGACTCCGCTATGCTCAGCGACTTGATGATCGGCAGGGAAGAATGCCGGATCGCATCTTCGATAGCCCGGTCGGCAGCCTTGGTATAATCCTGACCGTACTGGTCGTTGCCCATACCCATTTCGATGATGACGCGCTGATCAGTCATTTGCCTGTTCCATAGCGAAACTTACGGAAAGTGCGACGTTGGCGATGACCGTTGCATTGCCATCGCCGTCGGGGCGTGGGATGTCGAGACCTCCCGCAACTACCCGGATTTCCGGCTTGCCATAGGGAAAGATACCAAGCAGTGCCTCAGTATCGACGGCTTCGGGCCTCTGAACGCCGACTTCGACAAGGATGTGCATGTCGCTTTTGTCGAAGCCGAACAGTTCCGCCATGTTGATCGAATTGTGCCAGAGAGCGTCTGAGATGCCGCGACGCGCCGCTTCGGTGTAATCCCCTCTGCGCAGGGACGTCCCCATGCCGAATTCGGTAAGAACGCGGGTCATCGCAATCCTCTCAAATTATTCTCGCCAGTCGAAGAAATCCGGACCCGCCAAGTCGAGTAGCTTAACGGCCATTTCCCGGCCAAGCATGGCGCCGTCTTCCACCGGGCAGGTCTGATCGTCGTCAATCGCTTCTGATCCATCGGGGCGAAGCACCTGTCCGCGCAGGCGCAACTTACCGCCGTGGAGTTCGGCCAATCCCGCGATCGGCGTCTCGCAGGAGCCGTCGAGCGCGGCCAGAAAGGCGCGTTCAGCGGTAAGGCGTTTGCCGGTCTCTGCGTCGTGAACCGCTTCGAGTAGCTTCGCGACGCGCGTATCGTCTGAACGGCGTTCGATGCCGATGGCACCCTGCGCTACGGCGGGCAGCATATCGTCGACGTCGATGGCACGAGCTGGCACATCGGTCATGCCAAGCCGGTTAAGCCCTGCCATCGCCAGAAAGGTACATTCGGCGACTTCGTCGGCCAGCTTGCGCAGGCGGGTCTGCACGTTGCCCCGGAATTCGACAACCTGCAGGTCGGGCCGTCGGTGGAGCAGCTGCGATTTCCGTCGCAGGCTGGATGTTCCCACAACCGCACCCTCGGCCAGTTCCGCGATTGAGCCGACTTTGAGCGAGACGAAGGCGTCGCGCATATCCTCGCGCGGCAGATAAGTATCAAGCAGGAGTCCCTCGGGTTGCAGGACCGGCATGTCCTTCATCGAGTGGACAGCGATGTCGATTTTGCCTGTCAGCAGATCCTGTTCGATCTCGCGGGTGAACAGCCCCTTGCCGCCGATTTCGCGCAGCGCCCGGTCCTGTACCCGGTCACCGGTGGTCTGGATCACCACGACTTCGAATGAATCCGGTTCAAGGCCAAAGGCATTGCCAAGCCGCAGGGCGGTTTCATGCGCTTGCGCAAGAGCGAGCGGAGAGCCGCGCGTGCCGATCCTGAGCGGGGTGGCGGGGGAGGGGAGTTCAGTTGTCATGTACCTGTCTCTAATCGTCGCAACGAAGCGTGACAACTGGTCTGGCGCTTGACATTTCGCTCTCTGGCCGCGACCCATCGCAAAAGCATTCATGGGGGGCGATATGAGCCAGAAGAAACTGTTGCGCGCCTTGGCGGGCGAAACTCTCGAAACCCCGCCGATCTGGATGATGCGGCAGGCAGGCCGCTATCTTCCCGAATACCGCGCCACGCGGGAAAAAGCCGGGGACTTCCTGTCGCTCTGCTACAACCCCGAACTCGCGGCCGAAGTAACGCTTCAGCCGATCCGCCGGTACGATTTCGATGCGGCGATTCTTTTTGCGGATATCCTGCTGGTCCCGCAGGCGCTGGGCGCGGATCTGTGGTTCGTGACCGGCGAGGGGCCGCGTCTGTCGACCATCACGTCGCAGCGCGATCTGGATGCGCTGAAACCGGTTGATGACATTCACGACACGCTGGGCCCGATTTACGAGACAGTGCAGATCCTGTCGCGGGAGCTGCCGTCGGACACGACGCTGATCGGCTTTGCGGGTGCGCCATGGACGGTTGCGACCTATATGATCGCGGGCAAGGGAACGCCCGATCAGGGACCTGCGCACTTGCTGCGGCAGGAAGATACCCAAGTGTTCGAAGCCCTGCTGGACCTGATCACCGAGGCGACCATAGAATACCTGTCGCGCCAGATTTCGGCAGGCGCGGAATGCGTCAAGCTCTTCGATAGCTGGGCCGGGTCACTTTCTGGCGAAGCATTCGACAAATATGCGCTTGCCCCGGCCGCGAGAATCATCGCCGAGCTCAAGGCGCGTCATCCGGGCATTCCCGTCATCGCCTTCCCGCGCGAAGCCGGACCGAAGTACGAGGGCTTTGCCAAGGCGACCGGCGCGGATTGTGTCGCTCTCGATAATTCCGTCGATCTCGACTGGGCGGTGGAACGCGTGCAGCGCGACGGTTGTGTACAAGGCAATCTCGCGTCGTCGCACATGGTGACCGGGGGGCAGGCGCTTGTCGACGAGACGCGCGCCATTGTAGATGCCTTTTCCGGCGGCCCGCATATCTTTAATCTTGGCCACGGTATCACGCCGGATGCCGACCCTGATAACGTTCAGATCATGATCGATACGGTTCGGGCGAAATAGTGTGATTTCAGGCTTGACGGCCCGGCCCACCTGCCTTACGTCCGGCCTCGCTTATGGCGGAGTAGCTCAGTTGGTTAGAGCAGCGGAATCATAATCCGCGTGTCGGGGGTTCAAGTCCCTCCTCCGCTACCAAGCAAATCAATGGCTTAGCTGATATTCGAAAACTGAGTAGTCTCTTTAGGTAACACTCTAGGTAACAAATTCGTCCTAGTTTGATTCCTGAATAGTGGATGAAATGAAAAAGGCCCCACATAACGCGGGACCTGCTTTGATTGCCCATTCCAAATTTACAATGCGCCAAGAATTTGCCCGGATTCCCCATGAGCCGCTCACGCAGCCTCAGCCTTATCATTGGCGATAGAAACCAGCCGGGATTTACCTATATTTCGAGGTCGGAAGCGTAGATTTCATCTCCGTTGCGGTAACGGGACATTATGTCTTTTGCCCAATTATGAACGTCATCTATTGGCCCTTCGTGTTCGTTAAGTTTCTTAACGTACGCATGCATGATGAGCTGCCCAACATCATCCAATTGATTATAAATTTCAAGAATTCGAGCTGAGTTGTCCGTTATCTCAACGCCGCCGACGGTTCCCATTACGTTTGTCATGCCGTTGCTCCCGGTAGATTGATGCTGTCGAGCTTGATTGCTATCTCTTCGGCCAGATCTTGGGCTATCATGGAAACGGCATAGCGCCCGCTGTCGCAGCCGCCTTGGTTTTCCATAAAGTTCACGGCTTCTAGCGCTTCTGCCAGTCGGTGCGCCCTGTTCTGAACCTCCTGGATGTATGCTAAGAGAGCGGGCAAGCCGGTATTGGTCGCTGAGTCGGCGTTGTCATTAGTCATTGTCTTGTTCTCCAATCTGGGTATGATACCAAAAGTATCAACACATTGGGGCTTCGCGTGTCAATACCAAAAGTATCAATAGAGCAAGTGAAGGCTGCTCGCGCTTTGCTGCGTTGGTCTCAGAACGACCTTGCCGAGGCATCTGGCGTTTCAGTTCCAACGATCAAGAGGCTGGAGGCAGGTAAGGGATTGCTTGGCGGGCGCACTGACACAGTCCATGCTATCCGTACCGCTCTTGAGGAGGCAGGCGTGCTTTTCATTCCAGAGAACGGCGGCGGGGCCGGAGTGAGGTTGGTAAAATGATAATTAAGGCTGCATTTGTTGGCGCTCTTGTGATCTGTAGCGCAGCCACGGCTCAAGATGCGCGAACGAATGTACTCTATCGCATCGACTGCGCAGACGTTCTTGAATTAGCAATCGAATACCCTAAGGGTGAGAGGAATCCGGTCTACAATGAGGACGAGCACGCTGCGGCCTATTTTATCCTGCTTGGCGCCGCCATAAGCACGTTCAAAATGGAAGAGGAACGGAAGGCATTCGGGCGCGCGCTCGGACGTTTTGCAGCGTACTGCGAGACTGACCCTGCCCGAGAGGTGGACTCCATCTTACGCTCGTTGAGCAACCCTTGATTGCGACTTCATTTCGCTTGGCTCCCATCTGCGGTCGGTATCGCACATTTCCCTCTTAAAACGCATTAATGGCTTCGGCTTCCTGAGCGGTGCCAGCGTATAGCATCACGTACACATCAGAGTAGCGCCAGCGCGGGCAAAATGTGCACGTGAATGTGCGCTCGCTCCCGGAGTTCGTTCGCCACGCATTTGCGCCGTGCTGCGCCGTCATCAGAACCCATAGGCCCGCCAGCGCATTGAAGACCGCCTCCAAGCGAGCTCTGTGAATATTATTGGTGCGGTCATGCTTTGCTGCGTTGTAGTCATCATACCAGGTTAGAGACTGAGTGGGCGCGTCGGCACTCCAATCTGCGAATGGTGAAAACTCACCAAGCCACGGCATCTCTGTGAAAATCACTGAGTATTCGGCTAACCGCATCACCTCAAGAAGGCGAGCAAAGTCAGAGGTTTTGTAGCGAGGTTTGTCGATTCCGTTGGCACGGAGTATTCCGCGCATCTGATTTTCACACTCGGTACACGTGAGGATGAGCAGGTTTCGGATGCGATTCCCGTGCGTGTCGAAGTTTTGAACTGTCGGCTCCACCGTTTCTAGAATTTCTTCCAGAGTTCGCATTAGGGACGAAAAATGCCGTGCCGAAGTAAATACGTCACGAGCGTTGCGAGGAGCGAAGTTTGGTTCGGAAGGCAAACCGAGCGGGTGTTGGTCATTTGGTCGTGCAATCCTGGGGAAGTACTGCCCAGGTAAAAACGTCATCCGGTGCAACACTGCGCTAGAACTGGTTGCGGTCCTGATTGTTTCCGCAACTGTGGCGCCCTTAGGTACATGGACGGGAGCAGACCTCGGCACTCCAGCGCGCGTCAGCGCGCCATGATCGTTTTTCCAGACCTGATAATAGTGATCCCAAGAAACCCCAAAATAAAGGGCGTCTTCAATGTCCTGATCCCTTCGTTCTTCATCAGAGAGCTCACGATACATAGGACTCAGGCCTGGAATGACGACCGCCAAATCTCACCCTTTCGTTTTGCGTCAGGCTGACACAAATGTCGCATCAATGCCACCGTGGTCCAGCGCCGCGCTAATATGCAAATGCGTTCGACCAACCCTCTCATTGCCGTTTGAGTTGCGTCGTGCGCAAAATGCACGAGTCATTCAGCACTCTGCTCTTTTCAGTGGGGTGATCTCGCTGTTACTCTGCCGTCTTAGCGGTATCTCTCGGAAAATCCTTCGACCTTCCTTGTGTTTTACAGAAAACTTCATGCTTCGCGTGCTTCCTAAAACCCCTTTTGCTTCGCGTGACGATCCTTTGGAGTTTTGCTTTCTGTTACTGCATAGTGAGGCAAGTCGTCTCGTTTCGGTGGAACTGGAAGTTTGGAACCATAGGTAAGATTCCTGAGTTTGGTCCAGAGCTCGCCGTATTGGTAACGAATTGTTACTTTTCTTGTGCGTACGAGTATGTCAATGATGGAGTTGACTTCCAAGGTAGGGAGTGGATGGTGTGGAGCGAAAGGAAAAACCCGTGGCCGTGGTCGGAAAGCCTAGTGGCTTGAAAATGCGTGCTTTCGCAGATGACTTGTTGTCAAGGGTGACAGGCAAGCGGATCTTCACCGATCTGCTAACTGATTCCGCTCTAGCTGAAGCTGTGGCCAAAGATCGGAAACTCCGAGCCGGACGGCGGAAGAACAGAGGCAAGGCTAGCCCTCCGCCTGTTCTCAACGAGCGGTCGGTTTCGGAGGCCGCCGTCGTGTACAAAGCGCTTCGTCGAAAGGCGTCTTGAGTTTCCCGTTCGCGTGTGGTGATAGATAGTTGGTACTATCGCATGCGGGCGGAATGGATCTACAGATAGAAGATATACGATCGAAAACCTGTTTGTACGGGTTCAAGTGTGGTGTTTCTGAACTCGAGAAATTTGCGAAGAAAGCCTTTCGGTCACACACTAGGGAAACCCCGGACTATCGGGTTAGGTGTCTCTACGATCTCGATGCACCTTCTGCGAGTGCTCTCGGCTACTATTCGCTTTCAATTAAAATTCCTCAAAATGGTGAGATGCCGGTCGGGGAGCGTACGATCTATACCGGGGACCGTGCCTTCTTGTACATCGACCATCTGGCGGTTCGGAATGAAGAGAAAAAGAAGGGCTACTCAAGCTGGTTGATGGTTGACCTCCTAGATGCAGCGGACCAGTTCATGCGGAGATTTGGTCGAATCGATTACCTGTCTCTAAATGCAGCAGACAGCGACGCTCATAATTTCTTTCGCGACAAGTGGGGCTTCACTCAGGTGACATCGGAAGCTCACCCTCTTTTGGTGCTGGAAAGGCAACGAGTGATTGAAGTAATGGAAGAAATTGCGCGACGGGCCGAAGGCTCGGGTGGCTAGATCAGTGGCGGCAGAATTGCTCCCCGCACACACGAATGCATTGCATCTAAAGGCAATGCTGTAAACTACCGCGCCAGCTTCCGCGTCAGCGAGACCACTGCCGACTTCGGCAGTCCGTTCAGCCACTCGAAGACAGCATGTGTGTCACCATCGCTGAGCCGGTCCACCACGCGCAACAGCCGCTCCTGAGCGACCGCTAGCTTTCTGGGGGCCTCATGGCCCCACTCACTGATGAGGGCGGCGTAGGCGGGCACCTGACCTAGTTCTGACATTGCCGTTTCAGCGAGCGGCCAAACGGGCGCTGTGCGCGTGTCGAGTAGGGCGCTGAGAGCCGCAGATTGAACTGGGCGGGGCAGAAGAGAGAAAGACCTGTCGAACTCTGCCCTGTCGGCTTCATCCATTCCAGTTATGATGTCATTCGTTTCCCGGATTGCCTTAGCGTGGTTGGTGTAGTCTGCCGCTGGGTTGCCCTGCTTCGTCCAGTCGCTGAGCGTCGGCATCGGGATTAGGTCGACTGAATAGCTGTCGCCGCTGTGAGTCTGAAGCCCTGCCGGGTCTTGCGATGTCAGTAGCGAGAGATACCGCGCTTGCATCTCTTGGTCGCGATCATAACGCTTTCGGTCTGTCCGCATGATTTGCTCAATCTGAGCCTTCTCATTTTGCCTTGCCCTCGGCGGCGAAGAAGCTGTCTGTTGGGCCTGATACAGATCTGTGAGGCGCGACTGCATCGCCGGGTCCGCATCGTAGCGGCCCCGGTCTGTGCGCATGACATCGTTAATCTGCGCGATCTCGGCAGCGATCTCGTCAGTCATGAAACGGTCTGCGGATACTGGTTGCGAAGATGGCGGATCGCGAGGTCTTCCGAGCCGAAGAAGGACCCCATCTGCATCCCGTCTTGCTTGCGCTGAACGTAGAAACCTTGCGGAGTCCACTTCACCGCGTATGTGTCATCG
Organism: Heliomarina sp.; assembly: GCF_052826185.1. Lineage (NCBI taxonomy): Bacteria > Pseudomonadati > Pseudomonadota > Alphaproteobacteria > Rhodobacterales > Roseobacteraceae > Heliomarina > Heliomarina sp. The sequence continues at coordinate 33,668 of NZ_JBRBUI010000053.1, read as the reverse complement.
GCAAAGTAAGGTGCAAGACGCGACTTGGTGGAGACGATTTTCTGCAACGCGAGAACTGCCGCATCGCGCGTTGCATCAATCACACGAGCCTCGACCGCGAACTCCTCATCGTGGCCGACGATGTAAAGCTTATCGTGGCGACGCAGGACCTTTTGCCGGTCGTTCTGGATCTTGGACCAGATAGCCGGGTCTTTCAGATCGTCGGTTACAGCTCCTGCCGGGAGCCAGACTAGCCAGGAGCGGGTTTGATGTCCGGGAACGTCGAGATGGACGTGCTGCGGATCTACTTTGATATCAGCCATTGATAATGCCTTTAAGTTGGGGTTCGAGGGTTGCGCCCAGAGCCTTCTCAGCGTCGGACCATGGGTCTTCAGCGAGTACAGCGCCGGGCCGCAGCCTCAGCTCGCCATAAACGCCGTCTTGAACGGACTTGCTGAGCAGGGCGGACAGAGAGCGGCTACGCCGGGTCTCCTGCTCCTTCTGAAACAGGAGGGTAGGTACGCTATCCACTAGGTTGTGGAGAAGGTCCGCCAGTTCCTTACGGAGGGCCTCCGCCTTTACGGACGCATCCACGGCGGCGCGGCTCGACAACTCCATTTCGTTGATAGAGGCTGACCAGTCCTTCAGGAGCTTCAGTGCTCGCTTGGCATCTGCATTGCGGGCCCTCTGAGCCTTCTCTGCGACCTCCGCTCGCTCGCGGCGCACCACTTCCTGCTCGGCATCAACTATGCCTTCCATCTCGTTTTCAGCGGAGCGGAGAAGGGAGGGATCGAAAACGGTCTCATCCAGCGTTGCCGCAGCTCGCGCTAGATGCTGACGCTCGATAACGTCACTGACCTCCGCCTTGCGCTGCGCCAGCCGCTCTGAGGGTGTAAGCGCCGTCGTATTGGCTGAGTCTGTCATTGTTCAACCTCGTTTAAGGCACGTGCCTTGTTGGTGGCCTCGAATTGTCCGAATGCCGACCCAACCAATTCCCCATCACGGTTGCGGATTGACCAACGCTCACGCCCTCCGATGCGCTCGACCAAGGTAATGGTGCATTGCCCGATCTGCTCGCTGTCGCCGGGTTGCAGTTCCGGTTCTTTCGCGGCCTCTTCAGCAGGCTTTGGGATCGCCATCGACGCTTGCTCTCGGGAACGGATCTTGTGATCGGCTTTCGCCAGAATGAATGCGAGCTGGCGTGCTGTCTCAAGGTCATCGTCTGCCAGACCTGCCCGCTTACGTTCCACCTCCAAGGGACCGCCGTCTTTTCCGGTGAGTTCTGTAGCCCGCAGGTCCGGAAGCAGCTTGCTCAGAAGCGTTTCAGCGGCTGCGGCGCGCTCTCTCAAAGATGGATATACCCGTATCTTCTTGCCGGGATTCCCGGGGTCGGCAGCGCTGACTTTGCGGCCATCCGCAATCGCCGCAAGGAATTCCAGAGGACGACCGCGCTGATTGATGAACTGGCGTAGCTCAGTAGGGAGCTTGTTTGAACTGCCGGGTTTGCGTCCGCCTGTCTTCGGGAGACCGGGAGGACGACCGGGGCCTCGTTTTTCGGCCTGATCTGTCATGGTTGCTACCTATACGTTTCCAAATCCTCAAAGATCAATTCAAGATTACAAAATTTATCTATATTTATCAATATATTCTAACGCTAGACAGCGGGATTACTTATCCGAGTGTCATGCCGTCGCATGGTGCTTCAGGGGAGCGCAAAATGGAGGGGGGAGGATTGCTAAGTCAGAAATTTTAGGGGGTGTCCGCATACCGTCTTGGTCAAGAATGTCCTTTACACGGGAACTGTTGAGCAAGCGCGGCGAAGGTCGGCTTCGAACTCACTTTGACAGATACTGGAAGGCGCGAGAGTGTCTACACTTTGCGGCGCGGCCAAAAACATGACAAAATCAATGGCAGTTTTGCCAAGGGGGTAAAAGATCATTCAACGGCTTTGGTGGTCGGACCACCTAGGACAAAAACGACCGTTTTTGGCGACCGAGATATGGCAGTAAGTTTATGACCCAAGATGATACTTATTGGCGGCACTGGTCCCCTTGAAGTAATATGACACAAAAACAAAGGTTCTTATGTCTGATCCTGCCGACCTCCGTGCCTGGTTCGATGCATTCTTTGCCGACGTGATGAACGGCGTTTTTTCTCTAATAGCAGCACTCTGCCTTGTTTATCTTATCTCCGTGGCAAGGAACCTTGCTGATCCCGGAAAACATAGTCCTCTGCATGTGAAAGGGGTGGCTGTCGCCGTTGCCGTGTTTGCAGTGTCATTGCTAGTGGTATTTCTACGAGGTGGCACCGACCAGGGCGAAGAAAATGAACTAGGCGCTGAGCCGGCTGCTTCCCCGGCCGCCACAGAAGAAGCGGCATCCGAAAGATCTGGTACCTCCAACAAACAACACGGTGAAGATAACAAGCTTCCCGACGCATCTATCGATTTCGACGACACCCCAGTGCCCGTCAAGTATTCGATAAGCGGTGTGCTAAGTGAGTATTGGAGAGTCAGCGGCGACATGGATATCGATAATAATTGCAGGCTAACCGGAATAGTCTCATTTGATCCGCCACCGTTTGCGGGATATCCGAACAACGATACAATAACTGGTAGGGTTGCCGGCAGTGATTTCAGTTTCACAAGGCAACTAACGGGACCGCCGGGGGGAGCTGATGTTTTGAATGCTCAAATATCTAGTGATCGAATGAGAGTGGAGGGGCTTTGGAGAGGCAATGATTTCAAGGGCACTATTCGTCCCGCTCTACCGCCTTGCCCCTGACCACGCGCCAGATACACTTTCGTATAAAGGGGTCATTGCAGATAAGCGCGGAATACTGAGCTAAGGACCGTTTCGGTCCAACGCATTACACCTCGCCGCTAAGGTGACGCTGCATCACTACCCCCCCCCGGCCAGCGGTCGTTAGTCCTTGAGCTCCTTGGTGAGGCAGTGAGGCATTTTCCATAACATTTACATTTACAGGCCATATGGCCCCTATATGTATATATATCAGACACTTAGGTTGAATCTTGAGTTGTGTAAGATTTTCCCTCACTTCCCTCACTGCCTCACCAATTACCGGTTGTTGCCTCACTTGCCTCACTGCTAAGTACCCGGCACAAAACGTGCGGCCCCCTTCGCATCCCCGGTGGTTATTTTGCCGGATCGTTCCCACCCCAAAGCAACCAATTCTTTGGCCACCCGCTTACTGAGCTGTGGTGTCATGTCGTGTGGTAATACGCCCATTTCTGCCAAGATTTGCTTGGTAGTAATTTCACGCTTGCCATCCAATGCGCGCACAATGTCGGCTCGCCACGGGTCATCAGCCAGCCTGTTGGCGACTTCTTCCTGCGCCTGTGCTTCTGCGTCGCCTTCAAGCCACCAACGCTCCCCGTCGAGGTACAAAGAAACAGCTTCAGCCCATATTTGCTCGCGGTCACGTGCAAGCCCCTCAACGTCGATTTCACCGACCTTAACGGGCCAAAAGCGTCGCCCGCCAGTTTCGTCGCGCTGCCAGTCGTCTTTGTTGGTGGTTCCAGCGAAGATACAGCGTCGAGGTTCCGATACCTCTTCGCGCCCATATGCCGGTCGGAACGTTTCTACTTGCCGCGTGATGAAAGCCTTGATTGCATCAACATCTTTGCGCATTGCTTCCAATTCGCCCACTTCGATAACCCACTTGCCACGCAGGTAGCTGCTGGCATCCTTCGTGCCCATCTGAGGCAATGAATCTGAAAACCAGACTTCGCTTGCCAGAGCCGCCAAGGCAGTCGATTTTCTCCGTCCTTGCTTGCCTTCGAAAACAAGCATGTGATCTGCTTTGCACCCCGGCTGCATTCCTCGCGCCACAGCCGAAATGCACCAACGCAATCCGACCTCGGATGTGTAGGCGCTGGCTTTCACCCCGCAGTATACAGTCAACCAAGAAGCGAGACGTTCTGTGCCGTCCCAAACCAAGCCAGAAAGAAAGTCTTTGAGAGGATCAAATGCATTCTCTCGACAGACCTTTCGCACAGCCGCGTGAACAATGTCGCCCTTGGCCCGTGGAAATCCATTCTGATTGAACCACGCTTGAGCCGCAGAATAGTCGTCATCTTCGAGCGGTCGCGGGTAATCGCCGCCAAGCTGGCCCGGCACTGGCCGCAAAAGAACCCGCTGCCGCGTAAATTCATCAAATGCCAAGACGCCTTGCCAATCGCCATGGTTGGTCAGAATGCTGATAGCATTTGCCATATTCCAAATTGGCCGGTCCTTGTCGTCGCGGACAAGTTCGAGATCCTCATGGCGAAAAGTCAGACCAAAGTTCTTTTGATGCTTGATGAGTTGCTTTTCCATGCTGTGAAAGTCTCGCATCATGCAGCCTGCCTCCCTTGTGCGTATTCAAGAAAGGCGCGCTGCCGCGCCACTGGCATGGCGTTGAACGTGGCGAGACAGTACGCCTCGATTTCCTCCGGCTGGGCCGACATGGCCCAGAAACCGGCCTCGTCTATATGATTGAATAGCGGCGCTATCGGCATTCCCGCACCGGCCTCACACGGCAAGACAGCACCCACAACGTTTCCCACTTGTTCAGAAGGCAAAGCCCGAAGCGATGACCATGCTAGGGAAGCCCTCTCTGCCTCTGTCAGTCGCGCGCTAAGAACGATTGTGAGACCGTGCCAAGCTTCGGCATTAGCCAGTAGCAGCGAATAGCCCACAGACCGCGCCACGCGCTTGTAAGCGTCTGGCATGGCTTTTCGAATAATCGCATTCATGCCAGCGCCCTCACTATAGAGGGTATCGGCGCAATGCAGTTTGCGTGACGATCCCAATAGTGGGTTGCGCGAAGCGTTTGAATTTGCGATATTTCGTCTTGAAAGTTTGCCGCTTTCCTATTCCCCGCCTCGGTAGCGCCCGCCAGCGCTCCGGGGCTTTCTCTTTTCTGCTCGCTCATGGTTACACCGCCTCGCCCACGCGCGGGCGCGATGCGAGCCAAGCATCGACTTCATGTTCGTAGAAGCCCACGCTGCCATCTGCCATCTGAATTGGTTTCGGGAAGCCGAGGTGTTTGTAGTTGGTGCCGGTCGCCCAGCGCATAACTGTCGCAAGGTGCACATTGCAGCGTTCGGCCACAAACTTCCGTCGAAGTACGCGAATTCCGCTCCGCGTGGGCGAGTGATTTATGTTCATGCCTTGTCTCCATAGTAACGCAGGATACTGCGAATGGAGGCATGTTAAGATGCTGTAATTAAGAGAAAAATCTCAAAAATTTTGCGGAAAATTTTTTGGGGGCAAGATTCAGGTCTTCAGCCATTGGAGGTGCCAAGTTTGTGCCGCCGAATCTGGTTTCTCAGGTCCGGCGTGAGGTTACACTTTGGATCTTAGATCAATAATTGTTCTGTAGTCCGGCACGTTTCTGGCTGTTTCTAGTTGAATATTCACAAATTCAATCGGGAACTTTTTGTGATTGCGAACCCAGTTTCTAATGGTCTCGGCGTCTAAAGACTTGCCTGTGCGTGACAAGAAGTATTCTCGGGAAGTAACGTTCGGCTGAGGGTCCTCAATTAAGCCTTCTCTTACGGCAATCACGTGTATGATAACTTCATCCTGGGCGTTGACCTTGTATAGTTCGCGTGGACGAACATCTTCCGCATGTTTGTCGGAAAAGGCATCTACGGGCAGGCCGTTCAGTGCCAAACTCAGTGCGTGCGAAATTTCGGCTAGAACCTTATGAGAAAGGTCTGCACGTCCTTTGGAGTTTTTTGATGCCGTTGCTTCGGCCTTCTTCACCGTCTGCAGTATTCGCTCCCACTTTTGCATTGAAAGTCTCAGATTTGAACTCTCAGACACTTTCGGCCACCTCCATCGGTATAACGTTGTCGCAGCCGTGACTTGTTAGGTTGTCCACATAGTTTGCCCAGGCCTGTAGCGCTGACCGCATTTCATCCTGATAGCTGTGACGATTGTAGACTGCCGCAACGCCGCTGATTGAGCCCGTGACGTGGTTCAAAACCTTTTCCACCACATGGATGCCGACGCCAAGTCGCGCCATACCGGATGCAGCTGTTCGACGCAGGTCGTGCAGACGCCAGGGAGGGAGTTCGACCTCATCGGGATCGTCCCCTTGTTCCTTCGCCATCGCCTTCAGTTCTGCCAGCATCAGTGCATCAATGCGCTCCTTCGCACGTCCAAAGCCAGAGACTGGACGGGGAGTGCTTGAGCCAGACCGTGAAAACCGAGCCGGAAATAGGAGTGACGTTCCATCGGTACGAGGCAGCGCAGCAATGGCCTCGTGCGCCTGCCGGGAGAGAGGCAGCATGTGCGCACGGGCGTTCTTGACCCTATCCGCTGCAAGCGACCATGTACCCTCAGACAGATCGAACTCCGACCACGTGGCACCCGTCACCTCCTCGCGCCGCTGGCCAGTTAGCAGCAAGAGGTGAAATATAGGTCCGAAAGGTGCCCCTAGCTTTTCGCAGGCCCGCAGGAAGGCCGTCACTTCGTCGTCAGAGAGGATACGGTCACGCGCGGTTTCCTTCGCCGGAGCTTTGATGGCTGCCGCAGGTGACGTCTCAAGGTAACCGCGCTCGACAGACCAGTTGAGGAAGCGCTTTAGATTGGCGAGAATTCGGTTAGCCCTGACCTTCGCGCCGCGCTCCTCGGCTTTGTCCAAGACGCGCAGTATGTCCTGACGCGTCACTGCGATCAGAGGCTTGTGACCAATTTCCGGATAGACATGCAACTCAAACATGCGGGCCGTCTCATCGGCAGTCCGATTTCGCGGACGGCAGTATCTCTCGATATACTGCTCACCGATGGCCTGGACCGTCTCGGGCTCTGCTTGCTTTGCCGCCAGTTTGGCAGCACGCGGGTCTTCATTTGCTTCCACCTTTGAACGAGCTTCGCGCCACGCGGCTCTGGCTTCGGCTAGACTCATTGCCGGATAAGTTCCGAGGCGAAACCGATGCTGTTTCCCATACAGTCGATAGTGGAATGACCAAGATCGACTTCCACCGTATCCGATCCTCAGAGCCAGACCAGGATAGCCGCTATCGAAATGATCTTCCTGCCCTGACTTCGGTGGCTTAAGGCGTTCGACCGCTGCTGCGGTAAGAGCACGCTTTGGCATGTCCGATGCTCCTCATAGGTAACAAAAGGTAACGAAGGTGGTGTGTTTTGCAATCTTGCATCTTGCGACATCATGCGCAAAAAAACATCATAAAATCAATTAAAATCAGTATCTTTTGAAAGCTCCAGGCAATGCCATGCGACGCCATGCAAACATGGACTTTCGGAATCATAATCCGCGTGTCGGGGGTTCAAGTCCCTCCTCCGCTACCAAGCAAATCATTGATTTTACCGATATTCGGGTCGCTGAGTTGCTTCTTTAGGTAACAACCTCATTCCAATTTGACTCTTATATGATGGGTGGAATTAGTAAGTTCACACATAGCGCGGGACCTACTTTGATTGCCCATTTCAATGCTACAGGGCGTTAATAATTCGCCCGGCTTCCACATGCGCTAGCAGCGCTGCCTCTGTTACATTCGAAAATTTTTCCGAAGGGCTGATCGCATCTTCTAGGATTGAGGTGCCTCTAGAATTTTAGACGCTTTACTCGCAAACTTTGGGGTAAGGTTGCCGACATGGGGAAAGCAACTGCAACGACGAAATCAAGCCGGACGCGGTGCATTACATCACGCTGCGAGCGTCTCCAGTTCGGGAGTTGTCCTGGTATTTGAGGTGAGCTCGCATTGGCTTCAAGCATGGATGCAGCTGTTCGAGGAATCGGTGGATGCTTACCATGATTTCTCCTGACAGCGCTTTGGGATGACAGTCCGAATGGTTGAGAAACTGCCCGCCTGTTTGAATGGCCTTGCGAACAACCAGGCGGCGCGTCAATCCGGGACGCTCGGGACTTTTGCCATTCCCGCGATCTTCTGCCGGATAAGGCGCAGCACGCGTTTTACCGCAGGCGTTGCCTCCACCGAGCGCAATTGGATCAGCGAAAAGGGGACCACCGCAAGGTCCGGCGCTGTGTTAAGCCGTCGGATACGACCGCCGAACGCGCGTTCACCGGCGTAGAAGTCCGCTGCGGCCCCTGCTAACGGTGCAATTGCGTTGGTCTCGCAGATGATGGCGAGGGTCAGCAGCATGGACGAGGTGCTGAGAATCCGTTCGGGCGGGTTTAGTCCGTTGCTGAGCAGATAGGCCTCTGCTGTCCGGCGCAGCAGCCCATTCTCAGGCTGCATGACCCAGTCATAGGACAGACAATCCGCCACCTTCAAATCGGTCTTGCGCGACAAAGGGTGCTCAAGCCGCGCGACCAGCGACACCGGCTCGGGACCAACCTCGGTTAGCATGATCGTGCGCGTATCCATACCTTCAGGTACCCGGCCGATGTAGAAATCCAATTCGCCGGCGGTCAGTGCATCGGCTAGCTTGTCGCTCGTGTCGACATGCACCGACAGCTCGATATCCGGGTAGGTGACGCGCAACTCACGGATGACGGGAAGAACCAGTTCGACGGCCGGTCCCGTTACGCTACCGATCCGGACGGTGCCACGTTCGCCCTTGCTGAGTGCGGTGATCTGGTGCTGCACATCGTCCAAGCCGTTCAGCAAATCGCGCGCTTTCAGGGCGAGGGTTTCGCCAGCGGCCGTCAGGGTCACACCGCGCGCGTGCCGGTCGTAAAGGCGGGCATCCACCGTCTTTTCAAGATCCGCCAGCAGCCGTGATGCGGCCGACTGCGTCATGGCGACCTGCGCCGCTGCTCTCGATACCTTCCCAGTCTCCTTAACCGCAACCAACAGACGCAGTTGGGGCAGGCGCAGGCCGCGTCGGATCAACTCGTCACGGACAGGGACGACGGGGGGCGCTGTCACGGGAATGGCGCGAGACATAATCTTCCTTTATTACATTTGTGCTATATCATTTATCTTAATTCGAATTTGATTGCTATAGTGCGCCGCGCGCATTGTCGCGACATGCCTCACGTCCCATGAGTCGCGAGGCGCAAAAAAAAGTCCGCCAGACCGCGGAGGAGCGGCGAACGGACAATCGGGAGGAATTTAGATGGTTTTCACTAGACGCGCCCTGGGCGCGACCGCGCTGGCGCTTGTCATTGCCGCTCCTGCCTTTGCGCAGGATAAGGGGTATGTCGGCATCGCCATGCCTACCAAGTCGTCCGCACGCTGGATCGACGACGGCAACAATATGGTCAAGCAGTTCGAGGAAGCAGGTTACACGACAGACCTGCAATATGCCGAGGACGACATCCCCAACCAGCTTGCGCAGATCGAGAACATGATCACCAAGGGCGTCGACGCCTTGGTGATCGCAGCAATCGACGGCACCACTTTGACCAGCGCGCTGGCCAATGCCGCCGCTGCGGATATTCAGGTCGTGGCCTACGATCGTCTGATCCGTGACAGCGGCGATGTCAGCTATTATGCCACTTTCGACAACTTCAAGGTCGGCGTGCAGCAGGCCGAGACCTTGGTTGCGGGTCTCGAGGAACGCTTCCCCGATGAGAAGCCCTGGAACGTTGAACTCTTCGGGGGCAGTCCGGACGACAACAACGCCTATTTCTTCTATAACGGTGCCATGTCGGTGCTGCAGCCGATGATCGACTCCGGCGACATCGTCATCCCATCCGGCCAAATGGGTATGGACACCGTCGGCACAATGCGCTGGGACGGATCAGTCGCCCAGGCGCGGATGGATAATTTGCTTTCGGCAAATTACACCGACAACCAAGTGCACGGCGTGCTGTCGCCCTATGACGGTCTGTCGATCGGAATCATCTCGTCGCTTCAGGGTGTTGGGTATGGCTCGGGCGACATGAAGATGCCCATCGTGTCGGGTCAGGATGCCGAAGTGCCATCGGTCAAGGCGATCCTGCGGGGCGATCAGTATTCGACGATCTTCAAGGACACCCGCGAACTTGCACGTGTCACCGTCGGCATGGTCGATGCGCTGTTGCAGGGCGGTGAGCCTGAGATCAACGATACCGAGACCTATGACAACGGCGTGAAGGTCGTTCCCTCCTACTTGCTCGAACCGCTGCCGGTAACGGCGGATAACTGGGAAGAGCGGCTGGTGGACAGCGGTTATTACGAAAAAAGCGAGATCGAGTAACATCTCCTCCCCGACTGGTTCTTACTGACCGGTCCGACTTACCTGCCGGACACGTCCGGCGGCTGCTTTCCAGGATCACGAGGCCCCAGATGAGCGTCATTCTTGAAATGCGCGGAATCACCAAAGAATTCCCCGGTGTCAAAGCGCTCGACGACGTGACGCTTTCCGTGGCGGAGGGCGAAATCCACGCCTTGGTCGGCGAAAACGGCGCGGGGAAATCAACGCTGATGAAGGTTCTTTCGGGGGTTTATCCGGAAGGCTCGTTCGACGGCGAGATTATCTACGACGGCAAGCCGCGCGCCTTTCGCTCGATTCGCGACAGCGAAGACATCGGCATCATCATCATTCATCAGGAGCTCGCCCTGATCCCGCTTCTCTCGGTCGCCGAGAACATCTTTCTCGGCAACGAACGCGCCACCCGCGGCGTCATTGACTGGCGCGAGACGCATGACAGGGCGGCCGAACTGCTGGCACGCGTTGGGCTGGCCGAGAACCCCGAGACGATCCTTGATGACCTTGGCCTCGGCAAGCAGCAGCTGGTCGAGATTGCAAAAGCACTGTCAAAGAATGTACGCCTGTTGATCCTGGACGAGCCGACCTCGTCACTGAATGAGGCAGACAGCGCCAAGTTGTTGCAACTGCTCGTCGATTTTCGCGAAAGGGGTCTGACCTCGATCCTCATTTCGCACAAGCTGAACGAAGTGTCGAAGGTCGCCGATACGATCACCGTTCTGCGCGACGGGGCCACCGTGGCGCGGATGAACTGCGCCGACGGCGTGGACGAGAACGACATCGTGCGCAACATGGTCGGCCGCGCGCTGGAGGACCGCTATCCGCCAAAAGGCGTCGCAAGAACCGGCGAGATCGCGATGGAAGTTCGCAACTGGACGGTGCACCATCCGCTGCATTCCGAACGTCGGGTCGTCAATAATGTGAGCTTTCACGTCCGAAAGGGCGAAGTGCTGGGCATCGCGGGCCTGATGGGGGCAGGGCGCACGGAACTGGCGATGAGCCTGTTTGGTCGGTCCTATGGCCGCGAAATCAGCGGCGACGTCTCGATCAACGGCGCGTCCGCCAACCTCTCTACCGTGCGGAACGCGATCAACGCTGGTCTCGCCTATGCCACCGAGGATCGAAAGACCTACGGTCTGGTGCTGGACGACACGATCCGGCGCAATGTGTCTCTGGCCGATCTGCCCGCCATTTCGCGCAACGGCATTGTTGATCGCGAACAAGAAGCAGAGGTCGCTACGCGTTATCGCAAAAAGCTGGCCATCAAGTCGTCTTCCATCGAACAGGCGACTGTGAATCTTTCGGGCGGCAACCAGCAAAAGGTAGTTCTGTCCAAGTGGCTTTTCGCCGATCCCGAAATTCTCATCTTGGACGAACCAACGCGAGGCATCGACGTCGGCGCCAAGTTCGAAATCTACACCGTGATCCGCGAGCTGGCGGCGCAGGGCAAGGCAATCATCGTGATCTCGTCGGAATTGCCCGAGTTGCTGGGCGTGACGGATCGCCTCTACGTCATGAATGAAGGCCGATTTGTGGATGAAATGCCCACGGTAGAGGCCAGTCAGGAAAAGATCATGTCAAAAATCGTCAAGTCGGAAGAAGCCGCATGACCGACACCACAGTCCATTCCACAGCCGACGCGGATCAGCCTTCGAAATCCGGCTGGCAGTTCCTGAAGGGACACCTGCGGGAGTACGGCATCCTGATTGCACTGGTTTTCATCATGGCTTTTTTTCAGGTGGCCACCGGGGGAATTCTGCTGAAACCGGTGAACCTGACGAACCTTATCCTGCAGAATTCCTATATCGTCATAATGGCCGTGGGGATGCTGCTGGTGATCGTCTGCGGGCATATCGACCTCTCTGTCGGTTCCGTTCTCGGTTTCATCGGGGCGCTGGCCGCGGTAATGATTGTGAATTGGGAGTTGCCCTGGCTGATCGCCGCCGTGCTTTGTCTGATCGCGGGGGCCGCCATCGGGGCGGCGCAAGGCTTTTGGGTCGCCTATTTCCGGATCCCGTCCTTCATCGTGACGCTGGCGGGCATGCTGGTCTTCAAAGGTCTGACGCTGTGGCTGCTGGAAGGGCAATCCGTCGGACCCTTCCCGCCAGAATTCCGCCTGATTGCGTCGGGCTTCGTACCCGACATTTTCGGGGGTGAGAACCTGAACCTGCTGTCGCTCTTTAGCGGGATCGCCGTGGCCGTGCTGTTGCTGTGGCTTGCCATCCGCACCCGTGGCCGCCAGCTGGCGGCAGGGGCGGAGAGCGAACCCTTCGCTTTTTTCGCAGGTCGAAACGCGCTTATCTTCTGCGCCCTGGTCTATATGTCCTGGCTGATGGCGGATTTCCGGGGCCTGCCTAATGTCTTTATCGTAATGGCGCTTTTGATCGCGGTTTATTCCTTCCTGACATCGCGCACCACCTTTGGCCGTCGCATCTATGCGATCGGTGGCAATGAAAAAGCGGCGTCGCTGTCGGGCATCAATTCAAAGCGGCTGACCTTTTTGACTTTTGCCAACATGGGGATGCTGGCGGCGCTGGCGGGTCTGGTCTTTGCAGCCCGCCTGAACACCGCCACCCCCAAGGCTGGCGTCGCATTCGAGCTGGACGTGATCGCGGCGGTTTTCATCGGTGGCGCCTCAATGTCGGGTGGCGTCGGCACCGTGGTCGGGGCCGTCATCGGTGCGTTTATCATGGGCGTCATGAATAACGGTATGTCCATCCTCGGCATCGGCATCGACTGGCAACAGGTCATCAAGGGCCTCGTCCTGCTCGCGGCCGTGATCTTTGACGTCCTGAACAAGCAGAAAGGCTAACGACATGCTGCTTTCTCAAATCGACCGCGGGGACGGAAAACCGCAGATCGTCGCCCGCGACGGGTCAGAGGCCTACGAGGTCAAGACCGACCTCTCTCTCTATGCGCTTGCCATGAAATGCGTTGAAGACGGGCAGGGTTTGCGTGACCGCATTGCCACGCTTGGAATGGGGGGGGCGGTGGATCTCGACGCGTTGTATGCAGAGCACCGCCTGCTGCCGCCCGTCACTCATCCCGACCCGGCGCATCTGCACCTGACCGGCACCGGCCTGACCCATCTGGGGTCGGCCTCGACCCGCGCGGACATGCACAAGAAAGCGACTGGCGACGAGACCGATAGCATGAAGATGTTTCGGATGGGCGTGGAGGGCGGCAAGCCCGCCAACGGCGCAGCGGGGGTCCAGCCGGAATGGTTCTATAAAGGGAACGGCTCGGTTCTTACCATGCCGGGTGCGCCACTCAAGTCGCCCGACTTTGCCGAAGACGGAGGGGAAGAGCCCGAAATCGCGGGCATCTATCTTATCGCGCCGGACGGCACGCCAGTCCGGCTTGGTTGGGCGCTGGCCAACGAATTCTCGGATCACGTGATGGAGCGGCGCAACTATCTCTACCTCGCGCATTCCAAGCTGCGTCCGTCCGCCTTTGGGCCGGAGTTGCTGATCGGAGACCTGCCGCATCATATCGAGGGGGTGTCGCGCGTTTATCGGGACGGCGAGCTGATGTTTGAAAAACCCTTTCTGTCGGGTGAGGCGAATATGAGCCATTCCATCGCCAACCTTGAACACCACCACTTTAAGTATCAGCTGTTCCGCCAGCCCGGTGATCTTCATGTCCACATGTTCGGAACTGCGACGCTTTCGTTTGCCGATGGCGTGCAGACCCGCGATGGCGACATCTTTGAAATTGAGGCCGCGCCTTTCGGCCTTCCGCTGCGCAATACGCTTGCCTTCACGCCGCTCGGCCAGCCCGAACCGCGCACCGAAATACGTTCGCTCTAGAGACTGTCATGCCTTTCAAACCGGCCGAATGGCCCCGAAAACTCAGATCGCAGGAATGGTACGGCGGCAAGTCGCGGGACAATATCTATCACCGTGGCTGGCTTAAGAACCAAGGCTACCCGCATGATCTTTTTGATGGCCGTCCCGTCATCGGCATCCTGAACACCTGGTCCGACCTGACACCCTGCAATGGTCATCTGCGCGAGCTTGCTGAAAAGGTAAAGGCTGGCATTTGGGAGGCTGGGGGCTTTCCGGTCGAGGTGCCCGTTTTTTCGGCATCTGAAAATACCTTCCGGCCCACGGCAATGATGTACCGCAATCTTGCCGCGATGGCGGTCGAGGAACAGATGCGCGCGCAGCCGATCGATGGAGCTGTCCTTTTGGTTGGTTGCGACAAGACCACGCCATCTTTGATGATGGGCGCGGCCTCAACAGATATTCCCTCGATCGTCGTCAGCGGCGGGCCGATGTTGAACGGTTGGTTTCGGGGCGAACGGGTCGGGTCCGGAACGGCGCTCTGGCAAATGTCCGAGGATATCAAAGCAGGCAAGATCAGCCAAGAGGATTTCCTTGAGGCCGAACAGGCCATGAGCCGGTCATCCGGCACCTGCAACACCATGGGAACGGCCTCTACCATGGCCTCGATGGCCGAAGCGCTCGGGATGGCCTTGTCGGGCAATGCTGCCATTCCCGGCGTCGATGCGCGACGTCGCGTTATGGCGCATATCACGGGACGACGCATCGTGCAGATGGTTAAGGACGATCTGAAGCCTTCGGACATCATGACCAAAAAGGCTTTCGAGAACGCGATCCGCGTGAACGGGGCCATCGGTGGGTCGACCAATGCGGTGATCCATCTGCTTGCCATCGCGGGCCGGGTTGGCGTCGATCTGACGCTGGATGATTGGGACCGGCTAGGCCGCGACGTGCCGACCATCGTGAACCTGATGCCGTCGGGCAAGTACCTGATGGAAGAGTTCTTCTACGCAGGCGGCCTGCCCGTTGTACTGAAACGGCTTGGCGAGGCCGGAATGCTGCACAAGGATGCGCTGACAGTTTCCGGCGATGGAATTTGGCAAGAGGTCAAGGACGCCGTGAACTGGAACGAGGACGTGATCCTGCCTGTCGACAAGGCTCTGACCCGCTCCGGCGGCATCGCCGTGCTCAAGGGCAATCTCGCGCGTTTCGGCGCTGTGCTGAAACCTTCTGCCGCCACGCCCGAATTGATGCAGCATCGTGGCCGCGCGGTCGTGTTCGAGGATATCGACGACTACAAGTCCCGGATCAATGACGAGGCGCTTGATATAGACGAGACCTGTGTGATGGTGCTGAAGAACTGTGGTCCCAAGGGTTATCCCGGCATGTCCGAGGTCGGCAATATGGGCCTTCCGCCCAAGGTGCTGAAGAAGGGTATCACCGACATGGTCCGCATCTCGGATGCGCGTATGTCCGGCACCGCTTATGGCACCGTTATCTTGCACACGGCACCCGAAGCTGCCGCCGGTGGTGCGCTGGCTATCGTGCAAACCGGTGACATGATCGAAGTCGACGTCGAGGGACGCCGCATCCATCTGGATGTATCTGACGAAGAGATTGCGGCGCGGCTCGCCGCCTGGACACCGCCGGACAGACCCGCAGCCAACGGCGGCTACACGCGGCTATATCACGACGCGGTAGAAGGCGCCGATACCGGGGCTGATTTCGACTTTCTCAAGGGATGCCGTGGACGGGAGGTGCCTCGTGACTCGCACTAACGGAACGGCCATCAAAATCGCGTTGGTTGGCATCGGCAAGATCGCCCGGGACCAGCATATCCCTGCACTCGCCGCATCGGATGCGTTCGAGTTGGTCGCTGCAGTCAGCCGGACCGGCGGTATTCAAGGTGTCGAAAACTACAAAACCGTCGAGGCGTTACTCGCGGCACGCCCGGATATCTCTGCCATCAGCTTTTGCACCCCGCCCCAAGTTCGCTACGCCGGGGCGCGCGCCGCGCTGGACGCTGACCGACATGTGATGCTGGAGAAACCGCCCGGCGCGTCGCTCTCCGAGGTTCATGCGCTCGAGACGCTGGCGCAGGACAAGGGCGTGACCCTCTTTGCCACTTGGCATTCGCGGCACGCAGCCTCAGTTCCGTTTGCAAGGGCCTGGCTTTCTGACAAAACCATTAAATCGGTCAGGATCGACTGGAAGGAAGATGTGCGCGTCTGGCACCCTGGTCAAAAATGGATATGGGAAGCTGGCGGATTGGGCATCTTCGACCCGACAATCAACGCCTTTTCGATCCTCACCGAAATCCTGCCGGTCGAGGTGCACGTCACCAGGGCCGATTTGCGCTTTCCCAGCAATTGCGAGACGCCGGTGGCAGGCGAAATCCGTATGGATGGCCCCAACGGTCCGCTTGTCACTGCCGAGGTCGATTTCCTTTGGGAAGGCGACCCCTTATGGCGACAGACCATCGAGACGGATGGCGGTACCCTTGCCCTTAATCAGGGCGGTGCGGTTATGGAGATTGATGGCCAGAAGCAACACGGCGAGGCTTGGGACAACCCGGCTATTCATGGCGAATACGATGGCCTCTACGCCCGCTTCGCGGAGTTGCTCGACACGAAAACCTCCGAGGTCGACCTGCGCCCCATGGTGCTGGTGGCCGACGCCTTCACCCTTGCCAAGCGCTTCGACGCGCCCGAGTTCATTGACCCTTCACTTATGGAAGACTCACATGCTGGATAGCGCCCCCATCACCGGAAAACACCTGATCGCTGGCGAATGGGTCGATAGCGGTACGGCCTTCACCTCTGACCCCGTGACTGGCGATCCGGTCTCTGTTTTTTGCGGCGGTGCAGAAGACATCGACGCCGCCGTAGTCGCGGCGGAAGAAGCTTTTGCGACGTACGGCTGGATCGATCGCGAAACGCGCGCGACATTTCTTGAGGCCATCGCCGACGAGATCGAAGCGCGCGGTGCTGAGCTGACCACCTACGGCTCTGCCGAAACTGGCCTGCCCGAAGCGAGGCTGGAAGGAGAGCGGGGCCGCACCACCGGTCAGTTGCGCATGTTCGCGGACCATATCCGAAAGGGGGAGTACCTAGATATCCGCCATGACCCCGCACTGCCCGACCGCAAGCCGCTGCCGCGGCCGGATCTGCGGATGATCCAGCGCCCGCTTGGCCCTGTGGGAGTCTTCGGCGCCTCGAACTTCCCGCTGGCCTTCTCCACCGCCGGGGGCGATACCGCTGCGGCCTTGGCCGCCGGTTGTCCGGTCGTTTACAAGGGACACCCCGGTCACCCCGCTACCGGTGAGATGGTCGCCCAGGCCATCGCGGCCGCCATCGAAAAAACCGGTATGCCAAAGGGGACTTTCGGGTTTGTTCAGTCCAACACCAATGAGGCGGGCGAAGCGTTGGTCAAGCATCCCCTGATCCGCGCCATCGGCTTCACCGGGTCTTTCCGGGGCGGCAAGGCGCTGTTCGATCTGGCCATGGCACGGCCCGAGCCAATCCCCTTTTACGGCGAGCTTGGCTCGATCAACCCGGTCTTCGTGATGCCCGAAGCTCTCAAGACCCGCGCCGCCGAAACCGGCGCGGCCTGGGCCGGGTCGCTGACTATGGGCGTTGGCCAGTTCTGCACCAACCCCGGTGTCGTCGTCCTGCCTCAGGGCGCGGAAGGGGACGCGTTCCGCGATGCCGCGATCAAGGAA
This sequence comes from Heliomarina sp., assembly GCF_052826185.1. Lineage (NCBI taxonomy): Bacteria > Pseudomonadati > Pseudomonadota > Alphaproteobacteria > Rhodobacterales > Roseobacteraceae > Heliomarina > Heliomarina sp. The sequence goes on along the minus strand of NZ_JBRBUI010000053.1, from coordinate 16,050 downwards.
CTGGCCAAGGCTGGCCCGCAGCCTATGCTCACAATCGGCACCGCCAAGGGTTATGCTGCCGCCGTGCAGGAGACCGCGAAGACCGCACACCGTCTGACAGAGGCGACCGAAGCGCCGGACCGCTGCGGCCTACCTGCGGTGTTCGAGGTTACTGGCGCTGAGTGGCTGGCAAACCCGACCCTTGCGGAAGAGATGTTCGGCCCCGCCGCCGTGCTGATCCGGACAACATCGCCAGAAGAGATACTGGACATTGCAAAGTCGTTCACAGGGCAGCTGACTGTCACATTACAGATGGAGGACGGAGATACCGAGGCCGCCCGCGGGCTGATGCCCGTGTTGGAACGTATGGCGGGCCGTGTATTGGTCAACGGCTTCCCAACGGGAGTCGAGGTGGCTGATGCCATGGTCCATGGCGGGCCGTTTCCCGCCTCCACGAATTTCGGAGCAACCTCGGTCGGCAGCCTTGGCATTCGCCGGTTCCTGCGCCCGGTGTCGTTTCAGAATATCCCCGACGCGCTTTTGCCCTCCGATCTTCGGATCGGCTGACCGCGCGTCGGGAAAGACCAAGATCGGCGGTGGATGGTCCGTCGCCGATAGACAGGACCCAGGGAGGAAATGGGTCCTTCATTCTAGGGAGGAAATTATGAAACATCTACTGACCACAACGGCATTTCTGGCTTTTAGCGCCTCTGCCGCACTGGCGCAGACCGTCGGCTTTTCACAGATCGGCTCGGAGTCGGGCTGGCGCGCGGCCGAGACGACCCTCACCAAGCAGCAAGCCGAAGAACGCGGGATCGATTTGAAGTTCTCGGATGCGCAGCAGAAGCAGGAAAACCAGATCGCTGCGATCCGGTCATTTATTGCGCAAGGCGTAGACGCGATCCTGCTGGCACCGGTTGTGGCGACTGGCTGGGATTCGGTGCTGGAAGAAGCCAAGGAAGCCGAGATCCCCGTCGTGCTGCTGGACCGTCAGGTCGACAGCGACAAGTCGCTATACCTGACTGCCGTCGGGTCTGACCTTGTGCACGAAGGCGAAGTGGCCGGTAAATGGCTGGTGGACGCAGTTTCGGGTGAGGAATGCCGCGTCGTCGAACTTCAAGGAACAACCGGGTCTTCGCCCGCCATCGACCGCAAGACCGGTTTCGAAAAGGGTATCGAAGGGGCTGACAATATTGAAATAGTCCGCTCTCAGACCGGCGATTTTACCCGGGCGCAAGGCAAGGAGGTGATGGAGAGCTTCCTGCAGGCTGAAAACGGTGGAAAAGATATCTGTGCGCTTTACGCGCATAACGACGACATGGCCGTGGGCGCGATCCAGGCCATCAAGGAAGCTGGCCTTAAGCCGGGCGAAGATATCCTGATCGTGTCCATCGACGCTGTGCCGGACATCTTTCAGGCCATGGCGGCCGGCGAAGCCAACGCCACGGTAGAGTTGACGCCAAACATGGCCGGCCCCGCATTTGATGCGCTCGACGCCTATCTGGCAGATGGAACGGAACCGGAGAAGTTCATCCAGACTGAATCCAAGCTCTACACGCAAGATGACGACCCGGCGGGCGAGTACGAGCGCCGCAAGGGCCTGGGTTACTAATTTCGACCTGATGACCGGAGGCGGTGAGGCCGCCTCCGGTACCACTGCGCCGAAGTTTTTTAACAAACGCGGCCAGATTTGAAATTCCGGGTGCAGAATGCTGCTTACAATAAGATCGCTGACCAAGACCTTTCCCGGCACCAAGGCGTTGGATGGGGTCGACTTTGACCTCGCCGCTGGCGAGGTCCACGCCTTGTTGGGTGAGAACGGTGCGGGCAAGTCGACCTTGATCAAATGTTTGACCGGGGCCTTTCTGCGCGACGCAGGTGTGATTACGCTGGAGGGAGAAAAGATCTCGCCCAGCTCGACTTCAGAGGCGCAGGAACTGGGCATCGGAACCGTCTATCAGGAGGTCAACCTGTTGCCCAACCTCACGGTGGCGCAGAACCTGACCTTCGGCAATGAACCCCTGCGTTTTGGTATGGTCGATCGGCGCGCGCAACGGCGCCAAGCCGAGGAGATGCTCGAGGGCTACAAGCTGGATATCGATGTGTCGCGCGACCTTTCGGCCTATTCCGTAGCTATTCGCCAGATCATTGCCATCGCCCGGGCCGTCGCGCTGTCCGGCAAGGTTCTGATCCTGGACGAACCGACCGCGAGCCTTGACGCGCGCGAGGTCGAGACGCTTTTCGCGGTGGTCCGGGACCTGCGCGACAAGGGGCTGGGGATCGTGTTCGTGTCCCACTTTCTCGATCAGGTCTTTGATCTGACCGACCGCGTCACCGTGCTGCGCAATGGGCAGAACGTCATCACCGAACGTACCGCCGATCTCGACCGGGTGCAGCTGATCGAGCATATGCTGGGCCACGCGTTGAAGGATGATGTGGTCGGCCATGCCAAGACGCATAAGGCGGGCGGTGAATGGCCCGAGCTACTGAAATTCGACGGTTTTGGCCGTCGTGGCCATATCGATCCCTTTGATCTGAGCGTCGGCGAAGGCGAGGTTCTTGGCCTCGCCGGTCTCCTCGGCTCGGGCCGTACTGAAAGCGCAGAGCTAATGTTCGGACTCGCACCGGCCCATAACGGCGCGGCGCGCGATGCCAACGGAGTGCTCGATCTCTCCTCGCCCCGCAAGGCCATCGCTGCAGGCTTTGGATTTGCGCCGGAAGAGCGCAAGGAGGACGGCATTATCGCGGATCTTTCTGTCCGTGAAAATGTTGCGCTTGCGATGCAGGCTCGCCGCGGCTGGGCGCGTCCAATCCCCAGGGCCGAGCAGTTGCGCCTTGCCGAGGACTACATCGAAAAGCTCGACATCCGCACCTCCGGCCCGGAACAGCCGGTCGGAGATTTGTCAGGCGGTAACCAGCAAAAGGTCGTTCTGGCCCGCTGGCTGGCCATGAACCCGCGTTTCCTGATCCTGGATGAGCCGACGCGCGGGATCGATGTCGGTGCACATGCCGAGATACTGCGCTTGATCAAGCAGGTCACCGCCGAGGGTATGTCAATTCTCGTCATTTCGTCGGAGCTGGACGAGTTGATCGCCGTGGCCGACCGGGTCATCGTCGTCCGCGACCGGCGCCATGTGGCCGAGCTTACCGGTTCCGAGATCACTACTGATACCATCGTTCGCGCCATTGCCGCGCCGGAACGCGACGTGACGGAGGTGCCTGCATGAACGCGCTGCGCCGCGTCACACCGCAACTGCTCACGCTGGCCGCGCTGGTGGCGCTTGTCACAATCTTCTTCCCCGACTTCCTGCGGGTCGAGGTGGTTAACGGTCGCCTAGTGGGAACGACCATGGACATTTTGAAGCGCGGCGCGCCGGTTGGCTTGCTTGCTGTCGGCATGACGCTGGTCATCGCCACGCGCGGCATTGACCTTAGCGTGGGAACCACCATGGCCATCACCGGCGCGGTCGCCGCCTGGTCGATCACTCAGGGCTATGGGCTGGGCGGCGCGCTGGGACTGGCGCTGCTCGCCGGGGTCGCGGCCGGACTGTGGAACGGCACGCTTGTGGCCATCTTCGGTATCCAGCCGATTGTGGCGACGTTGATCCTGATGACATCGGGCAGAGGCATCGCGCAGCTTGTGACCGAAGGGCGCATCCTGACCTTTTCGCATGAGGGCATGGCATTTTTCGGCTCCGGCGATGTGCTCGGCATTCCTGCCCCGGCGCTGCTTTGGGTACTGACCGCTGTGGGCGTGGCCTTTCTGATGCGCCGTTCCGCGCTTGGTATGCTGATCGAAGCCGTCGGGGTGAACCGCGCCGCCTCGGCCCTTGCGGGGGTCAATGCGACGGTACTGCTGATCGCGGTATATGTGGCGTCCGGCCTCTGCGCGGCGCTGGCAGGGATCGTAGCTACCGCCGATATTCGCGGGGCAGATGCTAACAATGCCGGCCTTTGGCTAGAACTGGACGCAATCCTCGCGGTGGTGATCGGTGGCAACTCCCTAATGGGTGGTCGCTTCTCTATCGCAGCCTCGCTGCTTGGAGCGTTGATTATCCAGACCATCGACACCGGCATCCTGCTGGCGGGTTTCCCATCGGAATACAATCTCGTCATCAAGGCGGGCCTCGTGCTGATCATCCTGGTGTTGCAAAGCCCGAACCTGAGCCATTACTGGTACGCGCTGCGTCGCGCCGCACAGTCGCGCCGCGAAACTGCCATGGCCTCTGCCAAGGAGACAGGGCAATGAACCCACGACTCTACCCGCTGGCTGCGACAATCGCGATCTTCTTGCTGGCTTGGGTGATCTGCGTCACGCAATTCCCCTATATGCTGTCGACCCGAGTGGTCGGGAACCTGCTGACCGACAATGCCTATCTTGGAATCGTAGCGGTCGGCATGACCGTTGTGATCCTGTCGGGCGGCATCGATCTTTCGGTCGGCTCGGTCATCGCGTTTTCCGGTGTCTTCATCGCCGTGATGCTGCGCGATACCGGTATTCATCCTATCCTCGTCTTCGCCATGCTTCTTGTGATCACCACCGCTTTCGGCGCGGCAATGGGCTGGCTGATCCATTCGCTCGCAATGCCCCCCTTCATCGTAACGTTGGCCGGGATGTTCCTGGCACGCGGGGTGGCCTACATGCTCACGATCGACTCCGTGCCAATCGACCATGCGTTCTATGACTCGCTGGATGATGCCTATTATCTGATGCCCGGCAAGGGGCGGCTGACCCTGATCGGCGTTGTCATGCTGCTTACCGTTTTCTTCGGCATGATAGTTGCACACCGTACCCGCTTTGGCGCATCGGTCTTCGCCCTGGGCGGAGGAGAGGCTACCGCACGCCTGATGGGCGTAAAGGTCGGGCGCACGACCGTTTTGATCTACGCGTTTTCAGGATTGATGGCCGGACTCTCGGGCATCGTGTTTTCAGTCTACACGAGCTCGGGCTATCCGCTAGCCACCGTGGGTACCGAATTGACAGCTATCGCCGCGGTAGTGATCGGGGGCACGCTGCTGACCGGCGGGGCGGGGTTCGTGTTTGGCACGCTGATCGGGGTGCTGACCATGGGGCTGATCCAGACCTATATCGTGTTTGACGGCTCGCTCTCGAGCTGGTGGACCAAGATCATCATCGGCTTGCTGCTACTGGCCTTTATCCTGCTGCAAAAGGGGCTGCTACGCGTGACCACGGCACGGGTCGCTGTATGACCGTGTGGATCGCGGCAGATTGGGGCACCTCGCGCTTGCGCATCTGGGCGCTGGACGCAGGCGGAGAGGTCACGGGGTCCACAGCCTCAGACGAAGGCATGAGCCACCTGACACCGGACGCCTTCGAACCGACCTTCCTGCGTGCGGCGGTAGGGATGTTGACAGAGCTCGGCCCCGTGGAGATTCTGATATGCGGCATGGCCGGGGCGAGGACTGGCTGGCAGGAGGTCTCTTACGCAGCCGTACCCTGTGTTCCCATCGCTCGGCCAGAGCGTATCAAAACTAGCGACCCTCGGCTGCATGTCAGTATCATCCCCGGCCTCAGCCAATCCACGCCGCCCGACGTGATGCGGGGCGAGGAAACTCAAATCGCGGGTTTTCTAAAGGCAAATCCCGGCTTTGATGGCGTGATCTGCCTGCCCGGTACCCACACCAAATGGGTGCGTGTTGCAGAAGGCCGTGTGCAATCTTTCCGCACCGCTATGACAGGGGAACTGTTCGACCTGCTTGGAACGCGCTCGACCCTTGCCGGACTGCTCGACGACGGTTGGGACGAAGCCGCCTTCGATGAGGCCGTGAACCGGGCCGTGCGATCACAGTCCGCGCTGGCCGCTGACCTGTTCAGTCTACGCGCCGCGGGTCTTCTCGAAAAGGTCGCTCCCGGTGCAGCGCGCGCGGGATTGTCGGCGGTGCTCATCGGACAGGAGGTCGCCTCCATGCGGCCCATTTGGCAGGATCAGCCCGTGGCCTTGATTGGGGATGCCACGCTCGCAGACCTTTACCACCGGGCGCTGAAGGCGGTTGGACATGACGCCGAGAGGTTCGAGGCGGGCGAATTGACCCTTGTCGGCCTCTGCGCAGCCTTTGAAACGTTGAGAGAGGACGCCCAATGAGAGAGATCATTGCCATCCTGCGAGGCGTAACCCCCTCCGAGGTCGAGCAGATCGGCGAGGCGCTGATCACTGCGGGGATCACCCAGATCGAAGTGCCGCTGAATTCGCCTGATCCACTGGACAGCATTGCACGGCTGGCGCAGGCCTTCGGCAAAGAGGCCAGGATCGGGGCCGGAACGGTGCTGGACCCCGCGCAGGTGCTGGGCGTGGCTAAAGCGGGCGGCAGGCTCATCGTTTCCCCTGACACTAACGCCGCTGTGATCGGCGAGGCCAAGCGACAGGGTATGATCTCGTGCCCCGGCGCTATGACACCAAGCGAATGTTTCAACGCGCTGCGTGCAGGTGCCGATGCGATCAAGCTGTTTCCGGGGTCTCTGATTGGCCCCCCTGGACTGGCGGCGATACGGGCGGTTTTGCCACCCGAAACAAAGGTGCTGGCCGTTGGTGGCGCGACCCCAGAGACTTTCTCCGATTGGGCAGAGGCGGGAATCTCGGGCTTTGGCGTAGGCACGGCGCTCTATCGTCCGGGAGACACGGTTGCGGAGGTCGCGGAAAATGCTGCGCGGATCGTCGCGGCCTATGACGCGGCCATGATCTGACCATTTTCTACGACGATTGCTCTTATGAACTGGAAGAAGGCCCGTTCTGGCATGCCGAAAGGGGTGGCTAAGTTGTGTGCGTTTGCTTGAGAGAGTTCTTTAAAGTTAACTATATTCGTTTGCGCTGTGGCATTTGGTGCCTTGCCCACGGCCAAATCCTATCGTCGCCACCGCTTTCCATCCGACGTGATCGCTCATGTCGTGTGGTTGTGCTTCCGCCTCCTCAGTAGCCCGCGGATGGTCGAGAATCTGCTTGAGGAGCGCGGCATCATCCTCTCGCACCAGGGCCGTGAAGCTTGGGCTTTTTTGCGAGGACGGCCCGGCGCCGCTTGGCCGGTCAACTTGGCGACAAGTGGCGTCTTGAATAGGTCACGGTCTCGATAGGGGTTTAAAAACACTGGCTTTGGTGCCCGTTCGATCAGGAGGTGTTCGTGTTTGATGTTCTGGTCCGGAGCCGCCGTGCCGGGAAAGTTGCTATGCGGTTGATTCTCCAGCTCTAGACACGAGCGGGTCATCTTACCCGTGCCCTGATTACCGACAAGCTTCGGCAATATCCGGCCGCGAAGCGCGAGATCATGCCGGGGTTCAAGCATCGCTCTCACAAGGGGCTGGACAATAGCGCCGCGAGTTTCCACCCGCGGGTCCGAAGGCGCGTGCGGGTCGTGACACAAGTCTCCCGTACATCTGCAACGGTTCGTTTCGATCGACGCCCTATTCCACTGGCCCCACCACTCCGCCGCGAGATGACGTCTGCAGATTCCCGAAAGCTGCGTTTAGCTGCCCTATCGCGTGGCGCGAGTTCGCTGAACTTTGGGTAGCTTGATGGCAAAAACGCACAAATGTGTCCGGCGTCAGTCAACGTTACAGTGCCGCGCGAACACCTGATTGATGGCCGATGTGACATTCGTCACGGGCGGGGCTTATTTTCCGAGCGCAGGATCCCGGTGCGTTCATCCACGGCAGTCGACGATCACGTCGCTTTCGGACCCGGTGTAAATCGCATTGGGATTCGTCCCAACAAACATAAGTATCTCGACGGGCTGCAAAGCTATCTTGCAGAGCACTCAATCCGGACCAACTGAGACGGCCTGATTGTGATTGGAAATCAGGCAGACCGGAACGCAGAAAGGGCCGCCAGAACCGGCGGCCCTTAAGATCCTGTTTCAACCGGCTATCTAAAACATGTGGCAGTCAAAGAATGTCGCCAATTCGGCGGGCATGTCTTCTTCCAAGGTCGCGAATTCAACGGGATCGGCTGCAGTCCTCTTGGCGTTTGGCTCTTGTCCAAAGCCTCTGCCAAGCGATTGGTCGCCGTTCAGCGGAAGCTCGTCACCGGGTCCGTCAAAATGGCCCCCCTCGAAAAGCGCCCCTGACTGGATGGCGTCGATGACGTCGTCGACGTCTAGGTCTTCAAGTTTGGCGAACGCTTTCCACCCGGAGTTTGTATGTGCGGAAAGGACGACGTCTCCCTCACCATCCCATGTCTGGAACGCGGCGACCTTTCCAACATAGGATCCACCGGCCGGCACCGGATCCGCAAGGATATTCTGAATTGCCAGAAAGTCCTCGCCAATCGCGAAGTCGGTGATGGTATCCACGCCACCGTCGATACCGAGAAACAGGAAAGAATCTGCGTCAGCGCCCCCGGTCAGAATATCGTTGCCATTCCCGCCTCTCAGCTGGTCTTCTCCGTCGCCGCCGAGAATTATGTCGTCACCATTGGCGCCGAAGGTCGTGTCGTCACCGTCGCCACCCGAGATCGCGTCATTTCCGGCGCCGCCATCCAGGTCATCGTTCCCGTTACCACCCTCTATCGTGTCATTGTGATGGCCGCCCCAGATGGTATCTTCGCCATCACCGCCAAGCAGGGTATCCGCGCCGACCGAGCCATTGATGAAATCGTCGCCATCGCCACCATCAAGCCGGTTGGCGCCCGCATTCCCGACCAGCGTATCGTCACCATTGCCAGTCTCAATATTCTCTATCGAGATCAGCGAGTCTGTTCCCCATGCGCCGGTTGCGGTTCCGGTGCCGTCGTTCTTGAGCGAGACCTCGACGCCGACCGCGTTTCCGTTGATCACGATCGTGTCGTCATAGATTGCGGTATCGGTACCGGACCCGCCATCGATGTAGTCATTCCCATGGCCGCCCTCCAGGCGGTCGTTACCCGCCATGCCGAGGACAAAATCGTTGCCTTCGTCACCTGACAAAGTGTTGGCGTAATCGCCTCCGACAAGGCCATCATTGCCTTGTCCACCCGTCGCACTTCCGGACTCGCCAATTTCGATGTAGTCGTTTCCTTCCCCGCCGTGGATTATGTTGATCCCCTCTTCGCCATAGAGGTGATCGCTACCGTCACCTCCGTGGATGTAGTCATTGCCGGTCCCACCATGAATTTCATCTTCGCCGTCACCGCCGTAGATGTCGTCATTGCCATTACCGCCGTAAATTTCATCCTCGCCTTCATCGCCATAGATATGGTCATGGCCTACATCGCCGTAAAGCAGGTCATTGTGATCGCCGCCGTGAATTTCGTCGCTACCGACGCCACCATGGATTTCGTCGTCACCCTCGTCACCGCGCAGATCGTCGGCGTGGTTTCCTCCGTCGATGGTGTCATTGCCAAAGCCACCTTTGATGACATCGTTTCCATCGTCACCGTTGATGATATCGTTCCCATCGTCACCGAAAACGGTGTCGGCGCCTGTGTTGCCATCAATGATATCGTTATGTTTGCCGCCATGAATTTCGTCATGACCCTCGCCGCCCGAGATAATGTCGTTGCCGTCGCCGCCCTTGATGAGATCGTCACCGTCACCGCCCAGTAGCGTATCGAGGCCGTAGCTGCCGTAGATCTGGTCGTTGTGGTCGCCGCCGTCGATAAAATCGTTGCCAGTGCCGCCGTCGATTTTATCGGCACCTTCACCACCATCCAGCGTGTCGTTGCCGCCACGTCCCTGGATCACATCGTTACCCTTGTAACCAAAGATTTTGTTGGCGTTTTCATCGCCGTAAAGGAAATCGTTGAAGGCCGTGCCAAAGAGATCCTCGATGTTTTCGAGGCGATCTTTATCCAAATATTTATAATTGCCCCCGCCAATGTTTATTTTTCCATTGTCCGGTCGTATTGCCCATCCAGTGGCCAGATCCGCGACGACATGCATCTTTGAAAAGGCGTAGCTGACCATATCGCTGCCCGCGCCACCGTCGAACAGATCGGAGCCTATCGACATCGCGGTTGATTCATAGAATTTTGGATAAGCGCCGTCGTCGGCGATGATCTGATCGTCGCCATTGAGACCGAGAATCTTGACGTTGATTGCGACCGGGCCGTGACTAGCTTCTACTAGCTTCTGCTCAAGCAAGAAATCGTTCGCAAAGTGACTGCCATAAATTGTTTTGTCATATGACATTGTAGTGTTCCTTTTGGATCGACCGACCAGCGTTACAGCCGCACGGCCCTATGGGGTGAAATTCAGGGTTTGAGAATACAGGCTTGGAAAACAGACGCTTATCGCAGTCGATAGAAAGTCGGATGTCGCATGCCTTGTGCCTTTCAGTTGAACGCCGGGGACCATCCCTCGATGCGATAACCAAGGGAGTTAGATGGCTCGTGTTTCAGCTTGGCGTTGCAGAAGGCGGTTTCGGGTATCATTCGTAGCTGCAATGTATGCAGCTGGTATCAGGGCAACAAAATGGCGAGACCGGCCGAGGCCGGGGTCACGCCCTTGTCGGCCTTCCAATTGATTGAGGGTGCGGTGGCTATACCCTTCCACCGCCATAATCGCTTGGCGTCGCGCTATACGTCAGATGCCGGAAGTGCGGGATTGCGACCGTGAAGAACGATCAGGCAGAAAATGGTTACTGGGCGGTACGTTTCGGCCCACCGCTTTGCGCGTCATCCGAGAAGACGTAGCCCAGACCACGTACGGTCTTGATATAGCGGGGCTTGGCCGGGTTAGACTCTATCTTCCGGCGCAGGCGCGAAATGCGCAGGTCGATGGAGCGGTCGAACGGCTCCCACCCACGATGATGTGCCAGGTCGAGCAGCTGGTCTCGGGATAGGACGCGGCCGCGATTTTCAACAAACACTTTCAGCAAAGCAAATTCCATTGCCGTGATGGTTACGTCCCCATGCTCTCCTGACAAACGCGCGGCGTCCAGATCCAGCGTCCAGGGGCCAAAGCGTTGAATTTTTTTCTCTTCCGCGACAGATACCACAGAGGAAGCGCGGCGCCGGAGAACGGCTTTTATCCGAGCTTCGAGTTCGCGCAAGTCCACCGGTTTACCGACATAGTCGTCGGCTCCCATCTCTAGCCCCAGGATTCGGTCGATCACTCCGTCGGCGGCTGTTAGCATAACGATAGGCAGATCACTCTCGGCGCGCAGGCTGCGCAGAGCGCTCAGCCCATCTTCTCCCGGCATCCGGACGTCGAGGATCACGAGATCCACCGGCGCCGCGTCGACCGCTGCCTTGAGGGATCGGACATCGCTCACCATCTCCACATTGAAGGCACGAGCACTCAGATATTCTCCGACCATCTCGCGAAGATCCGGTTCGTCGTCGCAGATCACGATGCGTGGAGCGCTCACCGGCCTGCCTCCTCTAGCAGATTGTCGACCAGCGCGAGTATTTCCACCGGCGGCAATGGTTTTTCAGCATATGGTCGACCCGAAGCGGTCAGAAACGTGTCGACGTCCTGACCCATCGAGTCTCCGGTCAGGAATGCAACGCGTGGAACCAGCCGTGGCGCTGCTTCTTCCAGAGCAACCAGAAAAGCGCGGCCGTCCATGCCCGGCATTTTGATGTCACTCAGTATCGCGTCAAACTTGGTCCGCTGACATTGTTCAAGCGCCTGTGTCGCGTCCGTACACAATGTTACCCTGTGTCCGGCCTGACTTAGCACCTCGCCGAGCAATTCACCGACATCTGGTTCGTCGTCGATGACCAGTATGTGAGCACGCTGTTGACTCCCCGTTTTCGGCGCATCACACACCAATTCACTACCGGGCCGGATTGGGAGTGCCACAGTAAAGATCGCACCACCCTCTGGCCCATTATGCAGCGTGAGCCGCCCGCCATGCGCGGTAACAATACGATGGCAGAAAGCGAGACCGACGCCGGTGCCCACGCCTACTTCCTTGGTCGTGAAGAAAGGTTCGAATACGCGCGAGCGCAGGGCTTCAGGAACACCGGGACCATTGTCAGCCACGCGGATCTCAACGGTTTCGGGACTTGCCGAGGTGACGATAGAAAGCCGCGCATTCTTGCAACCGGCAAGAGCCTGTTCGGCGTTCATGATCAAATTTGACACAACTTGTGCAATCTGATCGGAATCGACACCGATTTCGGGCAGCCCGGCGTCGAGATCAAGCGTAACCTTCACACCGGCTGCTCGCAGCCCATAGGCAGAGATGTCGAGCGCCGCACGCACCAATTCGTTGAGATCGCAATTTTCGACCCGCGCTGGACGTTGCCGCGCCATGGCGAGAAACATTTTCACGATGCGTCCGCTGCGCTGTGCCGCGGAAGAGATCTTGTCGACCCGACGTTTCAATGCAGGCGTGTCCACCTCGTCCGCCAACATCATTGTATGGCCCACAACAATCGAAAGCGGATTGTTCAACTCATGCGCCACGCCCGCCAAGAGTTCACCTAGTGCCAGAAGTTTCTCGTTCTGATGTGCAACCTCGCGCTGTCGTTCGAGCTCGGCCTGAAGCGCCAGTCGCTCGGTCACGTCAAGGCTTGAGGAAACGATCAGACGCTCCCCACGGAACTCGATCACCCGGGCAGAGGTGAGGCAGTCAATCGCGGATCCATCGGCGCGGTGGAACCGCACAGGCCAATCCCTCAGTTCTCCAGTCGGGAGCAGCGCCTCAAGATACCGTTTCCGTATCTCCGGATCGGAAATGTCGCGCGTCATGTCCAGCCCGTTCGCCTTTTCGAGCGTGGCACGCGGTGCAAAGATCACCCTGCCATCATCGACACGGCTGACCATCAACGTGGCCGGGCTGGCATTGACAATCGTACGAACAAGCCTGTCGGTCTCGCGTGTGCTCTCTTCGGCACGCTTGCGGATGGTAATGTCCCGCATGGCGATAACATACCCGCCATCGGGAGACCGGAAATTCGAGGCCTCCAGAACCCGTCCGTCCGCCATGGGCAATTCGACCCCGATCCGGCCCTCCTCAATACATGTCCTGATCCAGTCCATGACATCTATTTCACTTTTACCTGCGGGGACTGAAATCTGACCTGCGCGGATACAGGCCAGAACTTCGTCGTCGAGGGTTGTTCCTGGGGCCGAGAGGTCGCGATCGTCCATCAACAACTTCCGGAATGCGGGGTTGTTCATCAAGAGCCGACGTTCGGAGTCGTAAAGCGCAACGCCTTCTCCCAAGGACTCCACAATCGTGCGCACACGGGCGTCCGCCTCACGCTCCGCGATTTCGGCCCGTTTTCTTTCTGTGACGTCGCGCAGGGCGATAAGGTAGCCGCCCATAGGCGTCGGATGGCTCGAGAACTCCAGATGCCGTCCGTCCGTCCGTTGCATTGGCATATCCCGGGCAAAAGAGCGGGTAGCATCTTTCATTTGGGCCGCAAAATCATCAACTCTGACGCCCTCGGGCAGTGCAAGCTGTCCAATATCGTAGACATAGGCACAGTGTTCGGACATGTGCGTGCCGTGCGGCAGACGCGGATGTCCATCATGCACCAGCCGGTGCAACGCCTCGTTCGACATGCGCAGCCGCAGGTCTGCATCGTAAAGAGCGACGCCTTCTTCCAGGGACTCCACGATTTCACCCAGCGCGTCGTTTATGCGGGCTTCCTCCGATTGCAATTGGGTTACATCGATCGCGGTCCCCATGATGCCGCCCGTCGGCGTACGGAAGCTTTGCATCAAGAGCTTGCGCCCGTCCGGTGTTTTTCCATCGACCGTAATGGTTTGCTGCTGCGCCATGACAAACAGAGCTTGGACCATCTCATCGACAGTCTGACCTGTCGGGACCTCGAGAAGACCATTTCGGATCAGACCCGTTGCATATTCCGTCCCGGACATGCCCGACCGGACCGGACCCAGCAGGTCACTCCAGGCGGAGTTTGCCATCTGTACCGTCAGCGACGCGTCCAGAATGATCATCCCCATGTCCGCGCTTTCGAAAGCCTGCCCCAAAAGCCCGAGCGCTTGCAATTCGCCCATGATTTCCGGATGACGGTCACGAAACGTGACGAGACAGCCGCCGCGAGGCGTCGGATTGGCGCTGCCGATCAATATCCGCCCGTCGGTCATGGGAACGTCGAAACCACGCCGGTAACTTCGGATGGCATTCGCAAAATTGTCGATCATACCAGGAAGATCGAAACCTGGCATGATCGCGGCACCGCCACCGGCAAATAAAAGGCGCATTGTATCTTCAAACCGGTAGCCCGCCGACGGCCCGGCGCTTGTTGCATGGAAGGCACGACGATACCGGCCGTTCGTAGCCACGCAACGCCAGCCTGTGTCGAAAAGAATAGCCGCATCTTCGAGCGCCTCGAACGCGTCGCTAAAGCAGTTTTCGGAGGCAGTTTGCTGCCCTCTTCGCGTCATATCGCTTACTGTATGCTGCGTAGTCGACTTGGGCATGATTTCTTTCTTTCGCTTGCTACCCCTCAATGCGTCCGTTTCACGTCAAAACTGTTTCTTTGCAGACGATAATTGTATCAATTGTATCATTGTCCGGCTTGCTTGGCTTGAGCTAAGCCGCGTTTATTCAGACATGGATCGTATTCGACACCTAAACAGAGCTGACATCGGACAGATACGGAATGGGATTAGTCTGATCCAACAAGACAGAATCGGATCGTCTAAATGTCTTTTGATAAAACTCAAATCGAAGCGCTAAGGGAAAGTGGAGCAATTTTCCGGGGGGCCCCCGAGGCTGTTGCAGCCCGGTTCTATCTTCTGCTTTTCGAAGCGAACCCGGAACTACGTGGCCTCTTCCCCGACAATTTGGACGATCAGGGACGCAAACTTTCGGCAACACTCGCGCTGGTTGTGGACGCGATCGGAGAATGGCAAACTCTCGAACCCGTTCTGTCATCGCTGGCCCGGCGTCACGTCGGATACGGGGTCGAAGCTAGCCACTACGGGGTCGTTTGCACGGCCCTAATGCAGACCTTGACGCAGACAGGCGCCACCGCAAGCCAGGTCGCCGCTTGGCAGGCCGCAGTAGAGAAGATCTCGAGTTTTATGGTATCGGTCGCGTATCCAGACCGCTGGGTGGAGTCGCATTAAGTGACTGAGCCCTCGGCCTGAGCTGTAAAATAGTGCTTCTAATCTTTGTTCGAACTTGAGCGATCCATTTTAGGGATCAATCCGACCTACACGCCGCGATTGAAAGGCTTTCACTATCCTCCGAGGGAGCATCGCCAGAGCGATTTGGACTCGCGTCTCGATACGCCGAAAATTTTTGATTACAGAGTATTTTCTTGAGGCAGGTTATCTGCTGAGTCGGAAGAAAGAGCCTCGATAATCCCGTCGAACGCACTCAGAATATAGCGATCGTAATCCGCGTCCGACGCGACGGGAGTTGAGCTCTGTTTTATGATGGCAATCTGGCGCTCCGTGTCGCAATAGATCCATTGGCCAAAGATACCTTGTGCCGTGATCGCCTGTCGTCCGGGCGTGTGGCGCACCCACCATTGCGCGCGGTAGCTCCAGCTCTCGTTGTCCAGTTCGGCGGAGGCATCCGGTCCTGACAGAAACGCCTCGCGCGATCCGCCCGTGCAAATGTCATCGATGATCGACACTGGGATTAGCTGCTTGTCATTCCATCGGCCGCGTGCCGAGACCATCGCGGCAAAGCGGGCAAGGTCGTGCGGCGTGGCGTTCAAACCGCCAGCGGCGACATCGGTGCCGGCAGGATCAAGCAGCATGTATGCCTCCCCGTCGGCGCCCAACGGGTTCCATAACAGGTCTTCTGCGAGTTGGGAAAAGCTCTTGCCGGTGAGGCGCGAGGTGACCCAATTCAACAGGTCCGTCTTTGGACTTTGGTAGTGAAAGATTTGCCCGTGTGCCACTTCCTCTTCGGTAGTCAGCGTGCAGAGATAGTCTTGGATGGTCTTAGCTATTGGGCGCTCGTTCTCGCGCGGTCCGATGCCGGTGACGCGGGCATAATCGTGGATATGCGACGTAGGGTCAGCATAATCTTCGTTGAAACGGATCGAGTTCGTCATATCGAGAATGACCTGCCCCCCGCGAAATCCCTCATCATGATGTAGAGTCTGCCCAACCTTGAAGGAGCAGACGAATGCGAAAGAGCCGTTTTACCGAGGCGCAGATTATCGGGATGATCAAGGAGCAAGAGGCGGGCATGCCGACGGC
>NZ_JBRBUI010000052.1:0-3913 GCF_052826185.1 Heliomarina sp. | reverse complement strand
CAACATGAAGGGCGGCATCGGTGGGGAACCGGTCGAAGTCATCGTGCGTGACCACGGGAACGAACCGCAGCGCGGAATCGAGTGCTACTCGAAACTCAGCCGCGAGGGCGTCTTTGTTTTCGATACCCTGTCCACTCCGGTCTCTCTGGCTATCCTGCCGCGGGCCATGGAAGACGAGCGTATCCTGATGCAGTCGCTTGTCGGCCGAGGCGATGCCGTCGACGGCACCGTTTTCGAATGGGTCTATCCGGTCGGACCGACCTATTGGGGACAGGCGGCCAATGATGTTGCCTACATAAAGCAATTGCATGATGGCGACTTGTCGGACGTGAAGGTGGGGTTTGTGTATTTCGATTATCCTTTCGGACAGGAGCCGATCGAGATCCTGGAAACCTTGTCCGAAAAAGAGGGTTTCGAGCTTGAGCTTTACCCTGTGCCACTGCCTGGCAGCGACCAGGCCGGAGTGTGGTCCAAGGTGCGCCGCGACAAGCCCGATCATGTAATCGTCTGGATGTTGGGCGGTGCGCATGTGGTCGCGTCGAAGGAGATGCAGCGCAATCGCATTCCGATGGACAAGTACATCTCGGTCAACTGGTTGAACGAAGTCGATATCGCCAACATCGGTAAAGAGGCCGCCAAGGGTATCAAGCGCGGTACCAATGTCGTGGGCGGTCAGGATATTGCCCTGTATCAGGAAATCATGGCCGAGCTTTATGACAAGGGCGAGGGGTCCGGCCCGATCGAGAAGACGCAGGACGTTTTCTACAACACCGGTCTGGCGATGTATTCAATCATGTTCGAAGCCGCGCGCAGGGCGGCAGAACAGGAAGGCCTTCCGATAACCGCGGAGTCCTACAAAGCCGGACTGGAATCTCTTGAGGGATACGACGCGAACGGGTTGATGGCCCCCATTACGGTGACGGCCGAAGATCATGGCGGCGGCGGTAAGACCCGGATCGAGATGTGGGACGGGGAGACTTGGGTGCCGCAAACCGACTGGATCTCTGAGTACACGGACGTCGTGTGGGACGTGGTGAAAGAAAGTTCCTCAAAATACGAGCAGTGAATGACCAATAGCAGGAAGGGCGACGCTACGCGGGGCGGCAGCGGCGTTTATAAGACAGTATCACCGCCCCAAACCAAACCAACGGGAGAGAGAACATGAAAGTCACACAGCAAATTAAGGCAGTGGTCCTTGCTGCTGCGCTGGCAACAAGCGCGACTGTGGCCTCAGCGCAGGACAAGGAGCCGATCCGCTTCGGACTCTGCTTCGACCTCAGCAAGTCCTACACCTTCATTTCGCCTCAGGTGGCCCAGGCCGCTCAGGACCTCGCGATGTATACCAACGAAAACGGTGGTATCGAAGGGCATCCGGTGGAAATCATCGTGCGCGATCACGGCAACGAACCGCAGCGCGGCGTGGAATGCTACGAGCAGCTCAAGCGTGAAGGTGTATTCATTTTCAACATGCTCTCGACGCCGGTCACGAATGCGGTTCTGCCCCGTGCAATGAGAGACGGTAACATCCTGATGCAATCGTTCGTCGGTCGGGGTGACGCCGTGGATGGCGAGGTGTTCGAATGGGTTTTCCCGGTCGGCCCGACCTATTGGCAGCAGGCGGCGAACGACGTTGCATTCATCAAGGAGCAGATGGGCGGTGATCTGAGCGATGCGAAGATCGGGTTCATCTATCTGGACTACCCCTTTGGCCAGGAACCGATCGAGATCCTGAAAACGCTTTCCGAGAAGGAAGGGTTCGAACTGGAGCTTTATCCCGTGCCGCTTCCCGGGTCGGATCAAGCCGGCGCATGGAGCAAAATCCGCCGCGACAAGCCCGACTATGTGATCAGCTGGCTACTGGCGGGCGGACATGTGGTCGCCTCGAAGGAAATGCGCCGCAACCGTTTCCCGATCGACCGCTATCTGTCGGTGAACTGGCTGAACGAAGTCGATATCGCCAATATCGGCGCGGAAGAGGCGAAAGGCATCCTGCGCGGGACCAACGTGGCCGGCGGCCAGGAAGTCCCGCTCGTCAAGACGATGCTGGACACCTACTATGCCAATGGCGAAGGCAGCGGCCCCGAGAGCTTGGTGCACGATGTCTACTACAACACCGGTCTTGCGATCTATTCGGTCGGTTTCGAAGCTGCCCGTATCGCGATCGAGGAGAACGGATGGCCGTTGACGCCAGAGAGCATGAAAGCGGGCTATGAAGCGATCGAGAACTTCGACGGCAACGGTCTCATGGCGCCGGTCACGGTGACCGCGGAAGACCATGGCGGCGGTGGCAAGACCCGGGTCGAACAGTGGGATGGCGAGACCTGGGTTCCGCTTACCGACTGGAGCGCCGATTACCTCGATATCGTTTGGGAAGTGATCAAGGAAAGCTCCGAGTCGTTCTCAGTCGAATGAACACAAGCATCCCCGCGGCACCCATGCCGCGGGGATTTTTCGCACAAATACAGTCCATGAATAACGAAGTTAATGCTATGAGCCCCATTGATGTGAAGATCGAAGACGGCATCGCAACCGTCTGTATCAACCGGCCCGAACGCAAGAACGCACTTTCCGTGGCCGCAACGAACGGGCTGACGGATGCCTGGGAGAAGATCGAGGCGGATGACAGCATTCGCGCGGCAATACTGACCTCGGCCGATTGCGGCGTGTTCTGTGCCGGGCTGGATCTGAAGGAAGCCACCCAGATCGCGCGGGACGAGGGTGTCGATATCCTGTCCAAGATGCGCGATCCGTTTCACGAAACCATGCGCGCCTGCAAGAAACCGATCATCGCGGCGATGACCGGGTCTTTGATGGCGGGCGGCATGATGCTGACCTTGAATTGCGATCTGCGGGTCGGTCTCAAGGGGACCAAGGTCGGTATCACCGAAGTAAAGATCGGTCGTGGATCGCCCTGGGCATCGCCGGCATTGTCCATGCTGCCACAGCCCATCCTTATGGAGATCGTTCTGACCGGCGACCTGATGCCGATCGAGCGCCTGCACGAATACGGGTTCACCAACTATATCGAAGACACCCCCGATGCTGTCCGCGCACGGGCCTTCGACCTTGCCAAACGCATTGCCAGCGCGGCCCCGCTGTCGGTTGTTGCCGCGAAAGGCAGTGTTCGCGCAACCATGGATCTGGGCTGTGCCGGTGGTCTGGAAGAGGGCAAGCGCCTGCACGAAGTGGTTTACGCCAGCAACGACGCGATTGAAGGCCCCAAGGCCTTCGCTGAAAAACGAGCACCCGTCTGGACTGGGACCTGATGGAGGCTTGAATGACTGAACTTATTCGTCTGGACAGGGAAGGCCCTGTCGGAATCCTGCGGTTTCTTCAGCCGACAAAACGCAACCCTTACAGCATCGGGTTCGTCGAAGAACTGGTGGCGCTCCTGCGCGAAGCCGAACGGGACGATACGATCCGTGTCGTTGTTATGACCGGTGGCGATCATTTCAGCAGCGGCGGCGATCTTGTCGGGTTTCAGTCTGAGATCGCGAAAGGCGCAAGGGCGACATCGGAAATGGTGGACCGCGTGCACGATGGCGGACGCGCGGCCTATCTGTTTTGTAAACCCTTGATTTCCGCGGTATGCGGCGTGGCTTTTGGCGCGGGTCTAAGCCTGGCCTTGTCGGCGGACATTGTCGTTGCTGCCGAAGATGCCCGGCTGTGCGAAGTTTTTGCGCGCGTCGGCGGCTGTCCTGACACGGGATCTAGCTGGCTGCTTCAACAGCGTGCCGGTGCGGGGGTGGCGCGGATGCTGGTGCTCACGGGCCGTGAAATCGACGGGCGCACCGCTAGGGACCTGCGCGTTGTCGAAGAATGCGTGCCGGCCAACCAGGTCGAGGTACGGGCGTTGGAAATTGCCCGCGAGATTGCAACGCACCCGATGTTTGGCGTTCAGACCGCCAAGCGT
>NZ_JBRBUI010000051.1:0-3016 GCF_052826185.1 Heliomarina sp. | reverse complement strand
GCCGTATTCGGCCTCGATCCGGCGGCGCTTGGCCATCCAGTCGCCCATCTCACCGCCGAGGAAGGCTGTCTTCACCTTCCATGCGTCGCGGCCATAGGTTTCGATCACCTTGTCCGCCAGCGTCAGGAAAAACGCGGTCGAAGCGCAGATCGAAGTCACGCCGGTTTCGGCGATGATCTGTGCCTGAAGCTCCGTATTGCCGACGCCTCCGGGGATCACCGTGGCGCCTGCGGCCTGTGCCGCTTCGTCGAACAAAAGCCCCGCGGGCACCAGATGATACATCCAGGTGTTCAGGATGATATCCCCCGGCCCCACGCCTGCCGCCTTGAACAGCCGGTCAAGGCCGTGGCCGCCACCGTCCGAAAGGGCCGGTTCGAAAATCGGGCCGGGGGACACGTAGATCCGCCCGACATCCTTCAGATCCGAGGCCAGGAACCCGCCAAAGGGCGGGTTCTCGCGCTGGATCTTCAGAAGCTCTTCTTTTTTCATCACTGGAAGACGCGAGAGGTCCGCCACCGATGTGACAGCTGCCGGATCGAATCCGGCAGCCGTAAATCGCGATTTCAGGCCAGGAGCTTTTTCGGCCGCAGCGGCATAGGCTTGAGCTATATCTTTGTAGATATCATCAGACATTTCCATGCCTCCTCGTCCAATCGGGCGTTAAAGCGGGCAGTCCTTACGGAAGTTCGGCGCGCGCTTCTCGCGGTGCGACAACACACCTTCCTTGACGTCCTCGCTCATGAAGCCAAGCATCTCCAGCGCGGTCGACGCATCAAAGATCGGCCCGGCCTGGCGCAGCCAGTTGTTCAGCGAATACTTGGTCCAGCGAATCGCGCTTTGCGAGCCGTTGGCCAGTTCGACGGCTGTATCCAGCGCGATCTGCTGCAGCTCGTCATCCTCGACGCACATTGATACCAGACCGATACGCTCGGCCTCTTCGCCCGACACCGGCTTGCAGGTCATCAGATAGTATTTCGCCTTGGCCATCGAGGTCAGCAGCGGCCAGATAATCGCCGCGACGTCACCGGCGGCAACACCAAGGCGGGGATGACCATCGACAATCTTGGCCTTCTTTCCGGCGATCGAGATGTCGGCCAGGATGGCAACCACAAGGCCTGCGCCGGCCGCAGGGCCATTGATCGCGGAAATGATCGGCTTGTTGCAGTTGATGATGTTATAGACGAGATCCTTGGCTTCTTTCCACGTCTTCATGATCTCGTGCGAATTGCCAATCATGTTTTCGATCAGGCTGAAATCACCCCCGGCGGAAAATGCCTTGCCCGCACCGGTCACGATGACCGAATTGATGTCTGGGTCACGGTCGATATCGATCCACATGTCCGTCATCTGAGTGTGGGTTTCGGCATCGACCGAGTTGAATGTCTCGGGCCGGTCGAACGTGATGCGCAGGACGCGATCCGCCGGGTAGTCAAATTTCAGTTTATCGTATTTTGCATAACGATCCGACATGGTTCTATTTCCTCCGTGGGGTATTGAGTCAGCCAGGCAGTCCCAGGACGGCCTTGGACAGGATGTTTCTTTGGATTTCGTTCGATCCACCGTAGATCGTGGTAGGTCTGGCCTTGTAGAAACTCGCCAGAACATCGACACTTACGTTGCCGACCTGAAGCGGCCCGATGGAGCCGCCATCGGGACCGGCTGCTTCGATCATCAGCTCGGTGATGCGCTGGAAGCATTCAGTCACCCAAATCTTCAGCATGGACACATCCGCACCGAGCGTCTCGCCACGTTTGAGCTGATCTGCAAAACGGGCATAAAGCGCGGCATGATCTTCCACATCCAGTGCCGCCTGGGCAAAGCGGTCACGGAACACCGGATCGTCAAACGCGCCACGGCCACGGGCAAAGCTTTCAAGCTGTCCCAGAGCGTTCTGGGCCAGACTTGGCGAACCGATGAAAATGCGTTCGAAGCTCAAGAGAGCCTTGGCCATCGTCCAACCCTTGTTCAGCTCGCCCACGAGGTTCTCGCGGGGCGTCCGTGCATTGTCAAAGAAGACCTCGCAAAACTCGGTCTCGCCCGACAGGGTCGTGATGGTGCGCACCTCGACTCCGGGTTGATCCATCGGAGCGAGCAGGAAACTGATGCCCTGCTGTTTCTTCGGCGCATCGGGATCGGAGCGCACCAGCATGAAAATATGCGTGGCGTCATGCGCCATCGTGGTCCAGATCTTCTGTCCGTTGATGACAAAGTCGTCGCCGTCAATCTCTGCGCGTGTGCGCAGGTTCGCCAGATCGGACCCGGCGCCGGGTTCCGAATAGCCCTGACACCAGATATCTTCGCAACTCAGGATACGCGGCAGCCAGTAATCTTTTTGTTCCTGGGTGCCGAATTTGATGATCAGCGGCCCGACCATCTGGACGCCCATGTCGCGGCCGCGATTGACGCCCCAGCGCTGCTGCTCTTCGTAAAAGATCAGCAACTTGGCGGCGTTCAGCCCCATACCGCCGAATTCAGCGGGCCAGGCTGGCGCGACCCAGCCCTTGGCGTGAAGCTTGCGGTGCCAATGTTCGATCTCGGCGAACTTCGGTCGGTGCGGCAGGTGACGCAGCTCCTCGGGATATTCCGCCTCGAAGAACTGGCGCACTTCTTTGCGGAACTCTGCATCGGTCATAGCGTTCCAGTCGGTCATTGTGCTGCCCCCTCTGCTTCGCGTGCCTCGAACCATATCCGCCTGTGATAGGCATCGTCGCCCAACCAGGCCGACAGCACCAGCGCCCGGTTCAGGTAGAGCCCGATATCGAACTCATCCGTGTACCCGACGGCCCCGTGCAGCTGGATGGCGTCGCGGGTGATTTTCTTGGCGGCCGTGACGGCGCGCGCTTTGGCGCGGCTGGCAATCGGGGCCCGAACCTTCGGATCGGTTTCGCTGTCCATCTGCGCAAGCGCCTCCCGCACTCCGGCCTGCGCGACCTCGCACATCACGTTGAGGTCGACGGCACGGTGCTGGATGACCTGGAATGATCCGATCGGCTTGTCGAACTGCTCCCGCGTCTTG
>NZ_JBRBUI010000050.1:0-12397 GCF_052826185.1 Heliomarina sp. | reverse complement strand
GCCACTGCAAGCGCGCCGAGCGCTTGAGCAATTTGAGGGCTCCGCGCCCGGCGCGCTTGCCCAAACCGAAACCCATGATTATCAAGATCAAACCCGCAGACTCTCGTTATGAACGAGGGACCGAAGGGGGGCAGGTCAGGACGTGGTGTGTCAGGCGATCCAGGATGGCGCCTGTCAGGCGCTCGGATCCGAAGACCTCGGTCCATTCGTCGAAGGGCAAGTTTGAGGTGATGATGATCGACCCGCGCTCGTAGCGCTGCGAGATGATCTTGGGCATGCAGGCTCCGCTTTGGTCGAGGGTTCAACGCTGCAAAAGCTCGCGCAGTTTGTTCGGAAGGGCACTGTCAGGCTGACCATAAATCACGCCACCCTCGCCCCTGCGCCAGAAGGCGGTGATCACGCGCCCATCCCGAGCAGAGATCGCAACACCGGATGCGACCTCACTGCAAAGGTGAGGCTGACACCCGACGGCGGCGAACCAGTCGCCGTCGCGGGTCATGCTGTCATTGGAGACAGAAGAAGCCCACCTGACGTCGTCTAACGTGTTCCAATCCATGATCGTCAACAGCACCGGTTCCATCTCGGCAGAAGTCAGAACTTTGTAGGCGGTATAGCCTTTCCATGCGGACGCATTGGAGGGCTGGGAAACGCCGGCGCTGGCAAGGCCAAGTTCCTGTTCGATAACCGTGGTGCCGTTGAAGAGAAATCCGGAGTAGCCGCCATCGCCGCGCGGGAGTTTGAGCATAGGACCGGCATCGGTCTGCTCGACCTCGCCAAGGTCGGAGCAGGTGCCGAAGCTCTCGGTGCTGCGCAGGCCGGCCGCATCGAGTGTGACCCAGTGGAAAAGACCCGGACAGGCCGTGCCACCCATTACTGCAAAGAGGAGGACGGAGTTCCGCCAGGTGGCGTAGACATCGGGAAGATAGGCCGCCTCCAGCACGAGCTGCTGGCTTCCGCCGGAAACACGGGTCTCGAGACCATCCTGCTGCAGCGTGATCTGGCCCGCAGGTAGATCGACGGTTTCAGTGTTCTGAGCGAAGGCGGGTGCAGTGCCGAGGCACAGGATTGCAACGGAAAGGAATGTGCGGAGCATGGATATCTTCCTTAGAGTAGGAAGTCGTTTGCGCTCAGGTCACTCGTGCTCAAATTCTGCAGGATCAGGCGCTCGCCATCATCGAAATTTATCACAGTGTTGCCCTTTTTGTCCGACATCAGACCCTTCAAATCCGAGAAAGATGCAACCTCAAATTCTTTCAAGTCGACTTTTTCTGCTTTTCCCCTGACCTGGAAATCGGTGATGACATCGCGTCCGTCACCGATCCCAAACACAAAACGGTCAGCCTTCGCGCCACCGGTTAATGTGTCATTCCCGGACTCGCCGCGCAATGTGTCCTTGCCACGGCCGCCGTTCAGGTTGTCGTTACCGCGATTGCCGATGAGAAAATCCTTGCCACCCTCTCCGGAAAGGGTGTCACTGCCATTCAGCCCGCGAATGGTGTTAGCTTTGCCATTTCCGGTCAGCACGTCGTGATAGCTACTGCCAATCAGGCTTTCGATCGAGAAGTAGGAATCCCCTACTGCGTCACCATGCGCTGTCGTCGCGCCCGATAGGTCTGCGACGACAGCGGACTCTGCATCCGCGTAGCTTGCAGAGTCCTTGCCCTGACCGCCGATCAGCTTATCCGCGCCTGCGCCACCCATCAGGATGTCGTTGCCTGCCGCGCCATCAAGGGTGTCGTTTCCGTCGTTTCCGTGCAACTTGTCGCCTTTGTCCTTCCCACTCAGGTGTTCGATGACCTGCGTGGTCGAAATCACAGTGCTGGCGCCATCATTTGCGACTGCGCGCACCTCGACTTTGTCGTCACTCTTGGCGTGCATGCCGGCCAGTTGGAATTCAAAGTAGCGCAGTCCAAAAGGAGTAATCGCGAGGTCTGCGGGATCGATTGTCGCGACGGCCACATCATTTAGGTAAATGGTGAGAGACTCGAGGTCGGTCTCGTCGATTCCCGGGTCCAGCAATTCGTCAGAGAGACTGGATGGATCAAGCACGATCGTGGTGGAACCATTGCTGAGACCGTCGTCCACTACATCGAGGTCAGCCTCCACGGCATTGTTGCCAACGCCAAAGCTCTGAATTTGAACGCCTTCTGCAAGAAGCTCTGCGACCTCTTCGGTCAGGCTGCCGCCCTCGTTGTTGCCACCGTCAGACAAGAAATAGAGAATTTTTTGCCCCGCATCCGAAGACTTGAAGTGAGACAGAGAAGACTGCAACGCGCTTTCGAAGTCGGTTCCGCCATTGTCCTGAAGTTGACGGACATATTCAAGAACATCAGCTGTTCCGTTGCCGTTCACATCCTGCGTTGCAGTGAAGGTCTGAGAGGTAAACGAGTTCGACTCGAACGGGACGATCGTGATTGCCGCGTCCGGCAGGTTCGCATCGTTAATGATAGACGCGTGCAACGCCTCGAAGGACGCAATCTCGGCGTCAAGAACCGTGTTGCTGTAACCATCGCCGTTCAGGTCTCCTACGTTCACCGAGCCGCTGAAGGTGGAGCTTGTACTACCGGACACATCAATAGCAAAGACAAGGTCGACGTTGTCGGAGACAACTTCCTGCCGCGATATGAAGCCAGAGATCTTGGTGCTCTTGCCGAAATCCGCGTCCTTCGCGGTCAGGCTGACGGCGATCTGCTCTTCGGTCGATAGCGTTTCGATGGTCGATGTTGTGACTGACATGACTGTTCCGTCGCCAAACACCAAGTCGTCACCATCACCGCCGAACAGGGTGTCAGAGCCGAAGCCGCCACGTAGTTCGTCGTCACCTCTGGCGCCGGAAAGCAGGTCATTTCCGGCAAGGCCTCGGAGTGTATCGGCCGCGCTGGCACCATATAGGTCGTCATCACCCGAGGTTCCCTCGAGTTCGAGGGACATGTTCGGCAGCTTCCAGTTGACCACGGTCTCGATTTGCTCGGCTGCCAGGCCCTCGAGAGCGTTTGCCGGCAGTTTTTTGAGGTCGTTAAGAATGCTGCTAAGGTCACTTACGCTCTCGCCCTGTGCCGCGAACGACATGAAGGAGACAGTCTCGCCCGGCGCCAGGGTCACCTCGTATTGGTAAGAAAGGTCGTCGTAGCTGAGCGCCAGATCGCCGCCGCCAGACCCATTCTCGTTGCTAAAGATAACACCTGCTGATGTGGTTGCATCTGTACTGTCATAGACTGCGACCCAGCTGTCCTCGCTAGTAACTGCTGCATCGCCGCTGGAAGTGTTGGTTGCGATATTGCCATCAGCACCGAAGTCGGTGATGAGTTGGTAGGTATACGTCACCGTGCTGTCAGAAACGTTTGTGATGCTGTCAAGAAAGCGCGCGTAACCGTAGGTGTTGGAAACCTGGATCTGGCGTTCCAAATAGAGGCCGGAGTAGTTTAGGTAGGGCAAGGTACTGTAGATGCCGCCGCCTTTCGAGATCAGGTAGTAGGCGCTCGAGAGGCCATAGAATTCCATGCCATAATCGAAGGCATCGTCGCTTCCGTCATAGATGGAGCCGTCGCCAGTGATATCCCACTCATAGCCTTCGCCATCGATGACAGTATGCGTCGTTCTAACAAATTCTTCAGACAAGTTACTCTCCATTTCGCCTGCAAAGAGGGAAAAATACGCAGGTAAAACCCTCGGCCGCGCAGAAGCGTGTACCAAACTTTGCACAAACCGCTGTACTGTTCCCCCGGAACATTGCGCGACATTCCCCAACCAGATTATCGTGCCTTTTCAATACCTAACGCCCGTTCACAAAGCAAGGTTTTTGATGTGAAAACAGGTAGTATGGGGTATTTTTGTTGCGAGCGAGCTTCGGTTGTCTTGCTTCGTCAGGTGTATGCCGGTAGCGGGCTGTATCAGAAGGAATCCGATGGAGACTTTGGGCGGTTTCGTAGTCTCCCGCCATGACCAAACCCCATTCTTTTACGTTCTTCCACAGCAGCCCAGAGGTGATCTGGCAGGCGGTCATGGTCTCCCTCCGTTTTCTTTTGTCGTTCTGGAAGGCGCTGCCAGAAGAAAAGGGTTTGAAACAAACTCCATCCATCGCCAAATCGTCGGCTGTAGAGCCAACGTAAGGACAAATTCCAAGACCAGGAACGAACAGCCCAGTTTGTTGGCCAGATCAGGTTTACGGCTATGGAGATGACAAAGAGAAGGGCTGCTCGACTTCGCAGAGAATATTCGCTGTCCGTTCGATTAAATGAAATCGATGTTTTCATAGAGAGAGCTTGCGTCAGTTACGTCCGACATCAGCACGCTACCCTTATTGCCGAGGTCAACGATCACACCGTTCTCAGAGACAGATGCCTTACTGTCCAGGAAGTCCTCGACAGTTTCGAAGCGACTGGCGAACTTTTTTGCAAAGATAGCAGTGTCGCCCGGATCAAAATCGATCACGACATCACTTCCAAAGCGGCCCTTGAACACGAAGGTGTCGTTTCCATACCCGCCAACAAGAACATCGTCGCCCTTGCCGCCAATGATCTTGTCGTCTCCAAACCCACCATCGAGCTCGTCGTTTCCGCCGCCACCCTTTAGGATGTCGGCCCCTCCTTCATCAAGGAGTCTGTCAGCGCCCTGGCCTCCGATAAGAATGTCGTCACCTGCGCTCCCTGAAAGAGTGTCATCCCCCTTATTCCCGAAGATCTTATCTTTGGATGAGCTGCCATTCACCTCATCATCGCCATTTCTAGCCCGAACGATGGATTTCGCGTTGGGCAGATCGATCACATTATCCTTGCCGTCGGCATCGATGACGAGCGTGCTTTTTTCAAAGCCCAAGTTCCACTTTGATTTATTGACAGCTTCTCCGTAGCGAATCTCCAGCGCCTCGACGTCTAGTTTTCCCAGCTCCCCGTCGCCACGGCCTGTGTATGTTAGGACAGTGTTCTCGGCGTGATCGAATTTCGTCTTGAGCTGGAATTTTCCTTCGTGCGGATGGTCGAAACCGAGTGCATGCATCATCTCGTGGAGGTAAACATGCATGTGCTGGTCGTCAATAGCGACTTCTCCACCCACACTGTACGAGCGCTGGAACCAACCACCCCAATCGGACCCCGAAACGCTGACGATATCGAAAGTGGCGGGTTTGTGGGCCTCAACAAACACAACATTCGCTGCGGCTTCAATCTTGTCCAAGGCCTGCCGAAATTGCGATCTCTCTTCCTCTGACAGGGGGTAGATGTCGGAAGTGGAATACGACAAGCTGTCGGGAAGATTTTTCCCTTCAAGAAAATGGTAGCTGAAAATAGTTGTCCCTTCAGCTTCGGTGCTGCGCCCTGTGAAAGGCTCCGGACCAAGGATAGCGCGTACATCGCTTACATGTTTAACCATCTTGAACCGCGTAACTCTGGTATTCTTTTCGGTGATCGTCTGCAAAGTGTATACACACAGCCACGACCTGCAAGAAACAAAGTAAACATTATCAACATATTAGGTTAGATATCTCAGAAAAATCCTCATGGCTCGACTTTGTGGTTTACCGCGATGTTACGAGGCCGTCCGAGTGTTTCATGGAGGTTCGATGTCGGGCGAGGTCCATCAGATTTTGACTTTCAAGCCAACATGGTCACACCAGGGATATTCACGCCTTTCAACGAGCTAAATACTAAACCGGCTATGGTCTGCGACGGTCGAGGGTCAGACCAAATTCATCATGCCGGTAAGGAAAGCTCACATGCGCCGGGGGTATACCCTTTCATGAGCTTACTCACTCGGAAAACCACTGCAACTGTCCAGGTTCAAATTTTGGAACTTAATCACAAACTGCAATCAAGGATTGTTTAGAAACCACACCCGCTCTCAAGTCTGGAAGTTTCGAAAGTCACCAAAACCGCCTGCAGACGCCCTCGGAAATCAAAACCGCTGCGACATCTCGCCCGTCAGGCAGTGAACAGCTCCCGATATGGCGGTCATAACTTTTGCGACCGTTTAGACTGCAGGTGAGTCTCTTTCCCTGGACCAGATCAATCATCCGAGCGGTCGCGATCCGACCTCCTCGGGTTCCGCGTTCCGCGCAATCCAGAGATCCAAATCGGATCGGCACGTTGGACACTTCAATCGTATCCCCGTCACGGATATGCGTAACTGGCCCGGAAACAGTCTTGACTGCCGAGATGTTCACCAACTTGCCAGTGTATTCCGGAAAACGCTCCAGAACTTTGTGTCCCAGAAACAAAATACCCAGCACGATGATTGGTAGTAGCCGCATATTTATTCCGCGTTTCCGCAGTCGGGATCGATATGATCGCTTTTTGAAACGTGGGTTTTGATAAGCTAGCCGCGGTCGGGCCTGATCTGCCTGCGGCAGTAGACCCAGGCGTTTTCGCTCACTGTCTGTCAATCTGTTCGTCATGCGGAACAGTTAACGAATGACTGCGGCTCAATGATGACCGACAGATGCGCAAAAAATGGAAAGTTTACTGTCCGTTAACCATCGCGACTATGCGAGCCCTTCCTTAACGAACCGCCAGCATTCGTGTTCAATTTCGTCGCGTGATGCGCCATCTGCAATCCGTTGCGCGAGACCAATCAGAGGATTGGCCGGGGCAGGGGCATCGCTTGTAACTCAGTCGCAGAGACAGAAATGCTTCCACTCATGCATCGGAAGATCTCATCCGCAGCCGTACTGCGCAGAAATGCAAAAACGTACTCAAGCGCCACGGCTAGGTCGGGCTTGGCCGGCGCGATGATGTTGACATGATTTACGACAGCCACGGCGGGAATTGTCACGTTTGCCGAAGGATAGGCCGTCAGCGCCATTGATGAAAGCCTTGGGAGATGCTGGCGGTGCATTCCACACGTTAAGCGCTTCCATCCGGTGGCGGCCGAATGGTCAAAGCGGCGCTTGGGTAAGAGAGAGGGCGTCCCACGTATCCGGCGAGACCTCTTGACGCCCAACTTCGAGCCTGTCGCCCCGGGACAGGCTGCCAGTCGCGACATTGAGGAAACTTGGGACGCAGCGTTAACCTGTAAAAGCCTATTCAGCCGGTGCCAAATCGTTGGCCCGACGATTGCTCGCCCACGCAATCACGGCCAGTCGATGGCAATGGGCTCCCTCTGGGCGCCAGTCAGAACGCTTTGAGCGACGACTTTTTCATCACTATCCCAACGTAGGCACCTAAAGCTTGAGCTAGAAATTCGGTTCACCTACGCTTCAGCCTGAGAAGCGTTTCTTGCATGACATTTATCAATGTGTGGAATGAGCTCTTACCTGGTTTGCCGTTGGAACTCCCGCGATGAACCATCCGCGCCTTTCATGGCTGCTGACAATGTTTAGAGAGTCTCCAGAACTCCTTGCTATTTCGCGACGCTGGTACAAAGCGCTGCTAACGCGCAGCGAAGCCGAGCTTAGGAATTACCTATCTGAAGCATCCGAACTGCGCTTCGTAGGGTCTGCCGATGGGGAGGTCTGGGCGGGGCACGCGGTCCGAGACGCCATCGGGCGGCATTTCCAGGAAGTGCCTTCGGTTCTCAAGAAACAGGACCTACTAGCCGAGGCCTTCGAAGCTGGCGATCTCGGCTGGTTCTTTTTCACTAATCGCTTCTGGTTTCAAAACCGGTCTGAACCAGTAGATTTCCGCACGACATTAGTCTTTACCCTCGAGAACGGCTCCTGGAAAGTCGTTCATCGACACGCATCGTTACCTTCATCGAATGAAGCGAGCATCGGACATTCTCACCGAGCAATTCAAGAACTTCTCGATGCCGTCAGTCAAGAGTTCTGCATCGAACAAACCGAAGGTCTGGCATCCATCATGTTCACCGATATAGTGAACTCTTCGCCAATTGCAGAGGCCATAGGAGACCGAGCGTGGTCGCGGATTGTTGCCAAGCACTTTGACGAACTGAAGGTCATAATCGAAGAAAATGACGGAATATTTGTTAAGTCTCTCGGCGACGGGACGATGTCTAGGTTTTCGTCAGCACGTTCAGCAATGATTGCGGCGAAGGTCATTCAGAACAGGCTGTCGAAGCAGGATCGAGAGCCGAAGATCGGTCTCCGCGTAGGAATACACACTGGTGACGTTATCCGGACAAACGAAGATTTCTTCGGTAGCGTCGTAAACAAAGCCGCGCGTGTAACTGCAGTGGCTGACCGTGGAGAAATATGTGTCTCAGATACGACCCGGGCCGTTATCGGATCAGACCACGACTTCGCTTTTTCCGCACCTGAAACCGTCTCCTTGAGAGGTTTGGTAGGTGATCACAGAATCTGCTTTCTCAGCTGGCGGACCTGGCGGGCTTCTTCAGTGGCAATGATCGTTTTGGGTTCGAAGCGGACCTTTTCAGCGATCCAACACAGAGCCATTAAGCGCGCCGCACAATTTATACGAGGAGCGCCGCCGACGACCGCTGGTGG
Organism: Heliomarina sp.; assembly: GCF_052826185.1. Classification (NCBI taxonomy): domain Bacteria; kingdom Pseudomonadati; phylum Pseudomonadota; class Alphaproteobacteria; order Rhodobacterales; family Roseobacteraceae; genus Heliomarina; species Heliomarina sp. The sequence goes on along the minus strand of NZ_JBRBUI010000050.1, from coordinate 4,002 downwards.
CGCTCTCACTACCTCAAAACAATCATGGCGATACCTGATTATCGTTTCCTGCCTGCGGCTTATTTTCCAGCAATATCGGGAAATTAGAGCCCCCCTTTTGACACGAAACAGAAATTCGTGACGCTCCAGCCACAGAAAAGGGAATGAGGATACCAATGAAGAATTTTTTCCGGCTTTTGTCGGTTATGGGCTTCCCGCTGCTCACCGCATGCGGAACCACCTATGAACTACCCGAGCTGGGTGAGTCCCAAAGCCAGAAGGCCGCGCTGATGTTCGCGGACGCTCGGAAAGAAGGTGCTCGCCGCCAGATTTCCAACAGCGCCGCGGAAGCCCGGTTCGCACGGGTCGCCCGCAAAATCGCACCGGTTGGGAAAGCTGTATGCGAGCAAGCGGCTGCTGACCAGGCGGGGGTGAACTGCAATGTCAACGTGGCCATCGACCGCGACATGAGTGAACGTAACGCCTATTTCACCTATAAGGACAAACAACCGGTGATCCGCCTGTCGATGCCCCTGCTGCGGGACTCGGTGAACGATGACGAGGTCGCCTTCGTCATGAGCCACGAGTATGGCCACCTGATCGGCCGCCACATCGAGAAGCAGCAACAGCAGGCTCTCGCCGGCGCGATCATCCTCGGTGCTGTAGCCGCAGCGGCCACCGCCCAGACTACTCCTTATGGGACCTACTACGACACGTCGGTCGTCAATGACAGCATGATGATCGGGGCTGCTGCAGGCCAGATGGCCTATTCACAAAGCTATGAACTGGAGAGTGACACGCTCGGCACGCGCATCGCGCATGCCGCGGGCTACGATCCGGTTGCTGGCGCGAAATTCTTCGCTCGCCCGGAACCTGCCAAGGCTTCTGCTGGCAAGCTGTCCTTCTGGGGCACTCATCCGCCGGATGCCAAGCGCGTTGCCACCGTGCTCGCGACGGTTGACCAGATCGACAACAAGGTCGCGCTCCGTAAGGTTAAGAGCACCGCATCCCAGGCACCGAGAAAACCTGGCGACTGATCCAGTTTCACTTCAATCAGGGAAATGGCCGCGCCCGGAGGGACGCGGCCATTTTTCTCGTACAGACCCCGGGCTTTTCTCTCGGGGTCGCTGTTCTTACTATCCGTCGTAAGAGCCACAGGTTTTTGCCTGACCTCGAAAAGCGGACGTTCGTTCATGGCATAGCATCCCTCATAATGGGCTGATGCCGTTGAAAAACTCTCTGACGATCTATTTCGTCTCAACAAATTGACGTAGTTGCCGAACTCGGAAGGGGGTTATAAAGTAAGTTTCTGCTGAAAACTGATGCCGTCATGAACAAGAAAATGCTCGTTGCCTAAACCAACGAGAGTGATAAGGTCTCTGCGGTTTGGGCCTTTGACCGTCAGACGCAGAAAGCGCCGCGTGTCATAGGCCGACCTCTCGCCCCAGTGCGACAGGTCCCGGTGATGACAAGGCGCGCGATGTCCGGGACGTGTCGCTGCATGTGTTCCAGCGCCGGGGCAAGAATCGCATGGGTATCGAGCACTTCAACCAGGGTGCCCGGCTGTCAGGCGGATATCGGAAGGTTGGACGATGTTCTTGGGGTCACCTTGCTGGCGTGGCGGCCTGCACGGCCGGGATGGGGTCTGTCCGCACCTATTTCAGCCCTGCGGTCAGGAAGGCCTGAACGAACTGGCGCTGGAAGACGAGGAATAGGATCATCAACGGCGCGATCACCATCAGGGTCGCGGCGGAAATGACCGAGATGTCCACGCCGTTCTCGGGTGCGCCGAAGATCGACAGTCCAACCGTCAAGGGCCGGGTCCGGTCCGTGTTCGTGACGATCAACGGCCAGAGGAAGTTGTTCCAATGCGTTGCGACTGACACCAGCGCATAAGCAATGTAGGTGGGCCGCGCGGCGGGCACGTAGACGCACCACAGCACGCTCATCATGGAACAGCCCTCGACGCGCGCTGCGTCATCCAGTTCCTGCGGGACGGATTTGAAAGCCTGGCGCATCAGGAAGATCCCGAAGGCCGAGGCCATGTAGGGGCATTGCCAACTTGTTTTCGTGCGAGTGAGAAGAGCTAACCAGCAGGTTCTCAAGCGGCCATATCCGCTGCATAGGTATTCCAGAGGTCGAAAGCATCGGCCCTGGCGTGGCGGTAAGAGATTGCGGAGATCCGATAGCGCCGGGGGCGGAAGATCGTGTTTGCCTGATCGTGAGCGGCGAGGAATCTCTGTGCCTGTCTAGGCGATTTGAACCGGCCCATCACTTTCTCGCGCCTTCGTGTCGGCCTGTGCGAGCCCTCAATTCGATTGTTCAAACCCTTGTGCGCGCGATGATCCGCGTTCGGTGCAAGCTCGCGGATAGGCTTGAAATAGCTGCGCAACTTGTCCGTCACGATGACCCGGGGCTCGCCGAACCGGGCGATCAGTCGCTTTAGGAAACGTCGCGCGGCCTTGGCATTGCGCTGAGGTTGCACGAGAATATCCTGCACATCCCCGTTCACGTCCACTGCACGCCAGAGCCAGTATTTGCGACCGTTTATCGGGATAACGACTTCGTCTAGATGCCATTTGTCGGCCGCCGAAGGCCTATCGCGTTTGATACAATTGGCGAAATGGCAACCAAAGCGGTTCACCCATTTCCGGACAGTCTCTCGACTGACCGTCACGCCTCGTTCGGCGAGCAAGTCCTCGACATCTGCTGTGCTGAGCGCGAAGCGGTGGTAGACCCAGACCGCATAGGCGACGATCTCGCGTGGGAAGCGGTAACCTTTCAGGCGGGGCATGGTGGATGGAGCGCTCATCAAAAACGTTTAGACAGCCACGGGACCCCAATCAAGTTGGCGATGCCCTCTGAACCGATGTGAACCCAGCCTTCCGAACAGCATACTGGCCCGTGGCGTCATTGAAGGCCACGCTCAGAGGCCTGACACACGTCCGATCGAAGACCCCGCCGACCAACCGAAGATATTGCTTGCCAAACAGGGGTCATCCACACACGTCCCTCCGGCCCGACGGCGCAGACCTGAAAGCTACCCTTCGCAAGGTCGATCGCCAGCATGCTGATATTTGTCGTCATAGGTGTGCCCTCCGTTCGGTTCCAATCGAACCATCATGGCATATGAGATGCCGTTGGTGGGGGCATCCACCGCATCAGTTCAAGTAGAGGACCAAAACCTGAACAGAGCGAACTAAAGAACGCGGACACTCAGGGGAGCAGGTCAAAGGGTCAGGAAAAAAAACTTGCTCAATGAGGGTTACAGTGCAAGCATTCCTTTACGTAGGGGTATGAGCATTGTGTTCTGATCAGAAACGGGAAGCATTAAATCGCTCATTAGAGTTGTCGTTTGTCGGCTACTGGATAATGAGGACTTTTGGTCGCGTGGTTGCGACTGAAACAAGCAACGGCTACACATTTACCTACGTTGACTGGCGTGGAGAACGCTACTTGTGGGTTCGTTAATGTGTTAGATTTTGTGAAGAGTACTGTTGGTGTAAAAGCAGGTTTTGATCTGATCTGGTAGCGCCGTTTGAACCACCCTGTTAGAGATTTTCCGGAAGTCTAGATTCAAGACGTGACCGCCGTGCCTTCGTGCCTGAGCGGACCACAAATGGCAATGCCACTGGGACGGTCGCAACTATAGACGGCCCTCGCCAGGCACCCTATCAGAACAGGAAATCGTCTGCGTCAAGTTCCGACATCTTTACGGATTTCAGAACGATCTTGTTAGATCAGGACGCCATTCCAGTCCCGGCCCCCGCAGAATGCAACGACGTCGCGTCCGCGTGTTCGCCCGGCGATCATCTCTGGCACCTTCTCGTCGATTTCTTCGGGTTCGATGACCCGTGCAATCACCGATATCCGGCACGGGCGTGGAGTAGCCCCCTGAAAGTGGTCCACCAACTGGGATAGATTTGTCCCGCAAATTGGAGGATCAGCGATGGCTGGGAAACGAGAAAAGCCCGAAGAGATTGTATCGAAGCTTCGGCAGGTTGAAGTTCTGCAGGGACAAGG
>NZ_JBRBUI010000049.1:0-36289 GCF_052826185.1 Heliomarina sp. | reverse complement strand
GCCGTCGATCTGGTCATAGGCACGGAAGTCGCCGAAATACTTGGTGATCGCCGCCGTCAGCGTCGTCTTGCCGTGGTCAACGTGACCGATCGTGCCGATGTTTACGTGCGGTTTGTTGCGTTCAAACTTTGCCTTACCCATGGGGAGGTCTCCTTTTTTAGTGCGGATGGCGGCACGATGACCGCCCTACAGTTGATGGGTAGGGCGGGGTACTCCCCGCCACCCGATTTATGCGTATTTGGCCTGGATCTCGTCAGAGATGTTCTGCGGAACCGGATCGTAGTGGTCGAACTGCATCGTGAACTGCGCACGGCCCGAGGACATGGAACGCAGGGTGTTGATGTAGCCGAACATGTTTGCCAGCGGCACGAAAGCGTTGATCGCGATCGCGTTGCCGCGGTTTTCCTGACCGGTCACCTGACCCCGGCGCGACGTGAGGTCGCCGATGACGTTACCGGTGTATTCTTCCGGCGAAATCACTTCGACCTTCATGATCGGCTCGAGCATCTTGGCGCCCGCTTTCCGCATCCCTTCGCGCATCCCCATACGAGCGGCGATTTCGAAGGCGAGAACCGAGGAGTCCACATCGTGGAACTTACCGTCGATCAGGGCCACCTTGAAGTCGATCACCGGGAAGCCTGCCAGCGGACCGGAGTCCATGACCGACTTGATGCCTTTTTCGACACCGGGGATGTATTCCTTGGGAACCGCACCACCAACGATGCGCGATTCAAAGGAGTAACCTTCACCCGGCTCTGTCGGGGTGATGACGAGCTTGACCTCGGCGAACTGACCCGAACCACCCGACTGTTTCTTGTGGGTGTAGGTGTGCTCGACCTCTTTCGAGATGGTCTCACGATAGGCCACCTGCGGCGCACCGATATTCGCTTCGACCTTGAATTCCCGCTTGAGGCGGTCGACGAGGATGTCGAGGTGAAGTTCGCCCATGCCCTTCATGATGGTCTGACCGGACTCGATGTCGGTCTCGACGCGGAAGGAGGGGTCTTCGGCGGCCAGACGGGCCAGACCTGCGGACATTTTTTCCTGGTCGTTCTTGGTCTTCGGCTCGACCGCGATCTCGATCACCGGATCGGGGAAGGTCATGGTTTCCAGAACCACCGGATCCTTGGCGTCGCACAGCGTGTCACCCGTGGTGGTGTCTTTCAGACCCGCCAGCGCGATGATGTCGCCTGCGAAAGCTTCCTCGATTTCCTCGCGGTTGTTCGAGTGCATCATCATCATACGACCGATGCGCTCTTTCTTGCCCTTGGTTGAGTTCAGGATCGAGTCGCCCTTGTTCATCTTACCCGAGTAGATGCGGGTAAATGTCAGCGAACCGACGAACGGGTCGTTCATGATCTTGAACGCGAGGCCAGCGAACGGCATGTCATCGTCCGCACGGCGCGGGATGTTACGGGTTTCCGTTTCGTCGCCCGGCTTGAAGCCCATGTAATCGACAACGTCCAGCGGGCTGGGCAGGTAGTCGACAACAGCGTTCAGCAGCGGCTGGACACCCTTGTTCTTGAAGGCAGAGCCACAGAGAACCGGGATGAACTTGATCGCCAGCGTGCCCTTGCGGATCAGCTTGCGCAGGGTCGCGATGTCGGGCTCTTCGCCTTCCAGATACGCTTCCATCGCGTCGTCGTCCATTTCGACGGCGTTTTCGATCAGCTTGGCGCGCCATTCGTTGGCGGTGTCCTGCAGGCTTTCACGGATCGGCTGACGCACCCAGCTTGCGCCGAGGTCTTCACCTTTCCAGACCCACTCTTCCATGGTGACGAGGTCGACCATGCCTTCCAGCTCGTTCTCTGCCCCGATCGGGATCTGGATCGGCGCCGGAGTCGCACCGGTGCGGTCCTGGATCATTTGGACACAGTTAAAGAAGTCGGCACCGATCTTGTCCATCTTGTTGACGAACACGATCCGCGGAACCTTGTACCGGTCGGCCTGACGCCAGACGGTTTCGGTCTGCGGCTCGACACCCGCGTTGGCGTCCAGAACGGCAACGGCACCGTCAAGCACGGCCAGCGAACGCTCGACTTCGATGGTGAAGTCGACGTGGCCGGGCGTGTCGATGATGTTCATGCGGTACTTGGTGTCGTAGGTCCCCTCCTTGGTGGGGTCCTCCTGCCACTGCCAGAACGTCGTGGTTGCAGCCGAGGTGATCGTGATACCACGTTCCTGCTCCTGCTCCATCCAATCCATCGTCGCAGCGCCGTCATGCACTTCGCCGATGTTGTGGGATTTGCCGGTGTAGAACAGGATACGCTCGGAACAGGTGGTTTTACCTGCATCGATGTGGGCCATGATGCCGAAGTTGCGGTAGCGTTCAAGCGGGTATTCGCGTGCCATAGGGGCGGTCCTCGAAAATGAGTAGAGTGTTTACCAGCGGTAATGGCTGAACGCTTTGTTGGCGTCGGCCATCTTGTGGGTATCTTCGCGCTTTTTCACGGCGGAACCGCGGGACTGAACTGCGTCGAGCAGTTCGCCTGCAAGGCGCTCTTCCATGGTGTTTTCGTTGCGCGCGCGGCTTGCATTGATCAGCCAGCGGATCGCCAGGGCCTGACGGCGCTCGGGGCGCACTTCGACGGGCACCTGGTAGGTGGCACCACCCACACGGCGCGAGCGAACCTCGACCGACGGCTGGATGTTGTCGAGGGCTTCATGGAAGACTTCGATCGGCGAACGCTTGATCTTGCCTTCGACGCGATCCATCGCGTTGTAGACGATCCGTTCGGCGACAGATTTCTTACCATCGACCATCAGGTTGTTCATGAACTTGGTCAGCACCAGATCGCCATACTTGGCGTCGGGCAGGACTTCGCGTTTTTCTGCGGCGTGACGACGAGACATTTATATATCCTCTTGTTCCTCTGCGGGCGAGGCCCCGGTTCACGGCCGGGACGCCCGAAATCCTTATTTCGGACGCTTAGCGCCATACTTGGAGCGGCGCTGTTTACGGTCTTTGACACCCTGGGTATCAAGCACGCCGCGGAGAATGTGGTAACGCACACCGGGAAGGTCTTTTACACGGCCGCCACGAATCAGGACAACCGAGTGCTCCTGAAGGTTGTGGGACTCACCCGGGATGTACGAAATCACTTCGAACCCGTTGGTCAGGCGCACCTTGGCGACTTTCCGCATGGCCGAGTTCGGCTTTTTCGGTGTGGTTGTATAGACGCGTGTGCAGACGCCGCGCTTTTGCGGGCATTCCTGCAGGTGCATCGACTTCGAACGTTTTACTTTAGGCTGCCGCGGCTTGCGGATCAGCTGCTGGATCGTTGGCATTCCGGTTCTTTCCCCGTCTCATCAACACATGTGTGTGCACGCATGTGCGTGCGGTTCAAATCAGTCCGGCGCCATACACGTCTGCACAGCGCAAAAACCGCCTTCGTCCCCTGCAAACGGGCACGACGCGGTGGGTTTCCAGAGGATCGGGCCCCTACGGACCGGATCATGACCACTTCAGTTTAGAAATCGGCACTTTGGGGCGACCCCCGAAGCCGAGATAGCGGGCGTATAAGAGGAGTCGCCGCCAGTGTCAACAGCCCCCTGTCCGGCCGTGCCGACTTGCATCGCTGTTATCCGCTTGCCACAGTATATCCGGCATCAACGGCCCCGGACAGCGAAAAATCGGAAGCGAAACATGCAGGTTATCGGATTGTGCCGGTTCTCCTATCCCGGCGAGGGCGGGTTTCAGGTCGCCCATGCGAGCCTCGAGGAACGGATCGCCTATCTCTACGCGCCGGAACGGCTCGAAGAGCGATTCCGGTTTCTCGAATGTTTCACCCTGCCCTCGATCCGGGCGCAGAGCGATCCTGATTTCACCTTTCTCATCGTGATCGGCGACAGCCTGCCCGCCGAACATCGTACCCGGCTTGCCGGGCTCTGCGCCGACATTCCGCAGGTCCGGATCGAAGCCTGCCCGCCCGGCCCGCATCGCCCCGTGATGAAAGAGGCGATCAACGCCTGCCGCGAACCGGGACATGGCCCCTGCCTGCAGTTTCGGCTCGATGACGACGACGCGGTGGCGGTTGATTTCGTCGAACGCCTGCGCCGCGCCGCCGGGCAGGTCGCGGGCCTGCTGAACGATCACCGTCACATCGCCATCGACTTCAGCGCCGGCCATATCGCGCGCCCCGGCCCCGATGGCATCGAGGCCGCCGAGATCCACCAACCCTTCTGGACCCCGGGCTTGGCCATGATGTTCCGGCCCGGCGTCGATCTCAGCGTGATGAATTTCGCCCATCATCGCATTGCGCGAAAAATGCCCGCGCTCACCTTTCCCGACAAGGCGATGATGCTCCGTGGCCATAACGACCACAACGATTCACGCCAGGGACCGAACACGCGCGACTTCGATCTCACACCGCTGGATAACGCTGGGGAATCCCTCTTTCGCAGCCGCTACAATATCGACGCGAACCACGTCCGCGAGGTCTTTAGCGCGGATTAGATCACAGCGCCTTCAGATCCTCGATCCCAAGGCCGAAATGCGTCTGCAGCTCCGCCTCGACCTGCGCCGATCCCATCTTGTGCGACAGGCCCATTACCGCAGGGTCCGACTTGTTATCGCCATGGATCGTCCGGATGAAGCCGGGCACCGAGATATCGGAATAGGTATTATAATGCTGTGCGAACTTTCGATGCACATAGCGATAGGGGTTGGTCTCATGCGCCAGTGGCGCAACCAGCGCCACCCCCGCCGAGAGCGGCGCCCGCTCTACCGCATCGAAGACTTCCGACCCGGTCTCGCTGCGCCGCAGGTAGAACCCTCGATTATAGGCGATGATCGTCGGCGGCGGTGCCTCGTGCAGATGAAACAGCCCTCGTGCCAGCCGCTTGCTGCGGGCGATGAAATCCCGATCCACCGCGTCATCGTCATCCAGTCGGAACATGATCCGATGGCTGCACCCTTCGACCGGGACCGATTGATAGGCCTCGCGCAGCATCGCGTAATGCTTCCCCGGCCCCACCAGCCGCAGCGAGATATTCTCATGCGGTTCCAGCAAGGCACATAACCGCTCGTGGTAGACCTCCGGCATCGCCTCCGCCGCCAGCACGATCAACTGGAAATCACTGTCCCCCTGCCGCGTCAAAGACGGCAGGCACAGGCGTTCGAACAGGCGAAACCGCAACTCCATGCGCGCCGGGCTGAACAGGTGCGCCGCAGTTTCTTCAAGAGTCTTGAACCGTTCCGAGTAATAGGTGGGGGTGAGTACCGAAAACCGTACCAGCCCGATCATCCGAAATTCTGGCGTCACGCCCCTGCCCCGATCTGTTCCCTTTTCCTCCCTTTGCCACATTCCCCCCTCGCCGTCACGCCTCAAGACCGCGGCGCGTGATCGCCCTGCTTCTTTGGGTCAAAAATATCCCGGGGGAGGCCGCAGGACGGGGGCAGAGCCCCCTCACCCGGCCACGAAACGAAATGTGTCACCTATTGTCAGCCCGCGCCGGGCAAGGGATTTACTGCAAAAGAAAACCCCCGCGCCTTTCGGCACGGGGGTCATCAGTTTCTACGCAGGGCCAGGTCCGGCCCCGCCCGGGATCAATCCCGGCTTTCGGGCGTATCCACCAGCGTGTCGTAATCATCCGCACCGATGATATCGCCTTCCAGCGGTGCCGCGAGCGCAGCAGCCGCTTCGGCCTCGTCCCGGCGTGCGTCGATCACCACGTTGTCCCGTTCGGTCGCGATGCGGCGGACCTTCTGGGTCGCGCCACCGGTACCGGCCGGGATCAGGCGGCCGACGATCACGTTCTCTTTCAGGCCGACCAGCTTGTCGCGCTTGCCCTGAACCGAAGCCTCGGTCAGCACGCGGGTGGTCTCCTGGAAGGACGCGGCCGAGATGAACGACCGGGTCTGCAGCGACGCCTTGGTGATCCCGAGGAGGATCGGTTCGCCCTGTGCCGGACGGCCGCCCTTGGAGATCGCCTTTTCGTTGGCCTGATCGAACTCCTGCTTGTCGACGTGTTCGCCCTTGAGCAGCGTGGTATCGCCGCTCTCCTGGATCTCCCACTTCTGAAGCATCTGGCGCACGATGACCTCGATGTGCTTGTCGTTGATCTTCACGCCCTGAAGACGATAGACCTCCTGCACCTCGTTGATCATGTAATCCGCCAGCGCCTCGACACCCATGATCGCAAGGATGTCATGCGGGGCCGGGTTGCCGTCCATGATGTAGTCGCCCTTCTGGACATAGTCACCTTCCTGAACCGGAATGTGCTTGCCCTTGGGCACCATGTATTCGACGGGCTCCATCGATTCATCCGCAGGCTCGATGCTGATACGGCGCTTGTTCTTGTAGTCGCGACCGTAACGCACATAGCCGTCGATCTCCGCGATGATCGCGTGATCCTTGGGACGGCGCGCTTCGAACAGTTCGGCCACACGCGGCAGACCACCGGTAATGTCCTTCGTCTTGGCACCTTCACGCGGAATACGCGCAACCACGTCACCGGCCTTGATCTCCGCGCCTTCCTCGATGGAAAGGATCGCGTCCACCGACATCGGATAGGTCACCGGGTTGCCCGCATCGTTGCGGACCGGCTCGCCATCTTCGCCGACAAGAATGATCTCGGGCTTGAGCTCGTTGCCTTTCGGCGCGGCACGCCAGTCGATCACGATCTTCTGGGTCATGCCGGTGGCTTCGTCCGTTTCGTCGCGCACGGCAATGCCGCTCACGAGGTCGACGAATTTCGCGGTACCGGCCTTCTCGGCGATGATCGGCAGGGTGTAGGGATCCCACTCGATCAGCTTGTCGCCGCGTTTGACCATCTCGCCGTCCTTGACGAACAGCTTGGTGCCGTAGCCGATCTTATGGCTCGCGCGCTCTTCGCCGTTCTCGTCCTGAATGATCAGCTTCATGTTCCGACCCATCACCAGGATCTCGCCATTGGCGTTCTCGAGGATCTGCGCGTTCTCATAAACGACCTTGCCAGGCTGGCTGGCTTCGAGGAAGGACTGCTGGCCACCCTGTGCAACACCGCCGATGTGGAACGTCCGCATCGTCAGCTGTGTACCGGGTTCACCGATCGACTGGGCCGCGATGATACCCACGGCTTCGCCGGTGTTCACCATCGTACCGCGTGCAAGGTCACGACCGTAGCAGGTGGCGCAGACGCCCTCTTCGGCTTCACAGGTCAGCGGCGACCGGATCCGCGCGGACTGCACGTTGCAATCCTCGATGGCGTCAGCCATGCGCTCGTCGATCAGCTGACCCTCGGAGACCAGCACCTCTTCGGTGCCCGGCTTGAGGATGTCCTCTGCCGCCACACGGCCGAGAATACGCTCACCCAGCGTGGCCACGACTTCACCGTCGTTGACCGCCGCTTCGGCAGTGATCGAGTTCTCGGTGCCGCAGTCGAGCATACGCACGATGCAGTCCTGAGCCACGTCAACCAGACGGCGGGTCAGGTAACCCGAGTTCGCCGTCTTAAGAGCGGTATCCGACAGACCCTTACGGGCGCCGTGGGTCGAGTTGAAGTATTCAAGAACGGTCAGACCTTCCTTGAAGTTCGAGATGATCGGCGTTTCGATGATGTCGCCGTTCGGCTTCGCCATCAGGCCGCGCATCCCGCCCAGCTGCTTCATCTGCGTTACCGAGCCACGCGCACCGGAGTGGGCCATCATGTAAACCGAATTCGGCTCCATGACCGCGCCGCTTTCGTCGCGGACATCGGCCGAGATCGACCCCATCATGGCTTCGGTGACGCGGTCGTTACACTTCGACCAGGCATCGACAACCTTGTTGTACTTTTCGCCCTGGGTGATCAGGCCGTCCATGTACTGCTGTTCGAAATCCTTTACCTGCTCGCGCGTCTCTTCGACGATCGGCCACTTGGAGTCGGGGATCAACATGTCGTCCTTGCCGAAAGAGATCCCTGCCGAGAAGGCCTCCTTGAAGCCCATCGACATGATCTGGTCACAGAAAATGACCGACTCTTTCTGACCGCAGTAACGGTAGACGGTGTCGATGACCTGCTGGACTTCTTTCTTACGAAGCAGACGGTTGACCAGTTCGAACGGCGCCTTGGCGTTAAGCGGCAGTAGCGCGCCCAGACGGACACGGCCCGGCGTGGTCTCGTAACGCTTCTGGATCTCGTTGCCTTCGTCGTCGATCTGCGTGATCCGCGCCTGGATCTTGGAGTGCAGGTGCACGACACCCGCATCCAGCGCGTGCTGGACTTCCTCGATCGAGCCAAAGACCATGCCTTCGCCCTTCATGCCTTCGCGTTCCAGCGTGACATAGTACAGGCCAAGGATCATATCCTGCGACGGCACGATGATCGGCGCACCGTTGGCCGGCGACAGAACGTTGTTCGTCGACATCATCAGAACACGCGCTTCCAGCTGGGCTTCCAGCGAGAGCGGCACGTGAACGGCCATCTGGTCACCGTCAAAGTCGGCGTTGAAGGCCGAGCAGACCAGCGGGTGAAGCTGGATCGCCTTGCCTTCGATCAGAACCGGTTCGAACGCCTGGATACCAAGACGGTGCAGCGTCGGCGCACGGTTCAGCATCACGGGGTGTTCGCGGATGACCTCGTCAAGAATATCCCAAACTTCGGGACGCTCTTTTTCAACAAGCTTCTTGGCCTGCTTCACGGTGCTGGACAGGCCTTTGGCCTCCAGCCGCGAATAGATGAACGGCTTGAACAGTTCGAGCGCCATCTTCTTGGGCAGACCGCACTGGTGCAGCTTGAGTTCCGGACCCGTCACGATGACCGAACGACCCGAGAAGTCGACCCGCTTACCCAGAAGGTTCTGACGGAAGCGGCCCTGCTTACCTTTCAGCATGTCCGACAGCGATTTCAGCGGACGCTTGTTGGCGCCGGTGATCACGCGGCCACGACGGCCGTTGTCGAACAGAGCATCGACGGATTCCTGAAGCATCCGCTTTTCGTTACGCACGATGATATCGGGCGCACGAAGCTCGATAAGGCGCTTCAGACGGTTGTTCCTGTTGATCACGCGGCGATACAGGTCGTTCAGGTCGGAGGTCGCGAAACGACCGCCATCCAGCGGCACCAGCGGACGCAGTTCCGGCGGAATGACCGGGATCACCGTCAGGACCATCCATTCCGGACGGTTGCCGGATTCCAGGAAGGATTCCACGACTTTCAGGCGCTTGATGATCTTCTTGGGCTTCAGTTCGCCGGTTGCTTCCTTGAGGTCTGCACGGAGCTGGTCGGCCTCGGCTTCGAGGTCGATCTGGGCGAGCATCTCACGGATGGCTTCGGCACCGATATTGGCCGTGAACGCGTCCATGCCATAGGCATCCTGCGCGTCCATGTACTCTTCCTCGGTCATCATCTGACCGTATTGAAGATCGGTGAGGCCCGGCTCGATCACAACGTAGTTCTCAAAGTAGAGAACACGTTCCAGATCGCGCAGGGTCATGTCCAGCATCAGGCCGATGCGGCTGGGCAGCGACTTGAGGAACCAGATATGCGCAACGGGGGAGGCCAGTTCGATATGGCCCATCCGCTCGCGGCGGACCTTTTGCAGCGTGACTTCGACACCGCATTTTTCGCAGACGACGCCGCGATATTTCATGCGCTTATATTTGCCGCAGAGACATTCGTAGTCTTTGATCGGGCCAAAGATACGCGCGCAGAAAAGACCGTCACGCTCGGGCTTGAACGTCCGGTAGTTGATGGTTTCCGGTTTCTTGATCTCACCATAGGACCACGAGAGGATCCGTTCCGGCGAAGCCAGCGACACCTTGATCTCGTCAAAGACCTTGGGCGGCGTCAGCGGGTTGAACGGGTTGTTTGTCAGTTCCTGGTTCATTTTGCGTCCTTACAAATTGGGATGGGATGAGTGGGGGCGCGTACGCCCCTACTCTTCCTCCGCATCCAGGAGTTCCATGTTCAGGCCGAGGCCGCGGACTTCTTTCACGAGAACGTTAAAGCTCTCGGGAACGCCCGCCTCAAAATTGTCCTCGCCCTTGACGATCGACTCGTAGACCTTGGTCCGGCCGGCAACGTCGTCCGATTTCACGGTCAGCATTTCCTGCAGGGTATAGGCGGCACCGTAAGCTTCGAGAGCCCAGACCTCCATTTCCCCGAAACGCTGGCCACCGAACTGCGCCTTACCACCCAGCGGCTGCTGCGTGACGAGCGAGTACGGACCGGTCGAACGTGCGTGGATCTTGTCATCGACAAGGTGGTGCAGTTTCAGCAGGTACTTGACCCCCACCGTCACCTTCCGCGCGAATTGCTGACCGGTACGGCCATCGAACAGCACCGACTGGCCCGACGTATCGAAACCGGCACGCGACAGCGCGTCGTTCACGTCGAGTTCCTTGGCGCCGTCAAAGACCGGCGTTGCAATCGGCACACCACGGGTCACGTTGCCCGCCGCTTCGATGAGATGGGTTTCGTCCATCCCTTCGATACCTTCAGCAAAGGTGTCGTCGCCATAGGCATGGCGCATCGCATCACGCACGGGGGTCAGGTCGCCGGAACGGCGGTATTCACCCAAGGCTTCGTCGATATTGATACCCAGACCGCGCGACGCCCAGCCCATGTGGGTTTCAAGGATCTGACCGACGTTCATACGCGACGGCACACCCAGCGGGTTGAGGCAGAAGTCGACCGGGGTACCGTCTTCGAGGAACGGCATGTCCTCCATCGGCACCACTTTCGAGATCACACCCTTGTTCCCGTGACGACCGGCCATCTTGTCGCCCGGCTGCAGCTTGCGCTTCACCGCGACGAACACCTTGACCATCTTCATCACGCCCGGCGGCAGGTCGTCGCCACGACGGACTTTCTCGACCTTGTCCTCGAAACGGGCGTCGAGCGCGCGCTTCTGCACCTCGTACTGCTCGTTCAGGGCTTCGACGATCTGTGCGTCCTTCTCTTCGCCAAGAGCAAGCTGCCACCACTGGCCGCGGCTCAGGGTTTCGAGAAGTTCCTCGTCGATCACGACACCGGACTTGACGCCCTTCGGCCCCTTCACCGCGGTCTTGCCAAGGATCAGGTCCTTGAGACGCGCATAGATGTTGCGGTCGAGGATCGCGAGTTCGTCGTCGCGGTCACGCGCGAGGCGTTCGACTTCCTCACGCTCGATCTGCAGCGCACGTTCGTCCTTTTCGACGCCGTGACGGTTGAAGACACGCACTTCGACCACGGTACCGAAATCGCCCGGCTTGACCCGCAGCGAGGTGTCGCGCACGTCGCTTGCCTTTTCGCCAAAGATGGCGCGGAGCAGTTTTTCTTCCGGCGTCATCGGGCTTTCGCCCTTCGGCGTGATCTTGCCCACGAGGATATCGCCCGGCTCCACATCGGCACCGATATAGACGATGCCCGCTTCGTCGAGGTTTCGCAGGGCTTCCTCGCCGACGTTCGGGATGTCGCGGGTGATTTCTTCCGGCCCAAGCTTGGTGTCACGGGCGGCGACTTCGAATTCCTCGATATGGATCGAGGTAAAGACGTCGTCACGCGCGATGCGCTCGGAGATCAGGATCGAGTCTTCGTAGTTGTAGCCGTTCCACGGCATGAAGGCGACGACCACGTTCTTGCCAAGCGCCAGTTCACCCATATCGGTGGACGGACCATCGGCAATGACTTCGCCCTTTTGCACCGTGTCGCCAACCTTGATCAGCGGACGCTGGTTGATGCAGGTGTTCTGGTTCGACCGCTGGAACTTGCGCATACGGTAGATGTCGACGCCCGCATCGCCCAGTTCCAGATCTTCGGTCGCCCGGATCACGATACGCTGCGCATCCACCTGGTCGATGATCCCGGCCCGCTTGGCCATGATCGCCGCACCAGAGTCACGCGCCACAACTTCCTCGATGCCGGTGCCGACCAGCGGCGCCTCGGCCCGCAGAAGCGGAACCGCCTGACGCTGCATGTTCGAGCCCATCAGAGCGCGGTTGGCGTCGTCGTTTTCAAGGAACGGAATGAGCGAAGCCGCAACCGAAACAAGCTGCTTCGGCGACACGTCGATCAGGTCGACCGTTTCGTTCGGAGACAGGGTGTAGTCACCGGATTTACGGGTCGAGACCAGATCGTTCACAAACTTCATGTTCTCGTCGAGGTTGGCGTTCGCCTGCGCCACGGTGTGACGCATCTCCTCGGTCGCGGACATGTAGTGCACTTCGTCCGTCACCTGGCCGTCCTTGACCACGCGATAGGGCGTTTCGATAAAGCCGTACTTGTTCACGCGGGCAAAGGTGGCCAGCGAGTTGATCAGGCCGATGTTCGGACCTTCCGGCGTTTCAATCGGGCACATCCGGCCATAGTGGGTCGGGTGAACGTCGCGCACCTCAAAGCCTGCGCGCTCGCGGGTCAGACCGCCCGGCCCAAGCGCCGAAAGACGACGCTTGTGCGTCACTTCGGAGAGCGGGTTGGTCTGGTCCATGAACTGCGACAGCTGCGAAGAGCCAAAGAATTCACGCACGGCAGCAGCAGCCGGTTTCGCGTTGATCAGATCCTGCGGCATGACCGTGTCGATTTCGACGCTGGACATACGTTCCTTGATCGCGCGCTCCATCCGGAGCAGACCGACGCGGTACTGGTTCTCCATCAGTTCGCCGACCGAACGCACACGACGGTTACCAAGGTGGTCGATATCGTCGATATCGCCCTTGCCATCGCGCAGTTCCACCAGCGCTTTGATGCAGGCGACGATGTCTTCACGGCGCAGGGTACGCTGGGTGTCTTCGGCATCGAGTGCCAGACGCATGTTCATCTTCACGCGGCCAACAGCCGACAGGTCATAACGCTCGCTGTCGAAGAACAGCGTGTCGAACAGGGCCGAAGCGGCGTCGACGGTGGGCGGCTCGCCCGGGCGCATCACGCGATAGATGTCCATGAGCGCGGTTTCGCGGTTCATGTTCTTGTCCATCGCCATGGTGTTGCGCATGTACGGACCGACGTTGATGTTGTCGATGTCGAGCACCGGAATATCGGTGATGCCCGCGTCGATCAGTTCTTTCGCGGTGCCGCCGATCAGGTCGCCGGACTTGTCGTATTCCAGCGTCAGCTCGTCACCGGCTTCGACATAGATCGCACCAGTTTCCTCATTGATGATGTCGCGGGCCACGAACTTGCCGACGATATGATCGAAGGGCAACAGCAGTTCCTTGACTTCACCTTCGTCGATCAGCTTCTTGACTGCGCGCGGGGTGATTTTCTTGCCAGCTTCGCCAATGATATTGCCGGTTGCCGCGTCGACCAGATCAAAGGTCGGACGGGTGCCGCGCACACGCTCGGGGAAGAAGGGGGCGACCCAGCCCTTGCCCTTCTGGTAGCTGTAATTGACGGTGTTGTAATAGGCATCCATGATGCCTTCCTGATCGAGACCCAGCGCGTAAAGCAGCGTGGTGACAGGCAGCTTGCGGCGACGGTCGATCCGGGCGAACACGATATCCTTGGCGTCGAATTCGAAATCGAGCCACGATCCGCGGTAGGGAATGATGCGGCAGGCAAAGAGCAGCTTGCCCGAGGAGTGGGTCTTGCCCTTGTCGTGGTCAAAGAACACGCCGGGCGAACGGTGCATCTGGGATACGATCACACGCTCGGTGCCGTTGACGACAAAGGTGCCGTTGGGGGTCATCAGGGGCATATCGCCCATGAACACGTCCTGTTCCTTGATGTCCTTGACGGATTTCGCGCCGGTGTCCTCATCGACATCGAACACGATAAGACGCAGCGTCACCTTGAGCGGTGCGCTGTAGGTCATGTCACGCTGCTGACATTCCTCGACGTCATATTTCGGCTTTTCCAGCTCGTACTTGACGAATTCAAGCACGCTGGTTTCGTTGAAATCCTTGATCGGAAAGACCGACTGGAACACGCCCATGATACCTTCGCCATCTGTGGGCTGGGGCGCATCGCCGGATCTCAGGAAAAGGTCATAGGAAGATTTCTGAACCTCGATGAGGTTGGGCATATCCAGCACTTCGCGGATTTTGCCATAGTATTTACGAAGACGTTTCTGGCCAAGGTAGGATTGAGCCATGTCAGGTGTCACCTTTCGATTTTCTCACCGGGCAAGGGCACCGTCGGGCCCCGGCACCTTACCCATACGAGACAGGGGGTTCGGATCAATTCATGGCCTCCGTCCCAAAGGAAGCCTCCCGATCCTGTGAACCGCGCCTTAGAAAACGCCTCTCTGAGCGAGGCCCTTACTAAGACGTGTTCGGCTGGACCCAGAAATCTCCGGATCCAGCCACGTTCCAGTCACCCGTGAAAGGGCGAGACGGCCAATTAGGCCAGTTCGACTTCGGCGCCAGCTGCTTCCAGCTTGCCCTTGATCTCTTCGGCTTCGGCTTTGTCGACGCCTTCTTTGATCTTGCCGCCAGCTTCGACCAGTTCCTTGGCTTCTTTCAGACCAAGACCGGTGATGCCGCGAACTTCTTTGATCACGTTGATTTTCGAAGCGCCGGCGTTCTTCAGAACGACGTCGAATTCGGTTTTTTCTTCCTCGGCAGCGCCACCGGCGTCTGCGGGACCAGCCATCATGACAGCGCCGCCAGCTGCGGGCTCGATGCCGTATTCGTCCTTGAGGATGGTTTTCAGTTCTTGTGCTTCCAGCAGGGTCAGACCAACGATCTCTTCTGCCAGTTTTTTCAGATCAGCCATTGTATAAGCTCTTTCCGTTTTACGATATGTGTTCCAACGACGTGTGTTTCAACCACGTGCCGGTCTTACAGTGCTCAGGCAGCCGCCTTGTCCTCGATCGTGGACAAGATGGATGCGATGTTCGAAGCAGGTGCGCCAATGGCCCCGGCGATGTTGCTTGCAGGTGCGCCGATGCAGCCGACGATCGAAGCAATAAGCTCCTCGCGCGACGGCATTTTCGACACGGCTGCAACACCAGCACGGTCCAGAGCATTCTCACCCATAGCCCCGCCAAGGATCTGGAACTTGTCGTGTTCCTTGGCAAAGTCCTCGGCAACCTTGGCCGCAGCCACAGGATCCTCGGAATAGGTCAGAACAGTCATGCCCGTCAGGTATTCGCCGATGCTTTCGCAGGGCTTTCCGTCCAGGGCAATCTTGGCGAGCCTGTTCTTGGCAACGCGCACAGAACCACCCGCATCGCGCGCACGCGCACGGAGATCCTGCATCTGAGCAACTGTAAGGCCGGTGTAGTGTGCAACCACAACGACGCCAGAGCTTTCAAAGATCTGGCCGAGTTCTTCGACCACTTTCTCTTTCTGGGCTCTATCCACAGTTTCACTCCAGTAAGGGAGGTTTGACCCTCCGGCTCAGTTCTGCCGGGACGAAAGCCCCGACAATCGGGTCCTTACGGGTCCTGCGCTTTGCCTCGAAAACACCGCATGGCGATCCGAAGAAATTTGTCATTTCCCGTCTCAGGCAGGAATTATGCTAGGATGATACCCGGCACCCACCGTCTCGGACGAATCATCCGGGGCGCCAATTTGCGTGGCACCCCGAACAAAGGATGTCGATAATCGTCTTTGCGGGGAATGTGAAGGGCAAATTCGAAAAAAAGTGCCATCGCTATTAACCTCCCGACCATCAGGCCGGTTCCACCGCACCAGCGCGCAAAAACAGCGGCGGAAGCGCGCGGACTACTCAGCGCTCGTAATTAATCTGGCCGGCAGCATTCCGTTGCATGAAGCAATGCGTTTCAGAGCGACCGATCTCTTTGAAACCATGCCGTTGGTAGAGCGCGCCCACAGGATTCCAGTTTAGATATTCCAGTCGGACAGGCAATCCGATGCCGTCCGCAAACGCAAGACAATGCGTAAGAATTACAGAGCCGATACCCTGGCGTTGATACGTCGGGAACAAGTAGAACTCACCAAAGCGCAGGTGATCCGAATGCTTTTGAAGCGATAGCGTTCCAAGCCTGTCCTCCCTGCGCCGGATCTCGAAAAATGGCTTTTCGGCATAGTGACGCTCATGCAGGTCGCGCTGGAACCCCTCATCCCACGTCCAACGCTTGACGATGTGCGGGCCCATAGCTGCTCGTTTCGCCTCGAATGCAAAATCGACATCACCGGGAGCGCGGCCAAGGCGAAGAAATATGATGTCGGGCAAGAGATCCGGCAGCTCCATGCTAAAACCTTCTCAGAACATGGTTGGGGCAACAATCCCTACCGGGCTCGCATTTTTCGCGATCAAGTTTCGACTGTTCGACGTAATGGCGCCGTTTTTGCAAGGCCTCGGGCATGACACCTGCACCCCGAAATGGAAAAAGGCGGGCCTGAGCCCGCCTCTCGCTTGATCTGTCGAACCGGGCTTAGTTGCCGGTTGCGTTCGTCACGTCGATGGTCACGCCCGGGCCCATGGTCGAGCTGACCGAGACCTTTTTCATGTAGGTGCCTTTCGACCCTGCCGGCTTGGCTTTGGCAACCGCATCAACAAAGGCGCGGATGTTTTCGACCAGCTTGGCTTCGTCGAAGGAAACCTTGCCAACACCTGCGTGCACGACACCGGCTTTTTCCACCTTGAACTGGACTTCACCGCCCTTGGCTGCCTTGACAGCTTCGGCGACATCCATCGTCACGGTGCCGATCTTGGGGTTCGGCATCAGATTACGGGGGCCAAGCACCTTACCAAGACGGCCCACGACGGGCATCATGTCGGGGGTCGCGATGCAGCGATCAAAATCGATCTTGCCGCCCTGAACGGTTTCCATAAGGTCTTCGGCGCCAACGATGTCTGCACCGGCGGCCTTGGCTTCTTCTGCCTTGTCGCCACGGGCGAAGACGGCAACGCGCACGTCTTTACCTGTACCGGCGGGCAGCGACACCTTGCCACGGACCATCTGGTCTGCGTGACGCGGGTCAACGCCGAGGTTCAGCGCGATTTCGACGGTTTCGTCGAACTTGGTCTTGGCGTTGCTCTTGATGAGGGCAACGGCTTCTTCGACGGTCAGGTCTTCTTTACCGGCGAAAGCCTCGCGAGCGGCGCGGGTCCGTTTTCCAAGCTTAGCCATTACTTCACCTCGATGCCCATAGAGCGGGCAGAGCCCAGGATGATCTGCATCGCGCCTTCGATCGAGGTCGCGTTGAGATCCTTCATCTTCGCTTCGGCGATTTCACGCACCTGCGCAGCGGTCACCGTACCAACGGTTTCACGCGACGGCGTCTTGGCGCCGGATTTCACCTTGGCGGCTTTTTTCAGGTAGTAAGACGCGGGCGGCGTCTTGATGTCCATGGTAAAGGACTTGTCCTGATAATAGGTGATCACGGTCGGGCACGGCGCACCGGGCTCCATGTCTGCGGTCTTGGCGTTGAACGCCTTGCAGAATTCCATGATGTTGATGCCGCGCTGACCCAGTGCCGGACCAACCGGCGGGGACGGGTTTGCTTGCCCGGCGGGCACCTGCAGCTTCATGCTGCCGACGAGTTTCTTGGCCATAAGCCTGTTCCTTTTCTCAACACCCCCGGGACGCGACCCGCGGGTTCGGGTTGATGTGGTCCGGTCCGGACAGCGCGCTGCCCTCGCCTCCCACACGGGGTGCCGCAATTGCGACAGGCGCGCCGCATACAACGGAACCCGTCGCCGCGCAACCCCTATCGGTCGTGCATCCCCTTGCCAGCAAGGATCTGCGGGCGGGCCTTCTCTATCCGCGAAAGGCGCGTCTTGGCCTGCTTTGCGCCGGAAACATGCACGACCCAGCCGCGCCGCCGGCCCGGTGTCAGCCCATCCCACGCCCCGGCAAGCTCGGGATCCTCCTCCAGCGCCGAGATCAGCTCTTCGGGCAGATCAAGATCGTCACTGCCAAGCGCGACCTTGCGGCCCTCCTTCTCGTTCTGGATCGCTAGCCGCACCAGACCGCGAATCGCCTCTTCGGCCTTGCCGATTTCCTCAACGCTGGTGAATTTCAGGTACCGCGCCGAGCGTGAATTCGGCCCCGGCATTTCCAAACGCCCCTCTGGGTCGTCCAGCAGAACGCCCTTGAAGAAAGAGATAAAGGCCGCCTCTTTCAGGCAATCCATCATCAGCACGTTGGCCCCATGCGCCCGGTAACAGGGCGAGCGCCATTTCAGCGTCTCTTCAAGATCCTCGGAAAGAAGAAGGCCGCGCAGGGCGATCATCTCGTCCTGCCACGGCCTGTCTTTTGCAAGATACCGTTCGATCCGGGGATCGCCGGTACCCATCTACATCAGCCCTGCTTCGAGACCTGAGTGAATTCCAGTTCGACCGGGGTTTCCCGGCCAAAGATCGACACGGTGACCTTGAGACGTTCGTTATCCTCGTCCACCTCTTCGACCATGCCGTCGAAGTCCTCGAAGGGACCGTCGTTGACCTTGACCTTTTCGCCCACCTCGAAATGGATGAGCGTGCGCGGGGTTTCTTCGCCTTCCTGAACCCGGTTCAGAATCGCGTTCACCTCTGCGTCGCGCATCGGCATCGGACGGCCCTGCGGACCAAGGAAGCCGGTGACGCGGTTGATCGAGTTGATCAGGTGATAGCCCTGGTCGGACATCTCCATGTGGACCAGCACGTAACCCGGCATAAAGCGGCGCTCGGTCGACACCTTCTTGCCACGGCGCACTTCGATCACCTCTTCGGTGGGCACCAGTACCTCGTCGATCTCCTCCTCGAGCCCGTGCTCGGCAGCCGACGTGCGGATCTGTTCTGCGATCTTCTTTTCGAAATTCGAAAGAACGCTGACCGAATACCACCGTTTCGCCATTGCGCTTGCTGTCCTTGTCCTGTCCGGCGCCCCAAGCGGGAACTGCCGCATTCCGGTAAAGATTTCAACGGGTTGCCCCGCCCGTCCCTGAACAAAAAGCGGCGCGCAGCGCGAATCGCCGCACGCCAATGTCATGGGTAGCCGCTGACCTAACCGCCTAAGCCCGATTGATCAAGAGGGCAGAGGTCGATTCACGCAGCGTCGGCACGGTGGCCGCCGCATCCCCGGTACGGGTCAGCCGAAAAAGGTAAGGATGCCCTGAAGACCGTAGCGGATCGCCAGGTCGACCAATGCAAAGAAGACAGCCGTAAGGGCCGCCATGATGAACACCATCACCGTCGTCAGGACAACTTCGCGACGGGTCGGCCATACAACCTTGGCAACTTCGGCGCGGACCTGATTGACGAACTGGATCGGATTGGTGGCCATGTCTGGGCTCTTTCTCACATCTGGTATCCGGGGCACATAACGGGCGATGCGGGCAAATTCAAGGCCGCAATCCGCGCCTGAGCCCGCGCGCCCCCGCGTCACCTGCGATCTCGTGGGGAACGACGCCAATGAGCAACCACGCCATCGGAACTTGTCCCTCTCAGGTTAGGCGAGCGCATCGGGCCGGTCCGATCACTTACCGCAGTGGAACCCACGCCCGAAGTCGAGTTTCAGACAAATTGGCCTTCAGCAACCCGTGGCAAGCAGCGCTTCTATCGCGGGTCGCGGTTTGCTTCGCATAAATTACAGGCCAAAACCATGCCCGGTCAAAGAGTTACGAACGAATCGTAAGCAACCTCCCGTTGTGCATTCACACAATGGTTAATTTATGCTTAACATTGTTCATTCTTTTCATGCTGACTGCCCGTCAGCACCAGTTTTGAGGAACACTATGGGTAAGTTATTCTTGATCGCGGCACTGTCCCTTGTCGCAAGCGGCGCCTCGGCCAGCATTGTTAACATCGACATATCGCTGCGGATCGACCGGATTTCATGGTCGGGTCTTATGCTGGACTACATTGACGAAGATGCTCACCACTTTGAACCCTATCCCGGCTATGACAAGGGCGAAGTAATCCCTGAATTTGGACAAGCCCTCGATCTGGCCATGCCCTTCTCTGGTCGTAACGTTGGGGATGTTATCGACTTCAAAGCAACTTTTGATAATGCAGCAATGGACTTCGGCGGAGTTCCTATCTGCCTCATTGATACATATGATTGCAGCTTCAATAATTCCTACATATCAGCACAGGCGTGGGCGTCCCCAGGTTACTTCTTTTTCACTTACGATACCTTTGACTTGGTCTCGTTTAGGGGAAGTACGGAACCAGGCAGCCAAATAACATTATACTGGGCTGATGACTGGGGAGGCGGCTACCAATACATCGGGGGAAGCAAAGACCTTATCGTTGACTGGCGAGACAACATCATCAACATGACGGTGGTCCAAAACAACCTTTCTCCAGCAGTTATGCCACTCCCCTCTTCGCTTGGCTTCCTCCTGACCGGTTTCCTCGGCCTTGCCGCGATTCAGGCGAGACGATTCAGACTGTTCCATCGCTCGAACCGCAAGCACGCCTAGCTGGCCCCGCCCGACGTGCGGCCAAACAAACCGACTTGCGCTCTCCTCACACGGCAAGAGCGCAAGCGATACTCAAAACGAACCCTCACCTCAGCGCGCCGCTCAGGCGTTCACGCGATACCAACGCCCGCCAGCGGCTGCTAAGCAACGGCAACCCATGCGCCCCCACGACCCTCAGGTCACGGCGCAGCCTTGGCAAACAATAGAAAGCGCCTCAGCTCAAAGCCTTTGGCAGCATAACCCAAAACTGGCACCCGCGCAGCGCAAGGTTTTCGAACCCGATCGATCCGTCCATCCGTTCAACCAGCAGGCGGGTGATGTTGAGGCCAAGACCGGTCCCGCCGACGTGGCGCGTCGCCGAGTTGTCCACCTGCGTGAAAGGCTCAAAAATCTTTTCGCGGAAGCTCTCCGGGATACCGCATCCCTGATCGCTGACGGTCACCAAGATCATCCCCTCGCGCTCCTCGCATCCCAGCCGCACGACCGCGCCTTTCGGAGAGAATTTGGCCGCATTCGAAAGCAGGTTCGACATGACCTGCTGGAAACGGGCCGGGTCGATCCGGATCATCAGGTCAGCATCGACTTCATCGAGAAGAAAACTGACATCCAGCTGCTCTCCGTAGGGCGTGTTCATCTGGATCGCATGTTCAAGCTGGGGCAGAACCTTTTCCGCGCCGAGACTGAGCGGCATGTCGGCAGACGAAAACTTCTCCGCCTCCAGCAGGTCCGAGACAAGGCGCATCAACCGGTCGCCGTTCTTGGACGCAATATCCAAAAGCTTTTGCGCCCCCGCCTGATCCCCTTTGGCAATCGGCAGCGGCAAAAGCTTCAACGCGCCCTGAATCGAGGTCAGCGGCGTGCGCAATTCGTGGCTTACGGTCGCGACGAAATCGGATTTGATCTGGTCCATCATCCGACGCTCGGTGATGTCCTGAATCTGGACGATGAACTCGATGCGTTCCGAATTCGCCGACCGCTGTTCCGATATATGCAGCAAGGCGTAGCCTTCGGTTCCATCCTTGCGCAGCACCCGCCTTTCCATCTGGAT
This sequence comes from Heliomarina sp., assembly GCF_052826185.1. Lineage (NCBI taxonomy): Bacteria > Pseudomonadati > Pseudomonadota > Alphaproteobacteria > Rhodobacterales > Roseobacteraceae > Heliomarina > Heliomarina sp. The sequence goes on along the minus strand of NZ_JBRBUI010000049.1, from coordinate 15,043 downwards.
AAGCTTCATCTGGCCGGTTTTCAGCAGGTCCCGCTGCGCCTCCGAAATGACCCGACGGGCGGGCGGGATAAGATCGGCAAGCCGCATCGACAGAAGCTCTTCGACCGAATAGCCCGAGAACTGCGCCAGCGCGGCATTCACATGCAGCATCCGGCAATCTTCATCCAGCAGCGCCATGCCGACAGGGGCAACATCGATTGTCGCGCGAAACTGTGCTTCGGTTTCCCGCATCGCTTCCTTGGCGGATTCAACCTGCGCCCGGATGCCCAGCGTCTCGGCATTCTTGCGGTTGGTGATGTCGCTTGCGAATTTGACGATCTTTATCGGATGCCCGAATGGGTCAAAGATCGGGTTATAGCTGGCGTGAATCCAGATTTCCTTGCCGTTCCTGCCAATTCGCTTGAACTCGGCCGTCTGGAATTCCCCCTGTCCAAGACGGTTCCAGAATTCCACATAGGCAGCCGTTGCAGCATCCTCTGGTGGAACGAACATCCGGTGATGCTGACCCTGAACCTGTCCCAGTTCATAGTCGAACAGGTCGAGGAAATTGGAATTGGCGGTCAGAACCGTTCCGTCCAGCGCGAATTCCACCACTGCCTGAGCCCGGGACAGCGCCCGCATCTGCCCGTCCTGATCGATCTTTTCCTGCGTCGCCCGGGTAATGTCCTGCCCCATGAACAGGATCGTGCCGATGCGGTCATCGTCGCAGGCCACCGGATCGAAACTGCCGCGAAGCCACAGGTCCCCTCCGCTTTCGCGGTGAAACCGGAAGTCGCCGGAAATCGTCGCGCCAAGGCACAGCTTCCGCCACGCCTCTTCGCAGGTGATGTCTTCAAAGAAATTCTCGGTTGTCATGTTGTTGAGCAGGAACTCTTCCAACCGGTCATCAGGCAGACCGACAGCTTTTTTGAAATGACCGTTTGCACTCACCAGACGTCCGCTCAGATCCATTTCGGCGACCAGCCGGGTTTGGCTCAGTGCCTCCAGTTTCCAGTGGGCCGCCCGGTTTTTCCGGCGGGTGTCGGTAATATCCTGCGCGACCATCAGGATATCGCCTTTCAGCGAGACTTGGGAAACAAGGGAGACCTGTAACCAAAGCACCAACCCGTCACTGTTGCGCAACTGGATTTCACTCTGCGCGGTCGGAACCCGGCTGATGCCGTTCAAAAGCTCGTAAAAGCCCGGATCGCCGATGGCCTTTGCCTGCTCGGCCCGGGACAGCTTGGAGATATCCTTGCCCAGCATCTTCTGGAATACCTCGTTGGTTTCCAGAATGTTTCCGTCATCACTCAGCCAGGCCAGCGCCAGGAACTCTTCGGAGGGGTCCGGGGCACAGCTGTCCTCTTGCCTCTGCTGGGGATAGTCTGGAAAATTCGCTCTCATGCTTCTTTGGTGCCCTTGAACTCGGTACTTAAATTCTGCTCGACTAGAATTTTTTCAGATCCGGTGTCCGGCGCATCTCCACAATCAAGCTTTCACAAAATTTCTAAACACCAACAGATCGCCGCTCTCTAGATCAGCTAAACGGCTACAAAAAGACCGTTTTTTGGCGGGCCTGCTTAGATCACGAAATTGTGTGGTTATCTTGTTAATAACCCCACCATGCTGCGATGATTTTGGGTTGGGGTCGCGCAAAAAGCCTGCGAAGCGAACAAAACAAGGGCGCCTGGACTAATCCGCAAAAGCCGAAAGACCCACGGAAAGTCGGCACCAAACGGCAGAACCCCGCGCGCCCCGACCGCCAGATGATCGCTATTCCGGAAAAACATCGGAGGCTGTCAGTGTCCGGAAAGACACGAAAAGGTCGCGCCAGAGGTATGACAGCCCCCAAGCCTGATCATACGGCACCTCCTGCCGTGCTATTGATAGTTTTGCAGGAGGCGCGCCATGCGCCCCAAACAATGAAAGATCACGTCGTGCCCCGCCGGCGCAGCGCCTGCGAAAACAGGGCCGCAATAGCGCCGATCAGCATGAACGTACTCGCAGGCAGCGGCACGACGGTGGTTGTCGGGACAGCCAGCCCTCCCACATCAAAGCGATAGACCCGGCCCTGCACCGGATCGCCGACCGCCTCGGCAAAAATGCTGAGACGCCCGGTATTAGCAAACGAACTCGTCTCGGACTTGAGCGAGAAGAAGTAGCTTTCTTCCTGCGGCCCAACGAACAGGTTGTTCACGAAAAGCGGAAAGCCGAAATCAAAACTCAGCGTCTGGCCATCTGCGGAGCGGGAGCCGGTAGTCGGACCGCGATCGACAGCTATCATTCCGGCGGGTATCGAGACCTCGGTGGCCACTCTGTCAGACGGATTCATGCGTACGAACCTTGATGCGCCGCGCCGATCGGTGCCGGAACAGCAGCAAAAGATCGGCCCAGAGCCAGAGCAGGAAGCAGAGGATCATGACCAGCGGCAACAGCACGAGGTCAAAGGTCACCTCCCCCCGCAAGGCCGGTAAGACAGTCAGCCCCAGCGCCACAAGCGAAGGAGCGCGGCTTGCCGCCACCATCACCCGGAGCAGGCGTTCTACCCGCGTCGTGTCCCGATTGGCAAAAACCGGCAAGGCGGCGCATCCAAGCTTGCCCGCGACAAGCATCACGCCCGCCACCCAAGCCGCCGTCGTTTCACCCAGCCAGAGCAGCGCGACCGTCAGCGAAATCGCCGCCAGACCCGAAATGAAATCGGCCCAGGGCAGCAGCGCCGCCCGCGCGCCGGGCTTGGCCGCATGGTGATAGACCTCGCCCGAGGTCAGGAAGAGGATCATCGCCAGCGTCAGGTACGTCGCCCCGGAATTGCCGACCAGATAGCTGTATAGCGTTTCAAGAACACTTGCCTGCCCCTGATCGACGTAGAGTTTCAACGCAAACCCCGAAAACAGCGCAATCACATTGCCGAGGTTATAGAAGCCGCCCGGTCCGCTCAGCCGTGAACGAAGAAATGAGCGTCGGGGGTTACCGCGCCCGTCATGTAAACTTGTCCGGCCAACGGCCTGTATCCCGTTCTGAAATCTGCTTTCCATATCAATCCACCCGATTGCCCGGTTGTCCAAAACGTCAGGGCCGCCAATTCCCGGGTGCTGTGGATCCGAAACTATTTCTTGGCGTTCCATGCGCTGCCTGTAGACTGTGCCTTGGAAAGACCAAGCGTGAGATCGACCCGCTCGCGGCACATTCAGGGTAGGAAAGCCCGGGCCTTTCAGCGGTGACCAAAACGTTACAGAATTTTGTAACCCGCCGCTTTTCATGGGTTTTCATGGCCGAGAAAACGGAAGTTGAGGACTTTCAAGCCTTTGGCAAGCTGGTTCGCCAGCGCAGGCAGACGCTCGGACTCAGCCAGGAAGCGCTTGCCTCCGACGCACTGGGCAACCCGGACCGCAAGTCATTCGTATCGGCCATCGAGAACAACCGCCTGAAAACCATCACGCCGAGCACGGCACAAAAGCTGAGCGGCGCGCTTGGGTTGAGTGTCGAGGATGTACCTGCGTCATTGCGCTGGCCTCTCTCCGACTCGCCCTCCCCCATTGAGGCACGATTGCGCGCGCTCGAGGCGCAGCAGGCAGCGCAGGCTCCTGCCATCAACGACAAGGCCATCGCGCGGTTTCTCAACCGGCACATGGCGGCAGTTCTCGACAGATCGATGTCGGACATCTTTCGCGACAGGCTGATTGCCGGGCTGGAGGTGCTGCGGGTCTGGACCGGTGCGCCCTTCAGCCTGCAAAGCCTGATGACCTGTTATGCGCTCAGCATGCTTTATCTCGTCGCCGCAGGCTTGCTGAGCTTTTTTCAGGGCGACATCACCATCGGTTCGATCCGGCCCTTTTACAGCAAGTTCTGGATCGGCACGGGTGTCTCTCCGTTCCTGCCCTATGCCAGCGTCACGCTTCTGTTGCTGGCGATGGTATTCTGCATCCGCCTCGTGCGCCCCCTCAGCGAAAGGCAGACAGCGGCGCATCTTGCTGGCGTCGCGCTGATCGCGGGCATTTCCTGCGGGCTTGCCGACTATATTGGCACCCAGACCATGATCGCCGCCGCCTTGTTCAGCGTGCCCTGTGTGGCCGCGATTTCGACCCTGCGTCCAAGGCGCGCCGCTTTCTACGGCGCGGCGGGCGGGGTGGCTTTCGGCCTGATGGCCGCAATAAGTTCCGGTCTGACCGACGATGGTTTCATCGGCTTTCTCCGGTCGCTCAGCGAAGGTTTTATCATCGGCGGCCTCGTCGGCGGATCTGCGGGCCTCCTCAGCAGCCTGATTGCGGGCTCGATGCCGCATCTGCGGGCCGGTCAACTGGCGGCATCCGGAGGCGGTATCGGGTTCGGCGCGCTGATCTCGCTTGCCGGCATCGTCATTGCCAACCAGTTCTCCGCGATCACCGACGGCATGATCGGCCTCTTTGCCCTGTCCTGGCTAGCCCTGCCCCTGGCGAATGCCGCGCTCGATTACCTTTCGCTCGGGGTAAGCCACTCGATCGGGCTCCACGTGGCGCAATCCGGCGCACGCTTGCCGGGCATCGCGCTCTTCATGCTTCTCGACCTGGTGCTCGCGATCATTTTCATGGTGTTGACGGTGGTTCTGATCGGTCTGGCGCTACAGGCCCTTGACCGGGGGCTCGGGGTCGACATGCAAAGCGCGAATTTCCTGACCCAAAGCGCCGCCGACCCTTGGGGGCGTGGCCTCTGGCTGACGACGATGGCGCTGACAACCGTGCTCTGGACCCTGCTTCATTTCGGATTTGTTGTGGCTCCGCTGGCCGCCGGGGCGCTGACACGCGTCACGGTGGAACGCTTCGCGGTTAAACGGCTGGAACAGAGCAACTCGGATGACCGGTTCGACGCGACCATCAACACGCTCGTAACTATGCGGTTTTTAGTGTTCTACGGAACCTGGGTCGCGCTGGCCGCCTCTCCGGTGCTCTTGCTGGCCGCCGTCCCGCAGATCATGCGGCCTATCCTGTCCCTCGGCGCAGTCCTCGCGCTGCGGCTCATGTGACAGGTCAATCCGGCAACGGGATCTTGAACCTCACCCACGCACGGAATTGCCCGCCCCGACCTAAGAAGACCGGAGCGGGCGAAAAGCCTTAAGCCATGTAAAGCGACTTGGCGTTGACGAATTCCTTCATCCCGAACCCGCCATGCTCGCGGCCATAGCCGCTGTCCTTCACCCCGCCGAACGGCATGTTCGGAATGGCGAGGTTATACTTGTTGATACAGACCATACCGGTGTCGAAATATTTCGACGCCAGTTCACGTGCCCTCTCGGTGTTTTTCGAGAAAATACCGCCGCCAAGGCCATACCGGCTGTCGTTGGCGATCCGCATGGCATCCTCGTCATCCTTGGCTCGGATAACCGACGCCACCGGCCCGAAAAGTTCGTCGTCATAGGCCGGCTGCCCGGGTGCGACGTCGACAAGAACAGTCGCCGGGTAATAGGCACCCTTGCGGTCTGGAACCTCGCCGCCGCAGAGAACCCGCGCGCCTTTTTCGACGCTCTCCTCGACTTGCTTGGCCAGATCGTCGCGCAGGTCGATACGCGCCATCGGCCCCAAACCGCTTTTGGCATCGGACGGGTCGACCATTTCCATCGCTTTCATCTTCTCGGTAAAGCGTTCGACAAAGGCGTCGTAATTCGCTTCGGTCACGATGAAACGCTTGGCGTTCACACAGGTCTGACCGTTGTTGTAAAGCCGCCCAGCAACGCAGGTTTCCACCGCAAGGTCAAGATCGGCGTCATCTAGTACAAGGTAGGCATCATTCGAGCCAAGCTCCAGCACGGTTTTCTTGAGATGTTTCGCCGCCTGTTGGGCCACGACGCGTCCTGCGCCGTCGCTGCCGGTCAGGGTCACACCCCGGACAAGATTATTGGCAATAACCTCGTCCGATTGATCGTGGTCGATAAGCAGCACGGTAAAGAGGTTTTTCGGCAGACCGGCCTTCTCCATGACTTCACGTAGGAACAGGCCGCTGCCGGTGCAGTTCGCCGCGTGCTTGAGCAGCACGCCGTTGCCCGCCATGAGGTTGGCGACGGTGTAGCGGATGACCTGATAGCAGGGAAAGTTCCACGGCTGCATGCCATAGATGACCCCGATCGGCGAGTAGGTCACAACGCCTTTGCCATCGGGAATATCGCGCTCTTCGTCGGCCAGTTCCTTGGGACCCTGCGCCGCCGTGAAATCGCAGATCGCCGCACAAAGGTCGATTTCGTCCCGGCTGTCGCCGATCAGCTTACCGACTTCTCGTGTCATCAGCTGGGCAAAATCTTCCTTGTTGTCGCGCAGCGCCTTACCGATCGCCTTGATCTTGGCCGCGCGGTCATCCAGCGAAACATGACGCCAGTCTTGGAACGCGGTATGGCACGCTTGGATCGCATCCCTGACCTCCTGATCCGACATCAGGTTGTAGGTTTCGATCTTTTCTTCGGTTGCAGGGTTAATCGTGGTGATCGGGCTGCTCATGATGGCCTCCAGTCAGGTTTGCATTTCTGACCGGCACAACGTGTATGCGGCCGAAAGTTTCCATCACTTGCGAAAAGGTGAACAGACCCGGTCGCGCGAACACCTCTGTGCAGTCCTCGCAGAGCGGCCAACGAACCGGCATCGCGCAAAGGACGCGCGCCGCAACCTCAAGACGGCACGCGCAATCGCCGCCTACCGGCACGCACACCGCACTGAAACTGGCGTCGTCGTTGTTGCGACGCCCGGCAAAGTCCCGGACCGAAAGAAACCTGCGAGCAGCGCCACCACAGCAAAGCACGCAATAGCGGCCCCGTTCCCCTGCCCTGCCATCAACAATCCAAACACGGGCGCACCCGCCGTCTGCCCCACGGCGATGGTCAGGAATCCGACCATAAGGCCGGTCGCGGGACGCTCCGGCAGGGCATTGGTCCCCCAGACCAGATACACTCCGGTCAGCATGACATAGGCCGCGCCAAACACCGCCCCACCGACAAGCGGGACAACGCCGCTCGTCAAACCAGAGCCGACCGCAAGGATGCTGACAGCCATGAGTCCCAGAAAAACCCGATGGACAGGGTCAAGGCCAAACCGGCTGACCAGCGTCCCGGCCCAGGCGCCGGCAATCCCGCCAGCGCCGATGCAGGTCCAGAGAAGACTGGACCCACCGGTGCCCCACCCCATCTGCTGCGAAACAAGCTGACCACCAAAAGACCACAGCGCCGTGCTTGCCGCGCCCATCAGGAAGGACGCCAAGATCAGCCGCACCATCGTGCCGCCAATTGAGGGAAACCCACCGGTGCGACTTTCACCACGGGCGTCAGGCAACGCGAACATGGCGGCCACCGCCAGCACCAGCGCAACCGCCGCGAATGCGCCGAAGGCCATCCGCCACTGCCCGGCGATGGCCAGTGCAACAGCTCCTGAAAGCGCAACGCCCGCGCTCGTCCCGGCATTGATGACGGTGTTGGTCTTGTCCTGACGGCTCTTTCGAACCGCTGCCGCGACAGCCGCTGCCATGGGCGGCGAGGCGAGACCCGTGCTGGACCCGGCCAGCATGACGGCAAGCGCAAGGAACAGAGGCGTCGGCGCAAGCGCAATGCCCGCCATGCCAAGGGCCGCGACAAGGGCGGCTCCGCCAGCCACCGCGCGCGCACCGATCCGCTCTGTCAGCATGGCCGAGGCGATAATGGCGATGCAGTACCCGGCAAAGGAACCGCCGGAAATCAAGCCGCTTACCGATGGGCCGAGATGCAGCTCACCGTCGATCTCGGGTAGGAACAGGCCAAAGGCAAAGCGCGCAAAACCATAACAGACCGCGATAAGACCAAAACCCGTGGCACCGATGCGGATGGCGGGGTTCAAGATCTTGCCTTCCCCATCAGGATGGCAGCAGCAGAGCGCGCGGCGGAAACGGCGTCTGCGCCACGGTAGATTGCTGCCTGCGTCGCCCCTTCGAAAAGGATCAGGATCTGTTCGGCACGCACCGGGTCCTCTCGCCCAAGATCGGAGGCGACCACATCGGACACCCGCTGCCTGAACGCCTCCTTGTGCGCCGTGACTGCCTGCGCGATTTCCGGTGTCTCCCCCCCGGTCTCGGCGAGAGATCGCAGGAACAGGCAGCCGCGCGCCCCCTCGACCCGCACCCAGTCTTCCAGCGCAGCAAACAGCGCATCGACGCTCTCCACCTCGAGCCGGGCCATGAAACGCCGGTCGCGCTCACTCAGAACCAGCGCCATGAGCTGCGCCTTGCTGCCAGCGTGTTTGTACAGCGTCCGGCTCGACATGCCTGCCGCCTCGGTAAGCCGGTCCATGCCGGTCGCCATATAGCCGTGCCGGTCAAAGAGTTTTTCCGCAGCGGTGATGAGCTTTGTTGTCAGGTTCATGATCCAGAATCCTTCAGTATCTGATAGACAATGTAAAACGTACGTTTTACATTTCCAACCCACTGATCCGATTTCTCGGGAAAGGTGGTTCCGGACGCGGACACGCAAATTGGCCGGGCGAAGTTTCGACAAGCTCAAGGACTGGGCACGTCCTTTGACGGTGTCGTTGAGTACCACCCTGCCGAAAGCAGACCTTGCCCGCCTGCGCGCGCCGATCGACATCCTGAAGATGTCACGGACCTGAGTGAAAGTGACAATCGCGGAAATTTTCAGGATGCAGGTCGACTTTCTTAGCGGCGCTGGAAGCTTTTCCGCACGCGAGGCGTTGATCTTTCACGCCGTAAAGCGACCCCACCAGCGCGAAAGTCGCTGAAAAGGCCCGGCTTTCCGCCCGGGCCTTCTCACTCACCCCCGCGAAAAGGCAATCGCTGAGCGCGGGAATGCCAGTCTTCGTTGCTGTACCATCGCCAGCAGGCAAAGCAGACCAATCGCCACTTCGATCACGAGAGCGGCCATAATACTCCCTCCCGGCCAACCATCGACTGCCATGCTGACGATCCGGCCAGTTGCGAAGGCGAGGAAGACAATGGCTCCCAGCGCTGCGGAAACGCGGGCCATGCCGGGTCGCAAGGCTCCGGCAAAGATCACCACGCCCAGCGAGGCAAGACTGGCGCCGGGGGCCCGCAATTCACTTAACAGCCTCGCATCGGCGCCCAACTCGATTCCATAGCCTGCGTAGAAAACGCGCGGCGCAAGGGTGATCGCAAGACCGATACCAAGCGCGGTGAGGCCCGCCACACCAAGGGTCAGCTTTTGAAAAACTATGCCCTGCATCTGATGTACTTTCATACGTCCAGAATAGGATCAGGCCGCATCGGCCCAGGCACCTGCCTGCGCGGCGTCGCTGGCGAAAGCGGTGAAATCGCGCGGTGCCCGGCCAAGCGCGCGCGCGACGCCATCTGCCAGATGCGCATTGCGCCCGTCCAGAGTCTCCCGCGCGATGGTGGTGAGCACATCGGCAATCATTGCGCCCTGCACCGGCAAAAGCGCCGCGTGGAAATCCTCGAAGGAAATCGGCAGATGCGTGACCTGCCGCCCGGTCGCGGCTGAGAGTTCCGCCGCCATTTCCGCAAACGTCATGAGGCGCGGGCCGGTCACTTCGTAAAGCTCCCCGTCGTGTCCGGGTTCGGTCAGCGCAGCAACCGCGACATCGGCAATATCGTCCACATCCACGATAGGCTCGCGCACCTCACCGCCGGGCATCGGCAAGATGTCTGCCATGACAGTTTCATGCAGCGCGCCTTCGGAAAAGTTCTGCGCAAACCATGCGGCACGAATAATCGTGAAGGGAAGGCCAGAATTTCGGACAACCTCCTCGGCCCTCTGGGCATGGTGCTCGCCGCGCCCGGTCAGCAGCACCAGCTTGCCAACGCCCGCCGCTCGCGCCTGTTCGACAAAAGCCGCGACCGTTTCAACCGCTCCGGGCACGGCGATATCCGGGTAATAAGAGATATAAACACTGGAAACGCCGTCAAGTGCGGGGGCCCATGTACCGGGATCCTCCCAGTCAAAGGGGATCGCTGCGCTGCGCGAGCCTCGGCGCACGGAAAGACCTTTTTGTTCAAGGCGGTTTGCAATGCGGCTGCCGGTCTTGCCGGTCGCGCCGAGGACGAGGATGGGTTTGGTGGTCATGGTCTGTCTCCTTGGTTCTGAGCAAGTCGTTTAATCGATGACCCAAATTTGCTCACAAACACTGGATGAACAATTCTCATCCGTCCGGATCACTTATCCAATCGTCCAGAACCTCTGGACGAAGGGCGCGATCCGCGTCACCCTTGCCCAATGACACAGCCTCACGTTCCCGACCCCTCACTCCTTGCTCAACCCATCGGCGATCCGCTGGGAGAGATCCTGCACCTGCTGAAACTGACCGGCACGTTCTATTGCCAGTCGCGTCTCACCGCGCCCTGGGGCCTGACAATTCCCGGCTTTCCCGAGGTGATGAGCTTTGCCGTGGTCATCGCCGGGCGGGCCTGGCTCAAGGTCGGCGAAGACACCCCTTTCGAGATACACAAGGGCGATCTCGTCCTGATGACCCATGGCGCGCCAATCAGCCTTTACAGCGATACACAAGCGCCCCTGAGGGAACTTGAGGAACTGCCGATCCGCAAGGTGACCGAACTTTTCGAAACGCTGGAATTTGGCGGCGGCGGCGACGCGTCCAGTATCATGTACGGGCTGGTCCGGCTTGATCACGCGTCGAGCCCCATGCTGATGGCGCTTCTGCCGGACGTGCTGAAAATCGACCCATGGGAGGAAGAAGCCGGAAGCTGGCTGCAAGGCACCTTGCAGTTCATCGCGCGAGAGGCGCGCGAGCTGCGTCCCGGAGGGGAAACCGTCATCACGCGGCTCGCCGATGTCGTCGTGATCGAGGCGATCCGTCGCTGGCTAAGCCGGTCTCCGGACGCGAACCGGGGCTGGTTGAAAGCCGCGCGCGACCCGCAGATTGGCCGCGCCATCGTCACGATCCATCGCGAGCCTGCCGCCGACTGGTCGGTCGAGACGCTTGCGCAGGTCGCAGGCATGTCCCGCTCTGCCTTTGCGGCCCGGTTCACCAGCCTCGTGGAAAAGCCCGCGATGCAATACCTCGCGGAATGGCGCATGAACCTCGCACGCCGCATGCTGAAAGAGACCGCTCAGCCCATCGCTACAATTGCCGCCGATCTTGGATACCAGTCAGAACCCGCCTTCAACCGTGCCTTCAAACGCGTGACCGGCACGACGCCGGGGCAGGTCCGGCGCACGCGGGCGGAGGGGGCTGTGGCTTAGAAAGCTTGCATCAAGGTCGATCAGGGCCGAATGGACGCGCTCCAGCTGGGAGACATGAAGAACCGTTATAGCGATAACCGCGCAAACATTGGCTGATCCTAACAAGGCGTCGGCCTATGTACAGAGGCAACCGTATTCCGAAAGAAAAGATCCCACTCGGTCAGACGGTCAGCTGTCGCCGGAGCATTTGCTAGATCTGGAGGGAACTACACCTCCATGACGGGCGCGAAACAGGTCTATACGAACGCTCAACTCATACGCCACGCCAAATCCCAGCTCGGACACAAATCTTCCCGAGAAACTGGAAAACGAGGGTGAAAAAGCGGCGCTCCACTGGGCCGATTCTACGAACCCACAGAAAAATGAACTGCAACGTGGGTGTAAAGCGATGCCTGAGTGGTACCACTCACCACCGTCAGCTTAGCTATGTCCTTGATTTGAGTGGCAGGGGCAGCAGGGTTCGAACCCGCGACCTACGGTTTTGGAGACCGTCGCTCTACCAACTGAGCTATACCCCTAGGACCGCGCCTCGTCTATGACAGGCCGGACGCGGGAGCAAGAGGAATCTGTGCCAAAACCTGCTCGGGCCGCTTTGCCCCCTCTCCCCGGCTTGTCCCGAACGTTACTTGCGGTATGAGAGGGGACCAAACGAACAATGGGACCAGACAGTGAGCCTCCGCAAACGCATCGCCGACAGCACATGGGCCAACCGGTTGGTCGAAGGCTTTTTCTCCGGCTACACGAGGTTTGCCCATGCGACCTCGCGCTGGGAAGCCCACGGATTCGAAGCGATGGAGGCCGAACTCGCAAGGGGCGAGCCGGTGATTTTCACCGTCTGGCACCAGCGGCTGATCATGGCACCCTACATGTTCAATCAGGATCTGGGTAAGTTCTGCTCCCTGACCAGCGCCGCCCGCGCCGGTCGGCTGGTCGGTCAGGTGCTGGCGCGATTCGGCTTTGCTACCATCCCCATGTCGAGCCACAAACGCCACGTGGCGCTCTCACGCGAGGTTCTGCGGCGCATGTCCGATGGTTTCACGATCGGGATCGCCGTGGACGGACCGCGCGGCCCGGCGCGGGTGGCCTCCTCGGTGCCGCTGGTCTGGGCGCGCAGCACCGGCAAGAAGATCTTTGTGCTGTCCTATGCCACGCGCCGCGCGATCATCTTTCCAAGCTGGGACCGGTTCATGCTGCCCCTGCCCTTTACCCGGGGCGTCCTGATGTGCCGGGAATGGCAGCGCGAGGTACCGCGCAAGATGGATGAGGAAACGCTCGAAAGCCTGCGGCTCGACCTGCAAGCGGCGCTGGACGAGGTCACGGACGCAAGCGACCGCGCCGCCGGACGGGAACCTGACCGCGCCTGACCCTGATTCGCTTGCAGTTGGCAGACGCCCCCAGGCAACTGCCCTTTGCCTATTTCGCCGCCCGCGCCTGACTGTCCATCACATAGCGTTCTCGCATCTGCTGCGCTCGCGCATGGTCTTTCTGCTGTTCAAGCGCAGCGACGAATTCATCCAGCTTGCGCTTGCTGAGCCCGGCGGCCACCGCCGCATCAAACCGGCTCACCGCATCCCGAAAGCGATGCTCCTGCACCAGGGTCATCGCATCGTAATACAGAACCCACTTGTTCCCCGGTTGCAGCGAAAGCGCCTCGTCCACGGCCGGGCGGGCGACGTCACGATTATAAAGCGCAAGTCCGATCCGCGCCTGTAGGAGATAGTCGTACAGGTCCGGCGAACCTTCGCTAAGGATCCGGCTGCTCTGTTCCAGCGCCCGGTCGGCCTGCCCGTCATCCAACAGCAGCCGGGCGCGCCAGTAAGTCAGGAAACCATTATACCCCAGCCGATCGTCGATCTCGCCCAGCAGCACATGCGCCTCTTCGGCACGGTCCATCTTGATCAGCACCCGCGCCTTGCGCACATAGCCCTCGGCCCAGTTCGGCCGCGCGGCGATTACCGCATCCGCATCCTTCAGCGCCGGGCCGGGGTGATCCATGTAGTAAAAAATCAGCGCACGTCCCGACAAGGCACGCACATAGCCGGGGTTCAACTCCAGCGCGCGGTTCACGAAGACCAGCGCCTCACGCCAGTTGCGCTGACGCCGCAGCACATGGGACAGCGCGAAATTCGCCGCCGCGTTTGCCGGGGTCAGATCCACCGCGCGGCGGAACGCTTCCTCGGCCTCGGATAGACGGTTGTGATCCTCAAGCATCCAGCCCTTGCGCCTCAGCGCCCAGCTGTAATCCGGCTCCAATGCCAGCGCCTGATCGATCAGCTTGATCGCCTGATCCACTTGGGCCTGACCGCCTAGATAAAGGCTTGCGCCCAGCCCGGCGTAAATCTCGGCACTTGGGGACCGGTTCAGCGCGGTTTCAAAGAACCGTCCGGCGGCCTCGTAATTCTTGGCGTCATAAGCCCCCCAGCCCAGGCCGACGAGCGCCGGAACAAAGCCCGGATCAAGTTCGAGCATCTCGCGGTAAAGCGCCTGAGCCTGCTGGTCGTGGTCAAGGTAGTAATGTGCCCGCGCCAGCGGCGCGAGAAGCTCGAGATACTGTTTCCGGGTCCAGGCCTCGTCATCCATGGCCTGCTGGCACAGGCTTATAGTCTCGGCATAGCTCTGGTCGAAAGCGATGCAGGCGCTGGCCGCCTTGATGCCATGCCCCGGGTCGGCATATTTCGCGACCGCTGGCAGGGGAGCGACCAGAAGAGCCGCCATGAATGTGTGTACAACTTTACGCATAAGTCCCCATCATTCGAAGTATCGCTTAACACTGTATTAATGACGCCAAACTTCTCAAGATGTGGTGTTGCGGAATATGTGTCCTTTCTGCAAACCGTGATCAAAGAGCACAAAGTTCAACCACGCGCCGCGCGTTCCAGGGCGTCGATATCGGCGGATTCGATAAGTTTGCGATGCGCCTCGATACGCGCATCGGGCCAGTTCCACCAAGCGAGAGCCAGCAGCTTTTCAACTGTTTCCGGCGCGAATCGCATGCGGCGCGGCACTGCCGGATTTCCGCCCATGACGGCATATGGCGGTACATCGCGGTTTACCACCGACCCGGCACCGATGATCGCTCCGTCGCCGATGGTGACCCCCGGCAGGATCATCGCGCCATAGCCGATCCAGACATCGTTGCCGACAACCGTATCGCCCCATTTCTCCGCAAGCCCCGCGTAATCGCCCATGCCCTCGGGATAGAACACCGAGAAGGGAAAGGTCGAAAACCCGTCGACCGGATGATTCGCCGAAGCGGTGATGAATCGCGCGCCATGGGCGATCTGGCAGAATCGCCCGATGATCAGCTTTTCGCCTGATCCCGGAAACAGGTAGGGCGCGATCCGCCGGGCGTAATCCGTTACCTCGTCGAAATCGCTGTAATAGGTGTAATCGCCGATCTCCATATTCGGGTGATCGATCACCCGGTTGAGGAACACGGTGCCGCGATGCACCGTCCCGTCAGGCAGGGTGATCGGATGGGCTTGGGTCGGGTCGGGAAAGCGTCGGGCCATGGGGAATTCCTCGCGGTCGGTCGCGGCACCGATAGCACCATAGTCCGCCGCCGGACCACCCCGGCAAAGCAAAAGGGCCGCTCCGATGGGGCGACCCTTTCAATTTCTGTTTTACCCTTTGAAGGGCAAGCGCGTCTTACTCGACGATTTTCGACACGACGCCGGCGCCGGTCGTGTCTGCGGTTTCCGCGGACGCGCTCGTTTCCGAGATCACTCTACGATCTTGGAAACGACCCCTGCGCCAACCGTGCGGCCGCCTTCGCGGATGGCGAAGCGGAGGCCCTGCTCCATCGCGATCGGTGCGATCAGCTCGACGCCGAAGGAGACGTTGTCGCCCGGCATCACCATCTCGGTGCCTTCCGCCAGCGTAACCGTGCCG
>NZ_JBRBUI010000048.1:0-102970 GCF_052826185.1 Heliomarina sp. | reverse complement strand
GAAATAGACCAAACCGCCCACATATCTCTTCAGTTTGTCATCAATGTCAAATAGCGTAGAGACAAAACTCACAGGATGCGCCCTAAACTTATCGGCGCGCCCCGCCTGTAATACCTCAGATGTTCTTCTTTGCGTCTCGCTGCCGGCCCGTTCGTTTCCGTCCGTACCGCCCGTCTGGCGCCCCGTTAGCGCCTCAGCGCCGCCGGTGAGGGGGTATTTACGGATGACCCCGGATATCCGCAAGGGCTTTTTTGAGAAAGACGTCATCTTTTTTTCAAGAAAGTATATTATTTCATATTATCAAACGCTTAACTCCGGAAATTTTTGAGAAAAAGCTGTAAGGGGTCCCTCGCCGGGTTCGTTCGAAATCCGAATCCGGGTTCGATTTCGACTTATCCACCCGCTTATCCCCAAGGGATGCGGGAATCCGCGTGAATCTGACCCAGCGTCACCCGATTCACCCAGCGAGTCATCCGATTCACCTGCCCAAAACGAATGCCGCTCGCACCAGAGATGGGAGCGGCAGGTAAACGGGAAGGGGTACCGCCTCAGGCAGCGGCTCTGCAGCTTCCAGCCCGAACAGTACGAGTACACCTAGCATGAACGACAGGACCGAAAGCGTAGGCAACAATTCACCAAGGTCCTCGTGAACTCGAAACCAAAGATAAAGCTCTAGGCCGTAGCGCCGCGATTGGCGGCGAAGAAGGTTTAGCTCGCGGCTGCGTACAAGTTGAGCGGCCCGCCGACCAAAGACTCCGACACCGGCGTATTGTTCGACAGGCTTTCCACGGTAGAGATGCCACTGCCGAATGAATTCACGCCGGACGCCGTGACATCGAATGTGCATTTACTAAGTAACGTGCGTCAAAGCCTGTACGGGCTTCCAGCGTCACGTCCTGATCGACTGACATGGAACAGGACGGCGTGACTAGCGCCCTTCGATTGCCAGCACAGGTTTGGCCGGATGAGTAATAACGGTGCTTCAAGTTCCGATGCGAGGGAACTGCCGAGAGGTAGCGAAAGTGTAAGCTACGCCTTTGAACGGTTCGGCAAAACCGTTGAAGGGAATGACAATGCTATAGGCTACAGATCCGGGAACGACATTTCCATCAGTCATGTCGAGGGTTGAAGCCGGCGCAGAAGAGGTGGCGATCATGGCAACGGCGGCCACGCTGACCGACTTCAATGTGCCCTACACCGCCCGAGTCTTCCTCTGTCGCAGGACATCGGCCCCCGAACGCATGGATCTCTTCAGCTATATGCAAGAAGATGCCCGCAGGAATGATCCAATTGTTTCAAGTCTCAGGAAAGCTTTCGCTGTACATACTGTGCCGCCGCGCGCGGCATCAATCGAAGAGCCAGCAGAACCATGATTACAGCTAGATAGATCAGGGGTTCGATCTGGAATCCCTTGGCGAGCATCACGAAATGCACGGCCCCGAGGATGGCCGCAGGATAAACGAGCTTATGCAACTTCCGCCATTTGGCACCCAGTTTCCGAACAGAGAGATTGTTTGACGTTGCCACCAGAGGAACAAGCAACACGAACGCGGCCATTCCCACAGTAATATACGGACGCTTTACGATGTCCGCCCAGATCCGCGCCGGATCCTGCACATCTAGCACCAGCCATACCAGCAGATGGCAGGCAACATAATAGAAAGTCATCACCCCAATGGCGCGACGAAACCTCATCAGGTTCAGCCCGAGGAAACGTCGAAGTGGCGTGACCGCCAACCCTATGATCAGAAAGATCAAGGCCAGTTCACCCAGTTCATGCTCGAGCGCCTTGATCGGCTCGACCCCAAGCCCCCCGGTCAGGCCAAGATAAAGATACCAGAACGGGGGCAGCGCAAGCACGAGATAAACGGCCCAGACGGGCAGTTTGCGCAACAGGGTGTTGAGGTGGTTCATCTTCGGATCAGAAATTCTTGGCCAGATCCATACCTTCGTAAAGGCTGGCAACTTCGTCATAGCCATTGAACATCAAGGTGTCCTGCCGGCTGGCGAACAAACCTCCACCGATCCGCCGCTCGGTCGCCTGGCTCCAGCGCGGGTGATCGACGTTCGGGTTCACATTACTATAGAACCCGTATTCCCCGGCGTTCGCCTTGTTCCAGCTTGTCGGGGGTTCCTGATCGGTCGCGGTGATCCGGACGATCGACTTGATCGACTTGAAACCATATTTCCATGGCACGACCAGACGCAGGGGCGCGCCGTTCTGGTTCGGGATCGGCTGGTCATAGATTCCAGTGGCCATGATCGTCAGCGGATGCCGCGCCTCGTCAAGCCGCAAACCTTCAACATAAGGCCAGTCCAAAACCGCATACCTTACGCCCGGCATCTCCTCAGGACGGAGGGCCGTCTGGAACGCTAGGTATTTCGCGCCCGGCTGGACGCCGACCATATCCAAGAGGTCGGCGAGTTCGAAACCCTGCCAAGGGATGACCATCGACCAAGCCTCGACACAGCGAAAACGATAGATCCGCTCTTCGATTGTCATGTTCGACATGATTTCTTGGAAATCGTACGTCCCGGGCTTATCGACAAGCCCGTCGATTTCAACGCTCCAAGGCGACGTCGTCAGCATATGCGCGTTTTCTGCCGGATCGCCCTTGCCAGTGCCGAATTCGTAGAAATTGTTATAGCTGGTGATCTCTTCGTAGCTGTTCGGCTCAAGCCCCTCGGCCGCCGCCCGGCCCCCGATCGACGCAAGACCAAGCCCGGACAATCCGGCCATGATCTGGCGACGGTTCACATACAGGTTCTTTGGCGTGACATCTTTTGCAGTCAGGTCGTTCTTCCAGCGAAAAGCCATATAGCTCCCTCCTCAGCAGCATTCAAATATATGTAGGACAGAGCCTTTCGCAGACCAAACCAATTCATCTCACGATGGAGAGACCGGTTTGTAACCTTTTGGCTTTTGTATACTCTGCCATTTTCCGCACTTGTCTGTTAATGAGGCGACAGATTGAACTGTGGGGTTTCCAACATGCTACGCCTTTTGCTTGCTGCCCTGATCGCAACGATCCCGATCTCAACAACCGCTCAGGACATTGTTTCGTATGAAACCGACCAAAGTTTCGACGATGTCGTGTTCGGATTGGAAAGCGCCATTCTTGATCGCGGGCTGGTTATCGACGGTCAAAATCATGTTGGCGAAATGCTGGCTCGGACACGCGAAGATGTCGGTTCCGACAAGATCATCTTTGAACACGCCGAGGTCTACAGTTTCTGCTCTGCCGTGCTTTCCCGCAAGATGATGGAGGCGGACCCGCTCAACATCGGCTTCTGCCCCTACGATATTTTTGTTGCGCAACCTGTAGGGGAAAACGTTATCATAGGTTTTCGAAACTTTCCCGAGGGTCCGATGAAGGAAGTTCAATCTCTGCTTGATTCGATTGCCCGGTCTGCCATCGGCGATGGCAACTGAAAAAGACCGGTGTCGCGAACGCGAAAACTGCGTTTCGGTAAACAATTCAGTATCTGGTTGCGCAATCACGTCATAAAAATGCCTCATTTTCGACCGCATGGGACGCGTTTCGTAAACAATCACTTGGTTTAACTTTGATTAAATCCTTGCTTTGTGTAGATTGAGCTTGGGGACCGACAGTCCAATAACAAGTGAGTCGGATTTCCTAGTTCAGGAGAAAAGTCATGTTCCGAAAGCCTATAGTACTCGCCCTAGCGGCGATCTTCTCTCTCTACGCCACGATATCGTCGGCGGCGGTCACCACCAGCGGAATCTTCAATACACCCGTATCGCTCTCTGCCGGTGACACTGCCAAGGGGTTTGCTGATGCCGAAGCATTCGACCTCTATGCCGGTACGTCGGCCACCATCACGGCAATGGACGATCTGGAACTGCTACTGACAGCGACGGTCAACCCGTTTCTGCTCGGCGGCAACTCCATTGAGCTCTCTTACTCGTTCAATGGTCTTCCTTCCGTTGTACTTCCTATCACCCCGACGAACGGCACAGGTGCGGCAAGCCTCAACCTGTCCATGAGCGCACTCGATACGCTTGAACTCTTTGTCGATGGTGAAGCAGGAAGAGCGGGTAATCTCGTCACTGTCGTCCTGTTGACCGAAGCTCCGGCAGCGGTACCGCTTCCGGCGGCAGGCGGAATGCTTTTAACTGCGCTTGGCGGCATCTACATTGCACGTCGGCGCTCCAAAAAAGCATCGTAGAGTTAAGATACGGATCCACGCCAAGAAAATTGGCGTGGGTCACCCTAATCTTGCGAAGCCGGACCTGTTCAGTAGAGGATGTGATCCTCGGTAAGGTCAGCCGCAGCTATCCCCGAAAACAGAACGGTCGTCGCGCCATAGGACATGACAGCACCATCCTCGGTGAAATCGAGCGTGAACGCCACCTTTTTCCGGCTCAGATAGACCAGATCGACCTCGAGTTCGAAATCGCGGATCTTGTCCGAACCGTGTTTCGGACCAAAGATGAATCGATCTGCGCCTTCGCCGCCGACTAGCCAGTCGTTTCCGCCGCCGCCCTCAAGCCCATCGTCACTTGCACCACCCTTGAGTAAATCTCTGTGCGCACCCCCTTTTAATGTGTCGTTTCCTTTCTGACCGACAAACTTGTCGTTGCCCTTCTGACCAAAGAGCAGATCAACCCATTCCCGCCATACAAGACATCACGCGCAACGCCGTCAAAGAACTCGTCCCGGCCGGCGCCGAGAAAGACCTTCGAACCCAGGTGGAAATAGTCGTCCGCATGGGAGAAAAAGCCGCCCCCGATGTCCTTTTTGTTGCCCGCGTGAACTTCCCAGTGCATCGAGCTGAAGTAATCCAACAGGTTTTCCGGACCATCCACGACCGCAACCAAGTCAGCCCAGTCCAGATCGAGTTCTTCCATCGAAAAGACTTCGCTGTATTGAAAGACTTCGCTGTATTGGTTGTGTCGCTCAACGTCGATCTCATGGATGGTGCCACCGCTGTTGTCCGTTTCTTCGAAAACGAAATCCACGCCGGACAGGGTCATCTCGCCAGTGTCAGGTTGAACAGTGATCGCCGTCTCGGTCGCTGAAATAATCGATCCAAACCGCGTATCTAGCGTTTCGCTGAAATCCTGTATCACGCTGGGTGCGCCTAGGATATCCAGCCTGTCATCCGGCCGTCACGCAAAATTGGCAAACTTTCTCCCCGCCGGCTTCCAAAATAGGATCTATGAATACCGTAGCACTCTAAATACTTGATTTTTAAATGACCAAGAAAAAAGGGGGCCGAAGCCCCCTTTCCGTCAGTGGACGACCGCGTCATCCGGTTTGGGTCGGTTCGACGCACCGACCCTGTCGCCAATAAGCAAGCCATCCGCGCCTGCGCTGACCGGCACGACCGATCCGTCAAGCACATCCCCGGCCAATAGCATTTCCGCCAGCGGGTTCTGCAACGCATTCTGGATCACCCGCTTGAGCGGGCGCGCCCCAAACACCGGGTCATAGCCTTCATCCGCAAGCCATGTCTTCGCCGCATCGTCGAGTTCGAGCGTGATCTTGCGGCTTGCCAGACGCTTACTGAGGCGCCGCAGCTGGATATCGACAATCGCATCCATATCCTTGCGCGCCAGACGATCAAAGATGATCGTCTCGTCCAGACGGTTCAGGAATTCCGGCCGGAAGTGGGCCCGTACGGCATCCATCACATCGCGCCGCGCCTGGGAGGCATCCGCGCCGTCGGGAAGCTGGCTCAATGCCTGCGCGCCAAGGTTCGAAGTCAGCACGATCAGCGTCTGCTTGAAGTCGACGTGGTGACCCTGACCGTCGGTCAGCATCCCGTCGTCCAGAACCTGCAGCAGGACGTTGAACACGTCCGGATGCGCCTTTTCGACCTCGTCGAACAGCACGACCTGATAGGGACGCCGGCGTACGGCTTCGGTCAGAACACCGCCCTCATCATATCCGACGTAACCCGGAGGCGCACCAATCAGGCGAGCGACGGAATGCTTCTCCATGAATTCACTCATGTCGATACGCACCATCGCCTGATCGTCGTCGAACAGGAATTCGGCAACGGCCTTCGTCAACTCGGTCTTACCGACACCGGTCGGCCCGAGGAACAGGAACGAACCCAGCGGACGGTTTTCGTCGTTCAGCCCGGCACGGGCACGACGTACCGCGTTAGCCACCGCACGAACGGCCGCGTTTTGCCCGACGACACGACGGTGCAAGTCGTCTTCCATGCGCAACAACTTCTCACGCTCGCCTTCGAGCATCTTGGACATCGGTATCCCGGTCCAGCGCTCGACCACGCTCGCGATCTGTTCGGGGCGCACGGCCTCTTCGACCATCAGCCCGCTGTCTTCGCGCTGCTCCGCGTCGGCCAGCTGCTTTTCGAGTTGCGGGATCACGCCATATGAAAGCTCACCGGCCTTGGCCAGATTGCCTTCACGCTTGGCGATCTCCAACTCGGCCCGTGACTTGTCGAGCTGCTCCTTAAGATCACGCGCACCGGCCAGCTTGTCGCGTTCGGCCTGCCATGCGGCGGTCAGCTCGGCACTCTTCTCCTGCAATTCAGACAAGTCCTTTTGCAGGGTTTCGAGACGATCCCGGGACGCCGCATCCTCTTCCAGTTTCAGAGCCTCTTCCTCGATCTGCAACTGCAGGATTTGGCGATCAAGCTGGTCAAGTTCCTCAGGCTTAGAGTCGACCTCCATCCGCAACCGGCTTGCGGCCTCGTCGACAAGGTCAATAGCCTTGTCGGGCAGGAAGCGGTCAGTAATGTAGCGGTTCGACAGGGTTGCCGCCGCCACCAGCGCCGCGTCCGCAATGCGGACCCCGTGGTGCAGCTCGTACTTTTCCTTGATACCCCGCAGGATCGAGATCGTATCCTCAACCGTGGGCTCGCTGACCATCACCGGCTGGAAACGCCGCGCCAGAGCCGCGTCCTTTTCCACGTACTTGCGATATTCGTCGAGAGTCGTCGCACCGATGCAATGCAGCTCACCCCGCGCCAGCGCAGGTTTGATCAGGTTTGCAGCGTCCATGGCGCCGTCAGCCTTGCCCGCGCCAACCAGCGTATGCATTTCGTCAATGAATAGGATGATTTCGCCAGCGGCATCGGTAACCTCGGTAAGAATGGACTTGAGGCGTTCCTCAAATTCACCGCGATACTTCGCACCGGCAATCAGCGCACCCATGTCCAGAGCGAGCAGCTTTTTGTTACGCAGGGACTCAGGCACATCGCCATTGATGATGCGAAGCGCAAGCCCTTCGGCAATTGCCGTCTTACCCACACCGGGTTCACCGATCAGCACCGGGTTATTCTTGGTCCGGCGGCTCAGAACCTGCATCGCACGACGAATTTCCTCGTCCCGTCCGATGATCGGGTCAATCTTGCCCTGCTCGGCGGCTTCAGTCAGATCGCGGGCATATTTTTTCAGAGCATCATAGCCTTCTTCGGCTGTTGCCGAATCCGCCGTACGCCCCTTGCGAATATCGTTGATCGCTTCGTTCAGCGCCTGTGCGGAAACCTTGCCTGCGTCCAGCGCATCCTTGGCTTTCGATTTGACCATGCACAGCGCCATGAGCACGCGTTCGACAGTTACGAAGCTGTCCCCGGCCTTTGACGCAAGCTTTTCAGCCTCGGCCAGAACCCGGCCGGTCGCACTGTCCAGATAGACCTGTCCGGCGTCGCCGCTAACCTTGGGCAGCTTTGCCATCGAAAGATCAAGCGCTTCGACAACGCGAGCAGGCTGTCCGCCCGCGCGGGAAATCAGGTTGCTCGCCAGCCCCTGATCATCATCCATCAAAGCTTTCAGAAGATGTTCTGGCACCAGACCCTGGTGACCTTCGCGCATCGCGATTGTTTGAGCGGCCTGCACGAAACCACGTGCCCGCTCCGTGAACTTGTTCAAGTCCATCGTTCTCTCCTTTATAAAGCGCCCGCCTTGTCGGCGCCCGCTATGCGGCACGCCTTTTTATGGGCCTCGATAGAAAGATGGGCAATTCATTCGCCCGTTCAAGATATCCTAGGCAACTTTTCGCGAGGATTCGGAGGGGCTTGGGCAATTTCGAAAGAAAAAAAGCGGACCGGGTTAAAACCGTTCCGCCTTTTCCTGACATCCATTCTGGCAGTCTCGTTATTCGCCGGATTGCATCGCTTCATTCGCCTTTTGCAAAGCTTCAACTGCCGCTGCAGCCGCATTCGCCGCCTCTTGCGCCGCGCTGGCCGCCGCCTTTGACGCTTCGAGCGCCGAGGTCGCTGCCTGTTCCAGCGCTTCCATCTGGGCGGTCGTCATGGACGACGATTGATCCTGAGACTCCGTATTGGGTTGAGATTGCTCCGCATCACCGCTCGCGGCCTGTTCCTCCATCGCCATTTCTTCTTCGGACCCGGAGGTTTCCTGAGTAGTACTCTGATCTGATGCCGAAGTCGCTTCCCCGGCAGCTGTGGTCACATTGGCCGCTTCATCGTTATCCGTACCGTCTGTACTGGCCGTTTCTTCGGAAGATGTGCCCTCGCTGACTTCGACGGATTGGACTTCGGTGCTGTTCTCTTCGCTAGCAGCGGTTTCGGTAGCTTCGCCCGGCTCGCTGGTCATGGCGTCGTCAGAATTGCTGGTTGCCGCCATCGTCCCGTTAGCCGCTTCGTCGTTATCAGTACTATCGCTACCGATCATTTCCGCAGACACAGTAGACTCGCTTGCATCAGCCGATTCCTCTTCGGAACCGGTGTCATCATTTGCAGCCGTTTCGGTCGCTTCACCCGTCTCATCTGCCGAATTGGCGTCGGACGCATCGGGTGCGGCCGGTTCCGTGTCGCCTTCATTATCTGGGCTTGCTGCCGATGCGGATGCTGTCTCCGCTTCCTCAGCTGCGGCAGTATCATCAGACGACGAAGCAGCTTCCTGCTCGGTGGTATCTCCCGAAGCCGCCGCTTCACTGTCACCATTTACAGTCGCATTCTCGGTGGTCTCGTCGGAATCACTTTCAGCAGAGGCAGTCTCCGAGTCGGTTTCTTCCGCCGCAACTGGAGCCGGCTCGTCTGTGGTGGAGCGTGTGTCCTCATCGCCCGCAGACTCCTCTGCCGCTAATGCAGCGCTTGCATCGCCAGCTTCGGAATCGTCGGGAGAGCTCGCGTCGGCCTGTTCCGTTTCTAGATCGGCTGCACCCTCTGCGTCAGACGGTGCTTGTTCTCCGGAAGTTTCCGCAGGTTCATCGGATGCTTCTGAAGAAGCTGTTTCGGCCTCACCCTCGGTCGCTTCCGTTTCCGCCGCAGCCTCCTGCGTAGCCTCAGGATCATTCACAGAAGCTGCATCCTCAGACACGGGTTCTGCGGCGCTGGTCTCCTCTGGATCAGCCGCCTGCGCAGTTTCGGTCGAGCTGCCCGAGAAATTCATCACGAGGCCGATGACGACAGCTACCGCGACGCC
This sequence comes from Heliomarina sp., assembly GCF_052826185.1. NCBI lineage: Bacteria > Pseudomonadati > Pseudomonadota > Alphaproteobacteria > Rhodobacterales > Roseobacteraceae > Heliomarina > Heliomarina sp. The sequence goes on along the minus strand of NZ_JBRBUI010000048.1, from coordinate 93,582 downwards.
AAGGCCGATAATCATCGGAAACACGCCAATCGATTTCGATTTCGTTCGACCAACCGAATGGGCCGTTTTGGCCCCCACATTCCCGGACGTTCCAGCCGCGTTCTGCGATTTCGACGCCGAGCTGTCTCCCGATGATTTTCCGGTATCTTCCGCTTCTGACATAAAAATGCTCCGTCCCAAATGTTTCGACCAGACAAGGGGCGAACGTCGAAGGACTGGCATCGGTTCCAGAACTCTATTATGTGGCCGTCATCAACGCCAAAGCCCGGATGGAGATCCCGCATGACCGATGAACGGCTGATAGTCGCGCTCGATGTACCAGACGCCGTTCAAGGGCTGGCCCTGACCGAACAGCTTGGCGACAGCGTCGGCTTTTACAAGATCGGCCTTGGTATGCTGACCACCGGCGGTCTCGCTCTCGCCAACGAGTTGATCCAGGAACACGGCAAACGCATTTTCCTGGATATGAAGCTGTTCGATATCTCCAATACCATCGAGAATGCCGTACGCGGCCTTTCGCGCTTTGATCTCGACTTCCTGACGGTCCACGGTGACCCACATGTGATACGCGCAGCGAAGCAAGGCGCCTCAGGAAGCAAGCTCAAGATCCTAGGCGTGACCATCCTGACGTCGCTCGACCGTGCCGATCTGGACGCGGGGCTCATGAAAGAAGGTGACGTCGCAGATCTGGTCCTGAATCGAGCCGGAAACGCTTTTGACGCCGGGGCGGACGGTGTCATCGCCTCCCCGCAGGAAGCCGCCGCGATCCGCGCCCTTCCCGAAGCGCATGACCGGCTCATCGTCACACCCGGCGTTCGCCCCGCTGGCAGCGCAAAAGGTGACCAGAAACGCACCGCCACCCCCGGAGAAGCCATCGCGAACGGTGCAGATCACGTGGTGGTCGGTCGACCGGTCTACGGTGCGCCCGCGCCCCGCGCTGCTGTCGAAGCCATTCTCGACGAGATGAAAACGGTCAGCAATTAAGCAGCCTTTTGCATTTGGACCGCGAATTTCCGCCGTTTTGTTCCCGCTAGGGCACAATCTCGATTCACTTACCCTGGGTAAGGCAATCCCTACTTTCGGGAAATGCACCTATGATCGAAAATGACAGCGAGACACTCCCCCGACGAACCTTATCTTCCTGTGGTTCGTCACCTCCCCCCGCGAAAGCGCGGGGGGTCTTTCGTTAGGGGCCGGCGAACTTAACCATCAGCCCGCACCGACCCCATCCAATCCCAGATAAGTTGACAGATGCTTGGCAAAATGCGGAATCGCCATTGCATCGCGGCAATAATCTTCGGGGCGCATGACGGCCCATCCCTGACCTTCATTTCCAAAACAGATGTCCCGCGTTCGGACGACCGGCAGATGCGCCACAAAGAACCAGCTCTGCCCCTCCGGACGTTGCGAAATCGCCGACCAGACAAGTTGTTCTGCTTTCAATTCAAGACCGACTTCCTCGTAAGTCTCACGCAGGGCGCATTCCTCCGGCGTTTCCCCGTTTTCCCGGCCGCCACCCGGCAAATCCCAATACCCCGGAAAAGGAATCTCAGGCCTCATGTCCCTGCGGATGACAAGCAATTGCGAGCCGAGAAAGACAGCGACTTTCGCACCTGAAAACTCCATGCCCATACTCCCGGCTGAAAGATCGGCACCTTCACGCACTGGCGATGGTGTTGAAGAAGACATATCATGTAGACCAGTCTCTGCGAAACGAAACGATCCCATGGCTTCTCTTTGCCGCGAATGCGCCCGGGCACTGGAATTGCCCTCCCAGACAAAAGCAGCGCGCTGCCCGTACTGCGGCAGCATGCGCATTACCACGCATGAAGAACTGTTCGATCTGAAGATCGCCCATATGGACTGTGATGCATTCTACGCGAGCGTCGAAAAGCGTGAAAATCCGGAACTCGCCGACAAGCCCGTGATCATCGGTGGCGGTCGACGGGGAGTCGTTTCGACCGCCTGCTACATCGCTCGTATACGAGGCGTCAGATCGGCCATGCCGATGTTTCAGGCGCTGAAACTCTGCCCGGACGCGGTAATCGTGAAACCGCGTATGTCGCTCTATGTCGAAGTTTCCCGAGAAATCCGGAAAATGATGGAAAGCCTGACACCGGCGGTACAGCCATTGTCACTCGACGAAGCCTTTCTCGACCTCACGGGCACCCAACGTCTGCACGGAGCGCCCCCGGCGATCATGCTGGCCCGGCTCGTCAAACGAATGAAGGAAGAGCTGGGTGTAACCGGTTCGATTGGTCTCTCCCACAACAAGTTTCTTGCGAAAGTCGCCTCTGACCTAGACAAGCCCCGCGGCTTCTCTCTCATCGGCCAGAAAGAGACGGCGGATTTTCTGAGAGACAAACCCGTGCGGCTCATCTGGGGTATCGGTCCATCGGCGCAGCAATCTCTCGAAAAGGTCGGGATCCGAAGTTTCTCGGATCTGCTGCGCTGGGATCGTGAGGAGTTGGTCACGCGTTTCGGCAGCACAGGCGAAAGGTTGTGGCATCTCGCGCGGGGCGAAGATCATCGACGGGTCTCCGCCAACGAGCCGGTAAAATCCATCTCGAAAGAAACGACTTTCAATGAGGACACGGCTGATCCGGAGGTGCTGGATGGGCACCTGTGGCGCCTCTCTGTGCAGGTGGCAGACCGGGCAAAGGCGCGGAATCTCTCAGGGCGCGTGGTTACCTTGAAGCTGAAACGTATCGACCACAGCTCAATCACACGCAGGCATAAGCTGCGCAGTCCGACGCACATGGCCGACACAATCTATAGCGAAGCTCGGGCCCTCCTCGATCATGCCTCTGTGTTGGGGCCATTCCGATTGATCGGCTGTGGCCTTTCCGAGTTGTGCGAAGACTCGGGCGCAGAGTCACAGTCAGATCTGCTCGCCCCCAACCATGCCCAGCGCATCAACTCGGAGCATGCGACAGATGCAATACGCGCAAGATTTGGACCTGATGCCATTCTGAAAGGCCGCGCGCTTCGGTGAGGCGCAAAAGCTGGCCGACCGTTACAATTGGGGCTCTGCCCCAAACCCCGGGATATTTAAAACCCAAAGAAGTTGAAGACGCCTTTGCTTCTTTGGGTACCCGAATATCCCCGCCGGAGGCAACGTGCCGCCACAGGCGGCGCGAATTGCTTAGCAATAGGAGGCTCGCCGACTATTCTGCCGCCAGTGGAACGCATTCGCGACCGATTTCAACGATCTGCCCGACGACGCCACGTAACAGACCGACAACCTCTTCGAAATTCGGTGCCGGCTCAATAGTCCGTTCATTCATATAGAGCGAACGGTCAATTTCAATCTGTATGGCATGTTGGCGACGGGACGGTCGACCATAGGCCTGTGTCACATAGGCACCGGCGAAGGGCGCATTTCGCGTCACTTTAAGACCGGCGACGGAAAAACACGCCTCTATCCGGTCGACCACGTCCCTGCCGGCGGCAGCACCGAAACGATCGCCGAGAACGACTTCCGGCATCCCCCCCCGATTCCGGGAACTGCCCTCCATCGCTTCATGCGGCATAGAATGGCAGTCAATCAGGATTGCTTCGCCGAACTTTGCATGCGCTTGGTTCAGAACATCCTGAAGAACCGCATGATACGGTTTCCAATAATCTTGGATCCGTGTCGCTGCTTCTGCGCGGGGAATCTTGCCCCGGTAAATGGCCCTGCCATTTGCCACGACGCGAGGGATCACGCCCAACCCACTGGCGATTCTCGGATTATGCCCCTGACGCCTGACACCTTCGATCAAGGCCGGATCAAGTTCATCGGCGCTTCGATTCATGTCGAGATAGGCCCGCGGGACACCGGCAAGCAGCAAGGGCGAACCGAATTCAGGGGCGCATGAGAACAACCGATCCACGAAGGCATCTTCCGAAGAACGAATCGTGTGTTCGTCCAATTGGCTCTGCTTCAGGAATTCTTCGGGATAGTCGCTGCATGAATGTGGCGACGCGAAAACGACGCTGGAAAGTTTCCGCAGCGGTTCTACCAAGTGAAATGCAGGCTGGGGCATCTCTTCTCCCTATCGACGCTCCGGATCATAGCCCGGAAACATTCCGTATCAAAAGCCCTTGATCACCCCTACGACTCCTTTTATAGACCCGCTACCGGCGCGGGCATTACCGCGCTCCACTTATGTGGAGCAAAGGCTTAAACCGGGATTCATGGGCGATTAGCTCAGTGGTAGAGCACTTCGTTGACATCGAAGGGGTCACAAGTTCGAACCTTGTATCGCCCACCATGAATCCCGCTCCGGTTCCACGCGCAAATCCCCACGAACCGGTCACTCGCGACATCAATATCACCTGCACCGCAAGCACCTGCACAAGTTTGCGTGAAACGCTGCTATCGATAAGTGGTGACCCCGGCAGGATTCGAACCTGCAACCTGCCCCTTAGGAGGGGGCTGCTCTATCCAGTTGAGCCACGGGGCCACGCGTCTCTCTTATCTCGACAGGTCTCCTTTGTCATGACCTTTGCGCCCAGTATCAACAGGTTGTTGAATAATCGTTTCGGTTTAAGTTAACGTCTGAGTATTATTCACTGTATGGCCTTACGGGGCCGCATTTCTGGAAGGTCACGCCATTGTCCCTGGAAGCCAAACGACCGCTGACCCTTCGCGATGTCTCCGAAGCCTCGGGTGTATCCGAAATGACGGTCAGCCGCGTATTGCGGAACCGTGGTGACGTAAGCCAGGCAACCCGGGAAAAGGTTCTCGCCGCAGCCAAGCAGCTAGGCTACGTGCCTAACAAGATCGCCGGGGCGCTGGCGTCGAACCGGGTGAACCTTGTTGCGGTCATCATTCCCTCGCTGTCCAACATGGTATTTCCCGAGGTGCTGACCGGCATAAACCAGGTGCTCGAGGATACGGTTCTGCAACCGGTTGTGGGCGTTACCGACTACCTGCCCGAAAAGGAAGAACGCGTTCTTTACGAAATGCTGTCGTGGCGGCCCTCCGGTGTGATCATCGCAGGGCTGGAACATTCCGAGGCCTCGCAGACGATGCTCGAGGCCGCCGGCATCCCCGTGGTCGAGATCATGGACACGGACGGCAAGCCTGTCGATGCGATGGTTGGCATCTCGCACCGGCGCGCAGGACGCGAAATGGCGCAGGCCATTCTCAAAGCCGGGTTTTCCCGCATTGGCTTTATGGGCACAAAAATGCCGCTGGATCATCGCGCTCGCAAACGCTTCGAGGGCTTTACCGAGGTGCTCGCCAAGAACGGCGTCGAGATCGAAGACCGCGCGTTTTATCAGGGCGGTTCGGCGCTCGCCAAAGGCCGCGAGATGACACAGGCGATGCTGGAACGCTCGCCTGACCTTGATTTTCTGTATTATTCCAACGACATGATAGGCGCGGGCGGGCTTCTCTACTTGTTGGAGCAGGGCGTCGATGTGCCCGGTCAAATCGGGCTTGCCGGCTTCAACGGGGTTGAGCTGCTACAGGGTCTGCCGCGTAAACTTGCAACGATGGATGCCTGCCGGTTGGAGATCGGGCGCAAGGCAGCCGAGATTATTTCGGCCCGGATGAGCGATCCGCCGCAACCGGTAGAGAACATCGTTACGCTCACGCCAAAAATCACCTACGGCGATACGCTGAAACGGTGGTAACCCCGCTCGAACTGGACAACCGGACAGCGCGGCGGATCTTCCTGCAACGCCACGACCTGTCGGATGCGCCGAGCGGCCCGGGCAAAGGCGCGGATTTGGACGCGCTGATCCAGCGGCTTGGCTTCGTACAGCTTGACAGCATCAACACCGTAGCGCGGGCGCATGACCTGATCCTGTTCGCTCGACGCCCAGCTTATCGGCCTAGGCACCTCAAACGCTTGCATGATGTCGACAGGGCATTGTTCGAACATTGGACCCATGATGCCGCAGTCATACCGATGCCATTCTACCGTCATTGGCACCTTCGCTTTAGACGCGATGCCGAGGCCTTGCGCGCCAGGTGGAAACGCTGGCAAGGGCACGACTTCGACCAGCAATTCGAACCGGTACTGCGCCATATCCGCGACCACGGCCCGGTCGGAACTTCTGATGTGGGCAAGGATGAAAAGAAATCGAGCGGGGGCTGGTGGGAATGGCACCCGTCCAAGACCGCGCTTGAGTATCTTTGGCGCAGCGGTGCGCTGACCGTTACACGTCGCGATGGTTTCCGCAAGCAATACGACTTGACGGAGCGGGTGATCGAAGAGAACCTCTGCGTTGCCAAAGGCTCTCCCGATCCCGTTGAAAGCATCGACTGGTTATGCAACGCCGCGCTCGACAGGCTCGGCTTTGCGACCTCGGGCGAAATCGCAGCGTTCTGGGCGACGGTAACCCCACAGGAGGCCAAGGCCTGGGTCGAAGGTCAGGTTCAGACCGGGGCGCTAATACCAGTTCGTATCACTTGCAATGGCGGCGCTCAGAGGGCGGTTTTTGCCCGCCCGAACATTGCGTATGCACCCATCGAACCCCCGACCGGTCGGTTGCGTGTTCTAAGCCCGTTCGACCCCGCCTTGCGCGACAGGAACAGAGCCGAGCGCCTGTTCGGCTTCGACTACCGTATCGAAATCTTCGTGCCCGAAGCGCAGCGCAAGTACGGCTACTATGTCTTTCCACTTCTTGAAGGCGATCGCATCGTCGGTCGGATCGACATGAAAGCGCACCGGGATCAGGACGTTCTGAAAATCACTGCTCTCTGGCCGGAACGCGGTGTAAAATGGTCAGGCGGCAGGCTTGCAAAGCTCGAAGCGGAACTGAACCGTATCACAAGGCTGGCAGGCGTGTCTCAGATCGAATTTTTGCCGGGCTGGTTGCGCGACCCGCTCTGATTTGACCAATTTATCCAGCCGGGCGGCAGGCCGAGACCGTGAATCCCGACGGTTTCGATCAGTTCCGAAGATGCACCTGTTTTCCGTCCCGCCTCAAATAGCGCTTGCTGAAGGAATCCCACTATTTCTGCTTCACTGAAACTACGCTGTTCCACACGCGCGAAATGCGCCTCTTCCCGGATCAGATCTTCGACAAGCGGATCGATCACCGCACCGCCACCACCGGGATAACGGTACCAGCCGACGCCAACCTTCTTGCCCAGCCGGCCCTCTTCGACCATCCGGTCGGCGATCAGTTGTGAATCATCGCCCCGACGACGCCGGTCCGCATAGGCAACCTCCGTCCCGACAAGATCCTGCGCCTCATGGGGTCCCATAGCGAACCCCTCGGCGACAAGTGCCTCATCGATTTCATGCGGGACGGCTCCACGCATCTGCAGATATTCCAGCGACGCCCACCACGCCTGCTCCAGCGATGCGCTGAGAAGGATGCTGTCACGAGGGCATATGATAGCTTTTCGTCCGAGTTCTTTGGCCAGAACGACAGCTTCCTCGCAGTTGCCCTGCCGGTCCGGCGTGATCTCGGCAAGGCGGCGCAGATGAGCCGGTGCCGCCAGATGAAGGCCGACGCAGTTGCCCAAAGGCGACTCCATAGTGACCTCGCGATCTACACAACAGATCAAGGCATTGCCCGGAACCTGCGCCTCGAGGTTACGATGAAAATTTATCCGAGCGGCCCGCGGCAGATCCGTAGCTTCAACAACGATTTCCGCCGATTTCAGGGCTCCGATCTCTGCTGTAACCTGAACAGCCTCGCCGCGAACGTGTCTGAGAAATACCGCAAACCTCTCCGCGCTCGCAGCATCCTCTTCAAAGACGACGACATCGTAACCACCCTTGGCGCCGAGGGAGGCAAGGGCGATGGCTTCGGCGCCGCTGCCGATAATCACCATGCGGCGCATTGCTTCAGCCAAGGAACCCGCGCGCCCGGATAAGTTCGACCAATTGGGATAATGCTGTCTCAACAGCGACTCCCGACGTGTTAAGCTGCGCCTCTGCGCGGGCGTAAAGCGGCTCGCGGCTGGTCAGGATTGATTTCAGCTGTTCCATCGCTTCGGGGTTTCCAGCCATCGGGCGTTCGTCCCCTTGCGCGCGGACCCGCATCATGTGTTCGTCCGGCGAAGTACGCAGCCACACGGTGTGGAACCGGCTGAGCAGCGTATTGTAAGTTTCGGGCTCAACGACGATACCGCCCGCCACCGCCAGCACAACGGTGTCATAGGTCGCGATAACCCGGTCGATAGCCTGCGCTTCGAGGCTGCGATAGCCTTCCTGACCATAAAGCGCGAGAACCTCTTCCACGGGCATCCCGCTGTGCTCTTCGATCTCACGGTTCAACTCGACGAAAGGTACGCCCATCGCCTTGCCAACCATCGCGCCAAGAGTCGATTTCCCCGCCCCGCGCAGACCGATCAGGCAAAGCCGACTGGCGCGACGGGTATCTTGATTTTCCGCGTTGAGCACGTCCAGCACATCCTGCTGGATTGATTTACTGGCGAGACGATAAAGGTCGGCAACCCGAGTCACTTCGGACGTCCACGGGTCCTCCTCGCTGATCAGCCATTCGATGCGATGGTCAAGCGCGATGGCAACGCGCAGCAGCAACCCGATCGAGATATTACCTTCACCCGCTTCAAGCTGGGCAAGATAACGCGGAGACACGCCGGAAATCTCAGACAACACGCGGCGCGGAATACCCTTGCGTTCGCGCGCCTTGCGCACGCGTTCACCGACACGGCGAATGAGCGACGCAACCGCGTCATCGACCGGAGTTTGCGTCCCGCCGGGCTTGGTTTCGCCCCGAAAGTTGGTGATTTCGCTCATGTCTCGCCGCTGTGTGTACTATATTGCAACACCTACGACGTGCGCAGATTTCTGGCAATCTGTTTCGGAATTACCCGACTCTAAGCGTCGGACAATACCGAAATACTTTAGCCTCGGATCAATGGCTCAACGATAGCCCGGATATCATCGGGTGCCGGAATGGTGCTGACTGTCGCCGCTTTTGTGAAGACACAAGTAAAGCTGCCCTCAAAGCACAGAACGCCGTTCTGACGGCCTATCACCTTGAAAGATATGGACTTGGTCCCAAGCTTTGTCGGGAAAACCTCGCAAAGCAATCGATGGCGCGGCGTTACAGGAGAACGAAAGTCGCATTCGAGGTGTACAAATGGTGTACCGAAACCACGGTCCATCTCGAGCTGATACCACCCGTCGCCGCCCAGCGTGTCTTCCCACCATGCGTCGATCGCTTCGAGTGCGAATACCGGAAGGCGACCGGTATAGGCGATCTTGGCCGGGTCGCAATCGCCCCAGCCGACGCGGATTTCATGCACAAAGCTCTTCTGCTCGGCATCCTTCATCAGTAGGTCTCGACGTGATAGCGGCCATCTTCGCGCATCGCATCGCGGACTTCTGTCCAGACCAGACCCTGCTTGCGCGCGATGTCGGAGAGCGCTTCTTCCACGCCTTGCTCCATCGCCTTTAGCCCGCAGATATAAATGTGGCCCTTGGGATCGCTGAGCAGCTTGGCGACCTGTTCCGATTCCTCGCGCAGCTTGTCCTGCACGTAATGCTTGCCACCCTCGGCCTCACGCGAAAAGGCAAAGACCTTTTTCATGAATGTGTCCGGCACTTTCTTGAGCGGCCCGAAATAGGGCAATTCGCCCTGACGGCGCGCCCCGAAGATCAGTGTCAGGGAGTCCTTGACCGAAGGCGTCTCCCGCTGGCGGCGCATGGTAAACCCGCGGAAAGGCGCCGAACCGGTGCCGGTGCAGATCATCATCAGATGCGCCTCTGGGTCCGACGGCAGCAGGAAGGTCGCACCAAAAGGACCAGTGACTTTGACCGTATCGCCCTTGCCGAGATCGCAGACATAATTCGAACACAGACCCAGATCTTCGCGCTTCACCGTCAATGAAACGTTGTTGTAGCCGGGCCGCTCCCCGTCGCGAGGCGAGGACACCGAATAAAGGCGCGGCAGGTGCGGCTTGCCCTCGTCATCGGTCCCGGGCGGGATGATCCCGATGGACTGCCCTTCAAGCACCGGAAACGGCTGCCCCCCAAAATCGAGGATGATATGGCGCACATCGCTGTCGCTACTGGCATCGGTCAGGCGATAGTTACCCTGAACCTTGGCCTCGGCAGGCTTGCCAAGGTTGTACATGTTGACGGTCGGCTTCGATGCCGTTGCCGGGGCTTTCGCCTTACCGCCCGCGCCCTTGTGCGCCTCGGCAAGCAGTGCAGCCATAGCGCCATCAAGCGCTTCGGTATCCGCGTCGCCCTCGGGACCGACTTCGATCTCTTCCTGTTCCGGAAGCTCCATCCATTCGTACTGTTCTTCCAGCGAATAGGGCTCGTTCACCACGCGCCATTCATCAATGGAACCCGTCGGACAGACGGGGATGCAATCCATGCAGAAATTGCACTTCGACGCGTCGACGACCACGTTGTTATCGTCATGTTCAATCGCCTGCACCGGGCAGGTCATCTCGCATGTATAGCAACGGATGCAGATTTCCGGGTCGATCAGATGCTGCTTGAGTGGCTTGTTCATTGTGTCTCGCGTTTCTTGGAAAGAACGATATCCGGAACGGTCAGGACATCAATCAATTCCGCGCAACGGCCAGAACAGTTTTCGCAGCCAACGCAGTTTCCCTGAACGTCGGGAAAAGCCTGTACCACCGTGGCGATGCGGGAAGAACCGGGCTTGGAACGCGAAATGATCATGGCTGTAACTCCGATATGCACAAGGGTGTTGCAGGCAGTTTAGCGAAGAATGCCGGCTCCGATCCATCTGGACGGGCGACTCACGCTACGGCTGGCTCATGACCGGAGGAAATTTCAGGCACTTCCCCTGGTCTCTGCTTGCAGAAGGGCCATCGCGGCCCCTCTCCCGTTGTCATCAGGCGCGGGGTGAAGGCCGAGCCGTAAGGCTCAGGCCATGTGAAGTTTGACGTATTCAAAATCGCCCGGCTTGTTGTCGATGCCAACTTTCGGCGGCGCGATCCAGCTTGCGAATTTACCCGGCTCATGCACCGGCTTCATCAGCGACTGGATGAAATCGCCATCTGCCTTGGTCGGCAGCCATTCGTCCTTGCGCTTGTTCCACTCGTCGGAGGAGATGATGTTGCCATCCGGGTCCACGGCCACTGCGCTGAAGACACCGATCTGACGGTGGAAACCTTCATGCGGCAGCTTGAGCTGGAAATCGACACCGGCCTTTTCGATGATCTTGTTCCAGCGGTTCACACCGCCAGCCGCGTCGCGGACGTAGTCGTCGCGCAGGCGCATGTTGATCGCCGTCAGCGCAGGTGCATCTTCAGTGATGATCTTGCCATCCCTGATGGTGCTCACCTTGTAGGTCGCGTCCTTGAGCTGGTGATCGTCGTCGATCCGGCTCTCCATATAGCGACCCTTGATGCCCGAGTTGAAAGCATTCGCTGCGTTGGTCGACACTTCCTGACCAAAGAGGTCAAGGCTGAGCGTATAATGCAGGTTCAGCTTTTTCTGGATCGTCGGCAGATCGATGACACCCAGATCACGGATCTTGTTGATGTCATAGGGGTCGGTGATCCCGGCCTTGTTCATCGCCTCGACGGTGGCCTGGATGGTGCGGCCCACGCCGGTTTCGCCCACGAACATATGGTGCGCTTCTTCCGTCAGCATAAAGCGGCAGGTACGCGACAGCGGATCGAAACCGGACTGCGCCAGCGACTCCAGCTGCATTTTGCCGTCACGGTCGGTAAAGTAGGTGAACATGAAGAAGGACAGCCAGTCCGGCGTTTCTTCGTTGAAGGCTCCCAGCATACGCGGCGCCTCCTCGGAACCCGAGGACCGGACCAGCAGGTCATCGGCTTCTTCGCGACCGTCGCGGCCAAAATATTTCTGCAGCAGATACACCATCGCCCAGAGGTGACGGCCCTCTTCCACATTGACCTGAAACAAGTTGCGCATGTCGTAAAGCGACGGCGCCGTCAGGCCAAGGAACCGCTGCTGTTCGACCGATCCCGGCTCGGTGTCGCCCTGAATCACGATCAGGCGCTTAAGCATGTTGCGATATTCGCCCGGCACTTCCTGCCATGCAGGTTCGCCAAGGTGTTCGCCCATCGGGATCTTACGATCCTCGACCTGCGGTGCCAGTAGAACGCCCCAGCGATATTCGGGCATCTTCACATAGTCGAACTTGGCCCAGCCCTTGGGGTCAACCGAAACGGCGGTCCGCAGGTAAACCATCGATTCCTGAAAATTCTGCGGGATCAGGTCGTTCCACCAGTTGATATAGCCGGGGTGCCATTTTTCAAGCGCCTTCAGCACTTTCTTATCGTTCGACAGCCCCACGTTGTTGGGGATCTGGGTGTCATAGCTGACGTTGATCAAATCAAGCATTTGTCTCTCCCTAGGCGTGGCGGGATCCTACCCACCCAAACAATTAGATGCGGGACGGGCATCACGCCCGTCCCCCTGTCGTCATACACGTTCCATATTGTATTCGCCGCGCTGGCCGGTGCCATAACGCTGCAAGGCACCTTCGGCCCCCACCGCGTTGGGACGCTGGAAAATCCAGTTCTGCCACGCGGTCAGGCGACCAAAGATCCGGGTCTCCATCGTTTCCGGCCCCGCAAAGCGCAGGTTGGCTTCCATGCCGGTCATTGCATCCGGGCTAAAGCTCGCGCGCTCTTCCATAAAGATCCGCACTTCGTCTTCCCAGTCGATATCGTCGAGGATGTAGGTCACCAGACCCAACTCATCCGCATCGTCCGCCTCCAACGGCTCACCGATCTTGGCTTTCAGCGCGTCGACTTGTTCAGGCTCACCCAAGAAACGGGTCTCAAGCCGGGTCAAGTCGTTGCCCATCGGGTAAGTGCCGAAATTGCTTTCGGAAAGCGTGATCGCGGCGGTCGGACGGTTGTCGCCTTCGAACTCGTCGAGCATCATGTAAGAACGGTCAACGGCCCAAAGCAGCTCGGCCAGTACGCCGGTATAGCAGGAACCATGTTCCACCAGCGCCACGAGGCTGCGCGAGGTCATATCCACACGCTTAAGCACACGCTTCCAGTATTTCAGCGTCTCGTTGGCCAACCAGTGATCGGCATTGTCGTGCAGCAGCTTTTCATGAGCTGCGAGAAGCTCCGGGTCGCCCTGCGTGGTGAATACGACCAGGCCAAGCTCACGCTCATTCAAACGCAGGTGCAGAATTGCGTCATCCAACTCACGGGCCAGGCGCAGGATATAGGCATCAGACCCCTGTGCCTGCATCGCATCCATATCCGCAGGCGCATCGGCGTCGGGGCCTTTCAGCAGAATGGTCGCCTTGCCGTTATCACGGTCCAGATCGACTTCGACCAGCGAATAGGTGACGGACCCATCCTCGCCAAACTTGCGATCCAGCGGCTTCAGCTCGATCCCCTTCAGGCCCGAAGGCTTCTTCGAAGCCGACGCAAACTCGGCTGCACGCTCCTTCACCGTGTCGTCGAACTTCGAATTCGCGACGACCTCATCAACCAAGCGCCATTCCTTGGCGCGCTCACCCCGGATACCTTCCTCGATCGAGCAGAACACATCGGCGCGGTCACGGCGGACCTTACGCTTGTCAGTGACGCGGGTCAGGCCACCGGTGCCCGGCAGAACGGCCAGCAGCGGCACCTCGGGCAGAGCAACCGACGACGTCGAGTCATTGGTCAGCATGATATAGTTGCAGGCCAGCGCAAGCTCATAGCCACCACCGGCACATGCACCCTTCACAGCGGCAATGTACTTCTGACCGGAATCTTCCTCGGCTGCTTCAAAGGTGTTGCGCGTCTCATTCGTGAACTTACAGAAGTTCACCTTATGCGCATGGCTCGCGCCACCCAGCATACGAATGTTCGCGCCGGCGCAGAACACTTTTTCTTTGCCCGACTGCATTACAACAACCTTGACCTCAGGATGTTCGAACCGCATCCGCTGAACCACATCCGCCAGTTCGATATCGACACCAAGGTCGTAGGAATTCAGCTTGAGTTCATAGCCGTCAAAAAGCCCACCGGTTTCATCGACATCCATGAACAGGTTCGCGACCTCGCCGTCATATTCCACCCGCCAGTGGCGGTACTTGGACGGATCGGTTTGAAAGTCGATGACCTTGGACATTTCACGCTCCCTTTAAGGATCTGGTTGTTATGCAACTTAATGCGTTCAAGAGTTCAGGTAAACCCCATATATGCAAAATAGTGCAGACTAAGTTTTCATTTTTTACAGCTAGTTAGCGGTTCACTGACAAATTTCCTAGTACGGAATTGTGCGTTATAGTGCACACTTCCCGTCTGAGAGATTCGCTTTCCCGCGCGTCTCTTTGATAAACCGCCGCACCTCGGAAAGCGGCACACCCATGATGGCACCTACTTCACCGCAAGCATCCAGATGTCCGTCTGCGATATCACAAAGCCGCCTGACAGCGTTCGGGCGGTCCATCTCCAGCTTCAGCGCGGCATTCGCCGTCTGAATAACGCCCTGAACGAACTGCCGCTCCGGCCCGTCCTCCAATGTCATCCAGACCGGCTCGAGAACTTCGTGCGCTTCCCAGAAATAGCCATGCCGCACAAAAAGCCATCCCGCGCGCCAGGCCAGAGTTTGCTCCAGTTCCTCAGGGCTCATCCCGGGCTGAACCGACGCATGAAACGCCTCGAACAGCGATTCATCGTGGCGCTCGTTCCGCCCCGGCACGTAAGCATGGGGCGGAAACGGAATATCCTCAGGCCGTTTCAACCTCGGCCGCCTCGATCCGCTCAAGCCGCGTCGCGAATTCGCTCACTGCGGCCAAAACCGCTTCGGTCTGCTCCAGATGCGGCGCATGCTGGCAACCGTCCAGAACGACCGTATCAACAGGCGAATAGGCCCGGTTTTCGATCTCTTCGATCTGGGCAAGCGTTCCGTACTGATCGTCACGCCCCTGTATCGCCAGCGTCGGAATACGGAGGTAGTCGATCACCTCAGCAACGTTCCAGCTCTCGAACTTTGGATCGAGCCAGACATCGTTCCACCCTTTGAACGCGATCTCGGGGTTCTTGTGATACTTGGCCATTTTCTGGGCCATATCGGTCGTCTCGAACGTTTTCTTCGTCTCGCGGATCGACTCGAGCCCCGCCGGTTCGGTAAAGAAATGCGGTGCCATCAGGACCAGACCACGCACCCGCAGGTCCGCAACGCTCCCCGCATAGATCGCGGCAATGGTCGCCCCGTCGCTATGGCCCATCAGGATGCCGCGCTCGAACCCCATCTGATCAAGCACCTGCGGCAGCACTTCAACTGCCTCGCGCGTCATGAAATCCAGTGGCTTAGGCAGCTCCGCAGCATCCGACTGGCCATAGCCAAGACGTGAATAGACGAAAACGCCCATGCCCGTTGCCTGGGCCAGTTTCGCCGGAAAATCGCGCCATAGCGCGGCGCAGCCCAGACCTTCGTGCAACAAGACGATGGTTGGCGCCTTATCCGGCGAGGGACCCAGCGCGAAATACTCAAGCTGCTTGCCGTCAACGGTCAGCGGCGTCTTGGGGTTTTCGGACCATTCGAGTGTCATCACGCGGGCTCCCTCAATTTGAATCGCTGGATCTTGCCGGTCGCCGTCTTGGGAAGTTCGTCAACGATATCGACCCAGCGCGGATACTTCCACATGCCGATCTTTTCCTTCACGAACTCTTTCAGATCACCCAATTCCGCGCTGCTGTCCTTTAGCACCACGTAGGCTTTCGGTTTTTCCAGCCCCTTCTCGTCAGACCATGGCACGACGGCGGCCTCCAGCACAGCGGGGTGTTCCACCAACGCCTGCTCGACCTCGAACGGGGATACCCAGATGCCGGACACCTTGAACATGTCATCCGTCCGACCGCAGTAGACATAGCGCCCGCCTTCGGTCAGCTCGTACTTGTCACCTGTCCGTGTCCAGTGCCCTTCAAAGGTGGAACGCGACTTGTGACGGCGGTTCCAGTACCCGTCCGCCGAGGACGGCCCACGCACCAGCAATTCACCGACTTCGCCCACGCCGACATCTTCGTCATGCTCATCGACAAGACGCACCTCATAGCCCGGCACGGCTTTGCCAGAGGTGCCATAAACGATGTCACCGGGCGAATTTGACAGGAAGATGTGCAGCATCTCGGTAGACCCGACACCATCGACAATCGGCGCCGCCCAAAGCTTTTCCCAGCGCTCGCCAATCTCACGCGGTAGCGCCTCACCGGCCGAGGTGCACAGCCGCACGCAATGATCCGGCTGCCCACCCGCCTTTTCCTGTGCCGCGACGAGGGCAGCGTAAAGCGTTGGGACGCCGCAAAAAATGGTGGGCCGTTCCTTTGCCATCACCTCGAAAACTGCGTCGGGCGTCGGACGTCCGCCGAAGATAACCGTGGTCGCGCCGACGGACATCGGGAAGGAAATCGCGTTGCCCAGACCATAGGCAAAGAACATCTTGGCGACAGAGAACACCGTGTCCTGCTCGGTAATGCCCAGAATCTGCGCGC
The DNA here is from genome assembly GCF_052826185.1 of Heliomarina sp. NCBI lineage: Bacteria > Pseudomonadati > Pseudomonadota > Alphaproteobacteria > Rhodobacterales > Roseobacteraceae > Heliomarina > Heliomarina sp. The sequence goes on along the minus strand of NZ_JBRBUI010000048.1, from coordinate 77,195 downwards.
CGAATGTATCAACCGTGGCTTTCAGCGAGGAATGAACGTGGCGCACCCCTTTGGGCGACCCGGTCGACCCCGAAGAATACAGCCAGAAAGCCAATTCGTCCTCGTTGGCCTCGACCGCTTCGACGGGTTCGGCGTCCGTCGTGAAATCGTCAAAGCTAATCGTTCCTTCGGGCGCGTCGCCTATCACGACCACCGCGCGCAGAAACTTGTTGTCTGCGACAGCTGGTGCAACAACCTCCCAAAGCTGTTCCGACACCACAAGCACCGTAGCGCGGCTGTCGTTCAGAATCTCTTCGTAGATGCCGCTCGACAAGAGCGTGTTCAACGGTACCGGGATGGCCCCGGCCTTGATCGAACCCCAGAAAACAACGGGGAATTCGATCTGGTCCCGCACGATCATGGCGACACGCTCTTCGCGTCGCACGCCATGCTTGCCCAGAGCCCCGGCAAAAAGCGAAGTTTCCCGCGCGAGGTCGCCGTAGGTCAGGCTGCGCTGTGCGCCGTCCGCCTCGCGAAAGGCGACCTTTTCGGCGCGGCCTTCGTCCAGATGACGATCCACGAAATAGACCGCCGCATTGCCCGATGGTGACATAGGAACCTCCCCGCTCTGCGCACCGCTTTCCTCGCAACGCGTCCTGCGCGACTCGGATATGCGGAACAATATCTCCTCTCAGCGCTTATGCAACATAATGCCTATATTTGGCAATATACTGCATAAACTTTCTTGGAGCTTTGCGACGGTTCACCGGGACAAATGACGTCTATACCCGGATGACCGCCTGATCCTCGTCATCATAAAGCCGGTCCAGCAAGGCCTTGCGGCGCATCATGATCTTGCGGAAGTTGAGGTTGCCCTTTGCCGTAATCTCTCCGTCGGCAATCGAGGGTGGCTCGGACAGGACCACGGCCCGGCTTATGCGGTTCGACTGACCCGCTGCGGTTTTGGCCAATTCGGCAAGCCTCTCTCCGATCTGAGTGTGCAATATATCTCCGGTAAAAACGCCATTGTCGTCACGCAGCGCACCAGACGCCGCCAGTTCCGCCCCTGGCACGATCATGACGCCCACCTGCCCACGGCCCTCGCCGGTTACCACGAGATCAGCGGCCAGCGGTGTCAGCGCTGCCAACGCATCCATCCGCAATTGCGCCGCCCGCACCCATGTGCCGGTCAACAACTTGAAGTCCTCGGAAATCCGCCCATCAAAGCGCATCCCCTTGCTCATATCTTCGGGGTCGACAAAACCCATCGCGTCGCCGGTCCGGAAAAAGCCTTCTTCATCAAAGGCTTCCTGCGTCTTGTCTTGGGCGTTGTGATAGCCCGCCATCACATTCGGCCCCTTGACGCGCACCTCGTAACGGTTTTCCTCGTTCGGCAGCAGCTTGATCGTCACGCCGGTCAGCGGCACGCCAACGATGCCGGAACGATCCGTCGGTTCGTGCTGGATAAGCGAGGCAGGACCGGTTTCGGTCAGCCCCCACGAGGTATTCATAAGTGGCACCTGACCCCGCACCTCGCGCGCCATATCCTCAAGATCGCGCCAGACATCCTGCGGCAGCGAGGCGCCCGCGTAAAAGATCATGTCCAGCTCGCGGAAATAGGTCTCGCGCAGCGCCTTGTCCTGCTTCATCGCGTCGCGCAGCATTGCGAACCCGACCGGCACGTTGAATGCCAGTGTGCTGCTCATCAGGCCAAGGTTCTCGATTGTCCGGTCGATCAGACCCTTCGCCGGTTTGCCTTCGTCGATATAGAGGCTGCCGCCATTTGCCAGCATCATGTTGAAATTATGAGACCCTCCAAAAACATGGTTCCACGGCAGCCAGTCTACGATCCGGGGCGGACGTTCCCGCAGGAATGGCAGCGCATCGGCAAGCTGGGTCTGGTTCGCACACATCATCCGATGGGTCGTCATCACCCCCTTGGGACTCGAAGTCGAACCAGAGGTCATCAGGATCTTGACAACACTGTCCGGACCAACCCCGGCATGGGCGGCATCCACGTCCGAGCTGTCGGCCCGCAGTAGATCGTCCAACAGTGTCTGACCCGCACCCGCATTGCGGCTGACAACGACGGACCGGCCTGCCATTTCATCCATGCCAAGCGAACCGGCGAATTTCTGGCCATCCACTGCATAGATCATCGCCGGGTCGATCACCTCGAGAATGTGCAACAGCTGCGCCTGCGCCCCGGGAATGAGCGAATACTGCTCGGCCACCGGAACCGCGGGAATACCCACGTATTGCGCGGCAAGGGCCAGCAACCCGTGATCGACACCGTTGCCTGAAAGGATAAGGATCGGCGTATCCTTGTTCAGTCCCCGCGCAATCAGCGCCGCGCCAAGCGCACGCACCTGCTCAAGCGCCGACTGATAGGAAACCTCGCGCCAGCCGGGGCCGCTTCTTTCCGCGAGGAACACGTGATCCGGGCTTTTCTCTGCCCAATGGTGCAGCCAGTCGCCGGTGGTCTCGACCACGGGCGACATTTCATAGCCAGAGGTCAGCAGGATGCTCCCGTCGGGCTGGTCCGTGCGATTTACTTTATGGTGCCGGTATTCAGGACCGTTCTCCATTGTCGTCTTCCTCCCACTGAACAGCTTCGATCAGGCCAAGGGCCGAGACCAGAAGCTGCCGTTTCTCCTCATCCAAATTCTTTGTCATGCGATCATCATGCGCCCGCACCGCCGCCGTCGCTCGCTGGTAAAGCGCACAGCCTTCCTCTGTCGGCCGCAACGCATAGGCCCGCCTGTCTCCCTCGGCGGGGGCCCGGCTGATCAGCCCGGCCGCAACCAGCTGATCCACGATCAGCACCATGTTGGGACGTTCGATCACCAGCGCATCGGCAAGCTCAGCCTGCCGCAGACCCGGATTGTCCACGATCACGACAAGCGCCGAGAACGTGAGCATCCTAAGGCCGAAAGGTTCAAGCACGTCCTTGAGGTCCGCCTGAATAGCGTGAAAGGCGCGTTTCATCGAATAGCCCGTGAAACTGCGCAGGGTTGCGTCCCGGGAGGGCTCGTGACCAGAGCCCGCCTTGAGCGCAGGATCCGCCCTGTTCGCCATGATCCTAGCGGAAACTCGGCTGGCGTTTTTCCAGGAATGCCGCAAGCCCCTCGACCGCATCCGGGCTGGTCTGCGCGATGGCCGCGCACAGGCTTTCGGCAAAGAACCCGTCCGCCTTGGCCATGTCCTCGATCCGGGAAATACCCTGAACCATGATGTAATTCGACAGCGAGGCATTCTCTGCGATCTTGTTGGCAAGCTCATAAGCCAGCGGCAGGGACTCACCCTCTCCCACCGAATAATGCGCCAGACCCAGCGCCTTGCCCTCGTCGGCACCGTATTTGCGCCCGGTCAGCATCATCTCGATCATCCGGTCGGCGCCAAGGATGCGGCCGACGCGAACCGTCGCGCCGCCGCCCACAAAAATGCCGCGCCGCCCTTCGGGAAGCTGAAAAATGCAAGAAGGCTCGGCAATGCGCACATGGGTCGCCGTGGCCAGCTCAAGCCCGCCGCCAATCACCGCGCCCGTCATCGCCGACACAATAGGCAGGCCCCCGTACTGGATACGATCCATCACCTGATGCCAGTTGCGTGAATGGCGCATGGTTTGCTCGGCATCGCGCGCCACATGCTCGCTCAGATCGAGGCCCGAGCAATAGTGCCCGCCGCTTCCGGTCAGCACCACGCAACGCACACCTTCGGGCGGATTGCTGAAGAATGCGTCGAGCTCGGCCAGCAGCCCGTCGGACATGGCATTGCGCTTGGCCGGGCGGTCCATTGTGAGGGTCGCGATGCCCCCGTCCACTTCGACCTTCAGGAATGGTTGTGTCATTGCGGCCTCCCCAACTGCAAATCCGTTATAAGGCATAACTGTTATATCTAGTAACAGTTATGCCGGAAAGATTTATTTCTACGGGATCAAGAACAATGTGATCGCCGGAAATGCGACCAGCAGGACCACCCGAACAAGATCCGACCCGACAAAGAAGATCACCGCCTTGTAGGTCTCGAGGATCGGAGTCTTCGGATCCATCGAGTTGATGATGAACAGGTTCATCCCCACCGGCGGCGTTATCAGCCCCACCTCGACAACGATCAGCACCAGAATGCCGAACCAGATCGCCACATGCTCGGCCGACATGCCGAAATCCAGCACCGAGATCACCGGGAAAAAGATCGGGACCGTCAGCAGGATCATCGACAGGCTGTCCATCAGGCACCCGAAGACAAGGTAAAAGACAAGGATCAGCGAGAGGACCGTCAGCGGGCTGAACCCCTGGCTGACCACGTAGTTCGACAGTTCCTGCGGCACCTGCGTCAAAGCGAGGAAGCCGTTATAAAACCCGGCGCCCAGCACGATGAAAAAGATCATCGCGGTGGATTTCCCGGTGACAAAGAAGCTCTCGATCAGGGTCTTCCACGTCAACCCGCCGTTCAGCAGGGCGATCACCCCGGTCCCGGCAGCCCCCACGGCAGCTCCTTCGGTTGGAGTGAACCAGCCAAGGTAGATCCCGCCGACGACGAGGCCAAAGACAAGCAGAACCGGCCAGACATCGACCAGCCCGCGGAACCGGTCGGCCATTGGGACCGGCGGACGCGTACCCGCGGATTCCGGGTTTAGTCGAACGTAGATTGAAATTGCGATGACATAGCCGATCGCTGCAAGAATACCCGGGATAAAGGCCGCAAGGAAAAGCTTGGCGATGTTCTGCTCGGTCAGGATCGCATAGATGACGAGTACAACCGAGGGCGGGATCAGGATACCCAGTGTCCCGCCAGCGGCCAGTGTAGCGGTCGAAAACCCGCCCTCATAGCCGTATTTTTTCAGCTCGGGCAGAGCGACCCGGCCCATCGTCGCCGCCGTGGCAAGCGAAGACCCGCAGATCGCACCGAAGCCCGCGCAGGCACCGATCGCCGCCATCGCGACGCCGCCGCGGCGGTGGCCAAGAAACCCTTCGGCCGCTTTGAACAGGGCCGTGCTCATGCCGCCCAAAGTCGCGAAATGCCCCATCAGCAGGAACATGGGCACGATGGTCAGCGAATAGCTGGAGAAAGTGGTGTAGGTTTCGTTCTTGAGGCGCGAGAACGCCATATTGGTGCCATCGGTCACGATGGTCAGGCCGACAAGCCCGACAAGGAACATTGCAAGCCCGATCGGCACGCGCAGAAAGATCAGGACCATCAGCGCCGGAAAGGAATAGATTCCGATTTCAAGTGTGCTCATCAGCAACCTCCACACCTTCCCGGATGACGATGTTGCCGGTCAGAAATTCATAGATACGCACGAAGGCGACGTAGATGCTGACGAGGGCCGACACGACCGCGCCGAACAGGCTCGCCGCATAGGCCCACCAGACCTTGAACTGCAAAAGAAAGCTGGTTTCCCCATAGCTCATCTTAGACAGCATGCCTTCGTAAAGCCGCCAGGCGATCAGCACGAGCGTCGCGGCAAAGACCACCTCGATAACCGCCCGCAGGAAACGGTTGACCCGGGGGCCCATCATGTTGGCAAAGATATCGACCGATGCATGGCTCGCGGTAATTTGGCACAGCGGGATAAAGGCAAAGATCGCAAAAGCCACCCCGGCCTCGACCAGTTCGAAATCCCCGGTGATCGGGCCGACCCCGGCGCCAATGGCCCAGTCGGCAAAACCCGGTGCCACCGATTGCATGAAGTTACCGTGGAAGAACCCGTTTAGCAGGCGCCCGGCAATCGATACGCATGTAAGAATGATCAGCAAACTCAGGACGATGCCGCCCAGAATCGCCATGAAGCGGGAAAGTCCCGTCATCAAGGTCTTCATGTCCCATCCCCGTCCCAATGACAGAAAGGGCGCGGCTGATCTCGCCGCGCCCTCTCAGATGTATTTAGTCAGTGTATTTGTCGATCAGCATCCGGGCTTTCTCGAGCAGCGCCTGCCCATCCTTGCCCTTGCTTTCCATGTCGGACAGCCATGCATCGTACACGGGCTGGGCCGCTTCTTCCCAGGCCGCCGCATCTTCTTCGGATACGGTGATGATGTTGTTGCCAAGATCGACAGCGATCTGGCGTGCGGGGCCATCGGCATCCGCCTGCGTGCCACCAGCAAAGATCGAGAATTCAACGCCGGAATTGTCGTCGATGACCTTTTTCAGATCGTCGGGCAGGCTTTCGTACTTCTGCTTGTTCATCGCCAGAACAAAGGTCAGAACATAGAGCGCCTTGCCGTCGAATTCGGTGTGGTTGTGCACCAGCTCCGACACCTTCAGCGCCGGCGTCACTTCCCACGGAATGGTGGTACCGTCGATCACACCCTTGGACAGCCCCTCGGAAACGGCCGGAACCGGCATCCCGACCGGCGTTGCGCCCAGTTCGGTGAGCAGCATGTTGACCGAGCGCGAACCGCCGCGGATCTTCATGCCCTGCAGATCCTCGGGCGAATTCACCGGATCCTTGGAGTGGATCATGCCCGGCCCGTGCACCCATGTGCCGAGGATATGAACATCCTGAAATTCGGTGTCCTTCAGGTCTTCCTCGAAGATTTCCCAATAGGCTTGGCTCATCGCCCGCGCGTTGGTCATCATAAAGGGCAACTCGAACACCTCGGTGCTGGGGAAGCGGCCCGGCGTGTAGCCGACCACGGTCCACACCACGTCAGCAACGCCGTCGATCACCTGGTCCATCAGCTCTGGCGGCTTGCCGCCCAGCTGCATGGACGGGTAGATGTCAACCTTGATCCGGCCGTCCGAACCTTCTTCGACATTCTTCGCCCAGACTTCCAGAACGTCCTTAGGGACGTTTGCCTGCTGCGGCAGGAAGTGGTGCATTTTCAAGGTAACTTCCTGAGCCAGCGCCGCCGTGCCCATGAAACCGGTCGCCAGAGCTGCAAGTGCTACGCCGCCCATCGCGCCCAAAAGCGTTCTACGTTTTGTCATAAATTTCCTCCCTTTAGACCTGTACTTATGCAATATACTGCCGTAACGGAGATATATTGCAAGCAGGCCTTACCAACGGCTTGGCATAAAAACCGCTGATTCGGCAAGTTTGTTATGTCGTATATCTATCTTTGGGTCCGGGTTTCTGCGGAAATGGCACCTTCAAGCCCCGTACTGCCATACAGCCAATCGATCTGATCGTACCATTCATCGGGCGAACGCGCGTTCATGACAGCATTTCGCAGCTCTGCATGGGCACCTGCTGGATGGTAGACATGCTGCCCAATCTCCCGCGACTGTAGCTGCACCCGCGCGGTGCGCAAGCGACGTTTATCCTGATAGGCCGCCAGAGTGGCTTCGATATTTCCGTCACCCTCGCTCATCAGGTGTGACAGGCAGACAGCATCCTCCATCGCCATGCAGGCCCCTTGCGCAAAATATTGCAACATTGGATGAGCCGCATCCCCCAGCAGCGCCACGCGCCCGTCGACCCAGTTCATCACCGGATCGCGGTCGCAAAGAACCCACAGCTTCCAGTCGTTGCCCTTGTCGATGATTTGCTTGGCAATCGGCGCCACGTGCTCAAACCCACGCCGCACCTCGTCATGGCTCACCGGTTTGCCCGCGACCGGTTCGGGCGCGTCATTGTGATAGGTCACGACAAGATTGAACATCTTCCAGCCCTTGAGCGGGTAGTGCACGATATGGCATTTCGGCCCGGCCCAGAGCGTCGCCGCATTCCAGCGCAGATCCTCCGGCATTTGTTCAGTAGGAATGACCGAGCGATAGGTGGTGTGGCCCGACACACGCGGCGCGCCGTCATTCAGCATCTGCTTGCGGATGTTCGACCAAAGCCCGTCGGCCCCGATCAGCATGCAGCCGGTCACACGGCTCCCGTCCGACAGGATCGCCGTCACCTGATTGCCGTCCTGATCATAGGACTCGACGCCGCTGTTCGTGCGCAGCTCGACCTTGGGATGATTTTCACAGGCCCGCAGGAACACCCCGTGCAGGTCGCCCCGATGCACAACTGCATATGGGTTGCCCATCCGTTTGCGAAACGCCTCATCCAGCGGAATGCGGGTGATCTCCTCACCACTCAGCGCATCCATAAGGCGAAGATTGTCGATATAAACCGCCATCTCGCGGGCGGTTTCCCCGACACCAAGGTAGTCGAAAGCATGAAAGGCGTTCGGCCCAAGCTGGATGCCCGCACCGATCTCGCCAAGCTGCGCGGCCTTTTCCAGCACCAGCACCGAAAAGCCTTTCTGGGCAAGGCCAATCGCCGTCGCCAAACCGCCAATACCACCACCGGCCACAAGGATCTGATCGTTGGACATGACTTCCTCCCTCGCCCTTTTTCACGGACGAACGCTTTCCCCGGGCATCGGGGTCAGTAACTCACGTTGAAATGACCCGCCCAGCGGCGGGTCGCCGTTATTCCGCGTCGCTCAGCGTCAGGCTGATCGTGTCCAGACCGTCGATACCGCCGGTGATCTTGTCGCCCGCCACAACCGGACCAACACCCGCAGGCGTGCCCGTCATGATCACGTCGCCGGGGCGCAGGTGATAGAATTTGGAAAGATCCATGATGATCTCGTCCAGCTTCCAGATCAGCTCGGCCAGCGTCGCGTCCTGCTTGACCTCGCCGTTCACCTCAAGATGGATACGCTTGCTGTCCATTTCGGACAGGTCACCGGCCTTGGTCAGCGGCGAGAAAACGGCACTGTCCTCGACATCCTTGCCCAGATCCCAAGGCCGCTGCTTTTCGCGCGATGCAATCTGAAGATCCCGCCGCGTCATGTCGAGCCCGCAGCCAAAGGCATAGATCGCCGCCTCGGCCTCTTCCTTGCTGGCCCGGAACACCGGCGCGCCGATTGCCATCACCAGTTCCATTTCATAATGAAAGTTCTTCGTGCCCGGCGGGTAAGGCATGGTCGCCCCGGTCAGCACCGCGTTGGCCGGCGACTTGGTGAAATAGAACGGCGCCTCGCGGTCGACCTCGAACCCCATTTCCGCAGCATGGGCGGCATAGTTACGCCCGACGCAAAAAATCCGGCCAATAGGGTATTCTGCCGTTTCGCCTTTGACCGGAATGGTCACGGGTTTTGGCAGGTCGAACAAAAGCTCACTCATTTGGCGCGCTCCTCATAGTATCCAAGTTTCTCCTGCAGCGGACGGTCGTGGATACGAACCAGAAACGCCTCGCTGTCGGCATGATGGGTGATGTCCGCAAAGACTGGCGCCGTAAAGGTGTCCTTGGGACCCCAGCTGATTTCTTCACCGTTTACCACCGTTTTCCCCGACCCCTTGATCACGTGGAAGGCAGCCGAGGTGGACCGCAGCGGCGGCGCATCACTCTGCCCGGCCTCCAGCATCATCGCGGTGAACCCCATCGTCGGCAAAACGTCCTGCCCGGTTTCGGGATTGATGTAATCGACCTCGGCAATGCCATCGTCACCCCACCGTGCCATTTCGCGAAGCGCCGCTTCTGTCCGCGCCCAGGGGTAACGCATCATCGGATAGCGTCGCACCGTGCTGTCCAGCCGCCGCGATGGAGCCAGACCTGCGGCGCGATATTCAACCTCGCTGGCATCGGGCCGGTTGCGCTGCGCCTGCAAGGGGGCTTCCTCGGCGTAAGACCCTTCGAGATATACGAAAAGCGGCAGATCAAGCGCGTCGAGCCAGACCACCGGCTCGCTGCCTTCATGACCATGATCGTGCCAGTCACCACCGGGTGTCAGCACCAGATCACCGTTTTCCATGGGAAGCTTTTCGCCATCGACCACGGTAAAGCCACCCTCGCCCTCGACAATTATGCGCGCAGCCGACGGAGTGTGGCGGTGCGCTGGGGCGGTCTCTCCGGGCAGCAAGAGCTGCATGCCAAGGTAGATCGAAGACGTCGCCTGCATCGCGCCTGTTCCGCGACCGGGGTCCGACAGGACCAGCACGCGGCGCTCGGCCTTTTCGACCGGGGTCAATTCACCGGCGCGCAGCAGAAGAGGACGTAACGAGTCATACGTCCAGTGACCCGGGCGCGTTACTGGTTTCGGTGCGCCATGCGGCAGCACGTTCCGCATCATCGGCCACAGCGGCGCGACGCCCGCGCTTGCCATATCGTTGCGGTAATCCTCCGGCAGCTCTTCGAGCGTTCCCAATTGTTCGGACATGATCCCCTCCTCGAATCTTAATTAAGGTGCATACTTACTATATGCATGCATGTCAATCCACTCGCAGCGAATCAGCCATTTTCCGCCAAACCAAATACTAAAAATTTATCGTTAACGCGTCGGTAACGAACTTGGGGCTCACTTGTCCAACGCGAAACGGGCCGTGTTGAAATCAGCTTCGCGTCGTTGAAATCAGCTTCGCGTCGGGAGACGTTCGAGTGGTCTTAGGTATGATCATAGCCGCCATGGCAGCCGCATTTCTGTCAGCAGGCTGGGCCCTGCTCAGCGGATATGGACTGGTTACAGCACTTCTTTTCTATATGGGAGCCGGCTCAGGCACATTGCTGGTCCTCGCCTTGGCCACCCACGTCCGGACACATCTTTCGCGGATCTACCACGCGTGGCGGGGTTCTGCCGCAAAACCCGTCAGCGCAGGCCGCCACTCCTGAAAATTCGCGTCGCGCATTTTCCGCACCTTGCATTTCCGATAAAGGCCGCGTTGTTATCGCAACGAATTCAAGACCAAAGGACAACGCCTGCTGTGCCGCCCAAAAATATTGCCAGAACGGGTGTTTCCAGCCTTATCGAACCTGCGGCGATGGCCATGACGTTGATCCTGGCGCTGGGGATCGCCTATGGCACCCTCAGCCCCGCACCCGAAATCCCGAGCTTGCCCGGCAACGACAAGGCCAACCACTTTCAGGCCTTCCTGGTTCTGACCCTGCCAACAGCGATTCTTGCACCACGACGGATGGTGTGGATAGTCCCGATGATCGTTGCTTTTGGCGGGGCAATTGAATTGATCCAGCCCTTTGTCGGACGCGATCGCGAATTCGGCGACTTCGCAATTGATTGCCTTGGTTGTATTGCGGGCATTGCGATCGGATGGATTATCCGGCGCCTCGTCTCTTTTTGTAACTAGCTGAAAACCCTAAATTTTAAGGCGCGCCAGTTTCTCCAGTCAATTTACTTTGAAATTCTGGTTCATCGAATCCGACGCGAATCAAAGCAGGTGAAGTGATTCGTCACTTTTAGCTGAATTGCTTCTTTAAAAGCCCAATCGCCCGCCACATTCGCGCCTCAATGTTTTGTAGAAATAAAGCAACGGCCTGTATTCAGAAAAGAGAATCGCGGGTGACAAACGGGCAGAAGCTACTGTCCAGAAATCAGAATTTGCTTTCAAGGCAAGGGAACGAGGCTAAAAATGCGTGTACTGGCAGTAGATGACGATCCGATCATCCTCGAACTGCTCGCCGAGCTTCTCGCTACTTTTGGCGATCACGACATAACGACCGCAGACTCTGCTCTGGCGGCGCTGGAAATCGTCAAAGATCCTGCTTGCGAACCTTTCGACTGTTTCCTGCTCGACATCCAGATGCCCGAAATGGACGGTATCCAGCTCTGTTCGCGGCTTCGTCTTATGGATCGCTACGTCGCCACGCCGATCCTCATGATCACCGCCATGTCGGACAAGGCCTATATTGACAATGCCTTCACCGCCGGCGCCACCGACTATGTCACCAAGCCTTTCGACATCACGGAACTGAAATTCCGCATCAAAAGCGCCGAAGACAGGCTGATCACCACCGACGGCGCGGCTAAGAAGATCTTTGCCGTCAGCCGCAACGACATCCCGCAGGAACCGGTCAAGGTCTCCCTGAACGAACCTGTCACGATCATGGATGTGGACGGGGTCATCGACTATTTCGCATTTGAAAACTACATCACGCAGCTCTCGCGTGGCTCGCTTTTCGGCTCGACCGTCTTTGCCTTCTCTATCCGCCGGATCGAGCAACTCTATCGCGAAAGCACACCTTTCGGGTTTGAATGCCTGATCACTGATACGTCCGAGGCGATCTCGGATTGCCTCAAGCCGCAGCAATTCCTGATCGCTTATGCCGGGAATGGCACTTTTGTCTGCGTTGTCGAAAACGGTTACCGCCCGGATCTGAACAATCTGACCGATGCGATCAACCTTCAGATCCACCAGATGGATTTGCATTTCTGCGATGGCCGAAAGCTTGATTTCCGTGTCTGCCCGGGTGAGGCGCACCGCCTGATCTGGCGTGCCGGTCGCAATGCGATCGACGCGGTTATCGATGCCCATGCCAGCGCCGAGGAAGAAGCGCTGCGCCGCGAGAAAGCACAAGAAAGCTACTGGCTGGCTGAACGGGCAGGCTGAAATGATGGATGAACAGATGATCCCGGGAATCGGCCGCATCCGCGCACGTTTCCTCGACATGCTTCCCGACCGCCTCAACGAGCTTGAGGAATTCTTTGCCGAGATGGACGAAGACTCGCTCGACATGGAAGCGCTCGACCAGAGCCAGGGCATCCTGCACAAGATCGCGGGTACGGCCGGAACGCTCGGCCTTCAGGAATTGGGCGACATGGCCCGCACCTGTGAAAACAATATCGTCGGACTGATGAAAAAAGGGACACCCGATCTTGAGCAGGTGTTCATCGACCTGGGCCGCTTTTTCGCTATAGCCGAAGAAGCGCTCGAAGATTGGCCGGTGGCGCAGGCGAAATACGCCTGATCCCGCCCCCAAACGAAAAAGGCGCGCCAGTTAAACGGCGCGCCTTTTTCGTTGGACTGAAATCCCGTCAGCCGCGAAGCGCCGCCATGATCTGATCGCCAAGGGTGATCGGATCAAAGGGTTTCACCACGACCGTCAAAGCCGACTGCGCCTTCAATTCCTCGATCTCCGAAGGTTGCGCCCGCGCGGTCATGAAGATGGCAGGCGTGTCCTGCAAGCCCTCGATCTTACGCAGATGCTGCAAGGTCGTCGGACCACTCATGCCCGGCATCATCACGTCCAGAAGAAGCACTTCGGGTTTGAACTCGGGTGCCCGTTCGATGGCTTCCTCCCCCGACGGGCATTGAATGATCTCGAATTGTCCCGAAAACTCCAGCGCCATCTTGGCAACTTCCCGGATATCCTCGTCGTCTTCGACATGCATTAATCTAAGCATCGTTAAGCGCCTTCCACCTGCTTATCCCCGTCCCGTTCATCGGCGTCGTAAATCGACCCGACTTCGACCAGCGGGAACTCAACAAAAAACGTCGAGCCTTCGCCCAGTCGGCTGACGAAATCGATCGACCCGTTTTGCTCGTCCATGATCGCACGGGCAATGTTTAGCCCAAGCCCCGTGCTCGCAACTCCGCGGCGTGACCCCGAGGCCGCCTGCGTGAACCGCTCGAAAATACTGGCCTGCGCGGCCTCGTCGATCCCTTCGCCAAAATCGCGTACGCTGATCCGCATCCGGTCATTGACCCGCTTCATCGCCACTTCGACACGGCCGCCCGGAGGCGAGAACTTGGCCGCGTTGGACAAGAGGTTCGTCAGAACCTGCAGCGTCCGCCCGAAATCAAAACTGGCCGTCGCATCGCGGTCCGCTTCCATCAAGGAAACCGATACATCGAAACGGTTGGCAAATTGTTCATTCGCGGCGATCGCTTCCTCGACCACCACGACCAGCGGCATGACCTGCATGTCGAAATCCATCTGGCCAGCGGCGATCTTCTCGATATCGAGGATGTCGTTGATGATCATCACCAGCCGGTCCGCGTTGCGATAGGCGATGCTCAGCATGCCGCGCGCTTTCTCCGGCAACTCACCAGCCGCGTTCGACAGCAAAAGCCCCATGGCGCCCTTGATCGACGTCATCGGCGTGCGCAGCTCGTGGCTGATCGTGGCGAGCAATTCTGCACGCACGCGCTCAATCTCGGCCTGTTCGGTCTTGTCCCGAAGAATGGCGACGATAATGCGTTTCCCGGCGGGCGCCTTGTATAATTGTAGCCTCAGCTCATAGGGAACTTTAAACAGGACGGCATCGTAATGGACCTGGTCCGTCTTGCCGTCGAGCAGCGGCGCAATGCGTTGCACAAAACCATCGAAATCCTTCTCACTGAACACCTTGCGCAGGTTCCAGTTTTCATAGCCCGACTCGTTCGTCTTGGCACGCCGCATTGCTGCTTCGTTCATATAGGTGAACGAAAACGTATCTGAATCGATCATGTAGACTTCATCAGACAGCTTGTGCAGCGTTGTCGTCAGATCGTTATGATGATCCGCGAACTTGCTTTCCGAGATATCGCTCCGGATCGAAATCGCGCCAACCAGCGCGCCCTCGGAGTCGCGGCGCGGCACGATAGTAGCCTGCGTCCACATCACCGATCCGTCCTTGCGCAACAGACGCATCTCGCCCGTCCAGGCCTGACCGTCATTGATCTTGTCGCGAATCTCAAAGGCCTTCGGCCTGTCACGCTCATGATAAAGCGAGCTTGCCGATTGGCCGATCAGGTCTGAACTCGAAAACCCGGTAGCCGATAGGAGGCAGTCATTTACTTCGATGATCTTCGCTTGCAAATCGGTGATCTGGATCATCGCATGCTGGTCCAAAGCCGCAATATCCATCAACATTTTTGATGTGTACGATGAGTTTTCGTGATTCGCATGCATGCGCTTCATATGCTCACTAAAAAGATAGCCGTAAACACGCTACCCGTTTGTTTGCTCCAAAATTTAGCCTCCGGTGCAAATGCGCCGCTGCCTGCAAGGATAGACAGGGCAGCAGCCAGAATGGCGGCGCCTTGTCCGGGGACGAACTTGGAAAAGTTCATGTGATTCCTGCCCCTGTCCTCTGCGGCGGCCGGTGATTTCTTCACCGTCACTTTCTTATGCTCGGAGACCAACAAACCAAATATAACCGATCAATTGTCTTTGAGCCGGACTACCCGACCAAGAGCGCAATTTGGGGTCCAGATAATGTCAAAAATTGGAAATGTTCAAAAACAATCCAATAAAACCTGACGGCCGGAGATTACAAAAGTTGCGCTCCCTTACTCAAATATTTCCTAACCATTCGCTGCCGTAGAGGCAAGCGCACCGTTATCATTTTGAGAATCTCTCAGATAGCGTGGCATTGTGAACCAGAAAACCGTCTCTTCGCCAAGCTCGCTGTCATAGCCGATCTCGCCGCCCATGTGGTTGATCATCCGCTTGCAGATACTCAACCCAAGACCCGTCCCCCCCTTTTCACGGGTGTCTGTGCTATCGACCTGCGAAAACGGCTGGAAGATCTTGGTACGGAAGGAATCCGGCACGCCGCGGCCCCGGTTGCGCACTGAAAACAGCACGTCTTCGCCCCGGACCTCGCCCTTGACGTAAACCGTGCCTTTGCTCTCCGAAAACTTGCACGCATTTGAAATGAGGTTATCAAAGACCTGCGCGATCCGCGCGGTATCGGTCCAGATGGTGCAGTCCTCTTCCGGCGGGTCGAATTGCAGGGTAACGCCCAGATTGTCCGCGTAGCAAAGCATCTGGCTTTCGGCATCCTTCATGACCTCCGAAACCATTTCTTCGGAAAAATTGAAAGTCATCCGACCGGATTCAATCTGCTCCATGTCAAGAATATCGCTGACGAGCCCGATCAGCCGTTCCGCGTTGGACTGCGCCATGTCCAAAAGTCGTTTGGCTGGCGGGGCGATGTAGTCCGCGGTCGATGCCTCAAGCAATCCCAAGGCCCCGCGGATTGCCGTCAGCGGTGTGCGCAGCTCGTGGCTCACCGTCGCAACGAACTCGCTCTTGATCTTTTCCACATGCTTCTTCTCGGTGATGTCACCAATCTGCATGATATAGATGTCCTCGTCGATCTGGTCGTCATGGGTCCAGCCAACATCGACCATCCCCCAGAACCTCGACCCGTCCTTACGGATGATCTGGCATTCCGTTTCAAAGGAATGCGCCCCGCTGGCCTTCAGACGCGCGACCTCCGGAATGATCCGCTCGGAATCCTCGCGCGAGATCAGGTGGACGAAATTGCGCCCGCCCTCCATCTCGTCCTTCTTGTAGCCGACCATCTGACAGAGCGCTTCGTTCACCATCGTGAAATGGCCATTCACGTCGATCACCGCGTTGCCGATAGGCGCGCTGGAAAAGATCAGCCGGAACCTTTCCTCGCTGCTGCGTAGCGATGCCTGCGCAAGAAGCTCCTCGGTCACATCGGTCTGCGCCCCGACAAGCCGCATCGCCCGTCCTTTGACATCGCGATCAACCACGGCCGCGTCCGACCGCATCCAACGCCAGCTCCCCTCAGGGGGCTTCAGCCGGTAAAGTGACAGCGACCGGTCAGTCTCACCCTTGATACAGGCTTGATCAGAGGCGAGCAGCGCGGGCAGATCGTCGGGATGAACCCTGGACATGAAATGCTCCTGCAGGGATTCGTTTGGGATTCCATCATCAATCTGCATCAGCCGTCGCCAGCTTGCCGAGACAGCGGATTTACCGGTTTCGAGATTAATGTCGAAAACCCCGATTTCAGCCCCACGCAGCGCCAGATCCCAGCGCCGTTCGGTTTCCGCCACCTGTTCATGCGCGCGTTCAAGCGCGGTGATGTCGCGCAGGATGAATGTCGTGCGATCTGCGCCTTCGGCGGTTTTCCAATGACTCTTGCCAACGCCCAGTATCCGCGCGCCGTTTTCGACCGGAACATTCTGGATCTCGTCCGCTTCCGGCACGGTTTCGAGTTCGGGGACGACATCCACAATCTTGGCACCGGACACTTCGGTCCGGGATTTACTCATGATCTTGCAAGCGATCTCGTTGCAGCGGATCACCCGATGGTCGCCATCGATGGTAACAAAGCCGACAACAGCGTTCTCGATGATCGCCCGGTTTTCCTCTTCGCGGGTCTTCAGCGCATGGGTCTTCTCGATGACTTGCTGCGTAATCACCTGTTCCCGCCGCGAGATCGTCCACAGGAGGAAGCCGATAAGCGAAGTAAGCACCAGCCCCGCCAACAGGATGATCAGATCGAAATGGTCGGTCTGGGTCGCCTCGTAGTTCTGGCTGCTCGACCATTCGATCGTCCATGTCCGGCCAAAGGCCTCGATCAGCTCGACCTCCCGGAACCTTGCCGCCTCCCGGTCGAACCCCTCGGGGGCCGAGTCATAGATCAGATGCTCCGGCGCCACGACAGAACTCTCGAAAACGCGGAACTCGAACTCGTGATGTTCAAGGCTCGTCAAACCGGAAAGAAAATTCTCCCCGATGAACGGCATATAAACCCAGCCACGAAACGCGGCACGCCGCTGGTCCTGCGTGTTCGTCTCCAGATCCGGCCAGTATAACGGCATCAGCAACAGGAAACCCGGCTTGCCGATCCCATCCTGCACCAGTTGCAGGCTCGGCGTCAGCAGGGGCGTCCCTGTATCGCGGGCGATCACCGCCGTTTTGCTGCGGGTTTCGTCGAAATTCAGATCAAGTCCGATGGCATCCGAATTCTCGTCCTGCGGTTCGATATACTTGACGATGAAAAGCGGATCGGCCCCCGTGTCCGGATGGACCTGCAGGTTCGGCTGCCCATGCGCTGCCGCCTCGGCGATGAATGCATCGAGATCTTCGCGCGCTACCTGTTCGATATACCCAAGGCCAAGAATACCCGGCAGGTAGTTCCGGATCGCCATCTCGGACATAAAGCGTCGCAGGTCATCCCGTTCGACCGTTTGTGAGCCGGAAAACAACCCTGCAAGCCCGGCAAGAGCCGAGCGACACGAATTCATCCGGTTCTGCAATGCATCCCGATGATAGGCCGTAATCGCGGCGAAATCTTCCCTCGCTCCAAAGGTACGCTGATCCGACACAAAGCGATAAACCCCAAGCGTCGTCAGAACACAGACGATCAGGATGCCGACATTCGCCGTTCGTGTATCGAATCTCAAACTGAACAACCTCGAAATCCGGGAAAATAACGCCGGGAAAAGGACTTAATCTTCGTTATATAAACCCCACTCCTAGGGTGAAGACGCAAAATCCTTTCCCCCATCAGTGTGACATTCCCATCGCACGCTAAAGGCTTTTTAAAGGCGCTCCAGCCCGCACCAGTTCGCGATGAAGAGCGCGGTGGCCTGGGTCACACGCCGCAGACTTTCCAGGTCGACGCGCTCGTTGAAACCGTGGATCGCCTCGGAAGCCGGACCGTAGACCAACGCAGGCGTATCCGCGTAAAGACCAAAGAACCGGGCATCGGTCGTTGCGGTCAGCGGCACCTGTTTCAATGCCGTCCCATTCACCCCGTCATGCGCGGCCTCAAGCGCGCTGATCGCGCGTTTCGCCCTCTCGCTGCCATCGTCGCCCAGCGCATAGCCCTCGGCATGGAAGCCGTGATAAATCACATCCGGCAAGCTGTTGCGAAGAAATGCGTTTTTCTGCGCGGCCTCACGAATGACCGTCTCGATCTCGGCCTTGCAACTCTCGATATCCTGACCGGGAAAGATTCCCATCCGCAGGTCCAGCACGCACCAAGCGGGCACCGAACTCGCCCAGTCGCCGCCTTGGATCTTGCCGATATTCAGGTTCAGCGGATGGTGGACATGTTCGTAGGCGCCATGCCGGTGCTCGGCCCCGTTCCAGCGTTCCTCCATCTCGCGCAGGGCGGCGATGATCGGAATCGCCGCTTCGATGGCATTGGCCCCCTCGCCCGCATAAGCCGCATGGGTCGGCATGCCCCTCAGATGCACCTGAAACCAGATCACCCCAAGCTGCGCACAGGCCAGCATTTCATCGAATGGTTCCGGGATAAGCGCCGCATCCGCCCGATAGCCCCGTTGCAGGCAGGCCAGCGCCCCGTTTCCGGTACATTCCTCTTCGACCACCGATTGAAAGAAAACGTCCCCCGCCGGGCCCATTCCGCAATCACGCAGCGCATCAAGCGCGAAAAGGTTCGACGCGATCCCCGCCTTCATGTCCCCGGCGCCGCGCCCATACATCCATCCGTCGTCGATGCGTGGCTCGAAAGGCGGCGTATCCCACATGTCGAGAGGCCCCTCGGGCACCACATCCACATGCCCGTTCAGAATCAGCGAGGCACCGCCCGAACTGGCCCGCCGTGTGCCCACGACGTTCACCGCATCCTCGTAATTCCCGATCACCGGCGAAAACCCCGGCATGTCGCGGATATCCTCGACCTTCACCTGCCAGCGGTCGACCTCGTAGCCGCGCGTTTCCAACTCTCCCGCGATGAAATCCTGTGCGCTCTGCTCATTGCCCCGCGTCGACGGGTGCGAGGTCAGCTCCGCCAGAAACGCGACCTCCTCGTCGAAAAGCGCATCCACCGCCTTCATGATCCGGGTCTTGTCCACCGCTTCCATCTTTGCATCCCGCGCGTTGTCTTACCCTGCCAAGTGACCGCGTCCCGCGGCCCGGCGCAAGCCCCCAAGGCAAGGGTCCAGCTAGCGTGTGTCGCGAACACCCCCGGCAAGCCGTCGAAATGCGCAAGATCAGCGATTGCCCCTCGCGCGCGGATACGGGATAACTCGGCCAATGACCGACCAAAGGGGGCCAACGTGACCAAGACGCAATTCGGCAAGGGATGCCATCTGCACCTGATCGACGGGTCCGCCTTTATCTTCCGCGCCTATCATGCGCTGCCGCCGCTGACCCGCAAATCAGACGGCTTGCCCATCGGCGCGGTCTCGGGTTTTTGCAACATGCTGCAACGCTATGTCGAAGACAGCACTGGTCCCGATGCGCCGACCCATGTGGCGGTGATCTTCGACAAGGGCAGCCATACGTTCCGCAATGACATGTACGACCAGTACAAGGCCAACCGTGAAGCCATGCCCGAGGACCTGCGCCCGCAGATCCCGCTGACCCGCGAGGCCACCATCGCTTTCAACATCGCCTGCGAGGAAATGGAAGGCTACGAGGCCGACGACATCATCGCCACTCTCTCCTGCCAGGCCCGCGACCTTGGCGGCCGGGTGACGATCATCAGTTCCGACAAGGACCTGATGCAGCTGGTCGGCGACGGCGTCGAAATGCTCGACGCGATGAAGAACAAGCGCATCGACCGTGACGGTGTCTTCGAGAAATTCGGTGTCTTCCCCGAGCGTGTGGTGGACGTGCAGGCCCTCGCCGGAGATTCGGTCGATAACGTGCCCGGCGCGCCCGGTATCGGCATCAAGACCGCCGCGCTGCTGATTAACGAATTCGGCGATCTCGAATCCCTTCTCGACCGTGCCGAGGAAATCAAGCAGCCCAAGCGCCGCCAGACCCTCATCGACATGCGAGAACAGATCGAACTGTCGAAAAAGCTCGTCCAGCTCGACTGCGAGACGCCGCTTACCTTCACCCTCGACGATCTCGAAGTCCGCGATCCGGACGCTGAAAAGCTGATGGAGTTCCTGACCCGCATGGAATTCCGCACGCTCACCAAACGCATCGCCGACAAGCTCGACGTCGAGGCCCCAACCATTCCCGAACCGCCCGCCGAACAACCCGGTGAGGACGCACCGGAAATGCCCGCCTTCGACAAGGCCCAGCATGATTGCGTGACCGACACCGCCGCGCTGGAGACCTGGATCGCGCGCATCCGCGAACGCGGGCACGTCGCCGTCGATACCGAAACCACCGGTCTCAATGAAATGACCGCCGATCTGGTCGGCATCTCGCTCTGCGTCGACCCCGGCCATGCCTGCTACATCCCGCTGACCCACAAGGATGGGAAGGCCGGTGATCTCTTCGGCTCCGATGGGCTGCTCGACGGCCAGATCCCCCTGCAAGAGGCGCTCGACCTGCTAAAACCGGTGCTCGAGGATCCCGCCATCCTCAAGATCGGCCAGAACATGAAATACGACGCCAAGATCTTTGCCCGCAACGGCATCGACATCGCGCCGATCGACGACACCATGCTCATGTCCTACGCGCTGCACGCGGGCGAACATAACCACGGCATGGATGTCCTCTCCGAACGCTATCTCAACCACACGCCGATCCCGATCAAACCGCTGCTCGGCACCGGCAAATCGGCGATCACCTTCGACAAGGTCCCGATCGAGGATGCCACCCCCTACGCGGCCGAGGACGCGGATATCACCCTGCGCCTCTGGCAGACCTTCAAACCGCAGCTGCACCGCGCCCGCGTCACCACCGTCTACGAGACCATGGAACGCCCGATGGTGCCGGTGCTCGCGCAGATGGAGATGCACGGAATCAAGGTCGACCGCGACACACTCTCGCGCATGTCCAACGCCTTTTCGCAGAAAATGGCCGGGCTCGAGGCCGAACTCTACGACCTTGCCGGTCACGAATTCAACGTGCAATCCCCGGCGCAGGTCGGCGCGATCCTTTTCGAAGAGATGAGCCTCGAGGGCGGCAAGAAAACCAAGACCGGCCAGTGGTCCACCCCCGCCGATGTGCTCGAAGACCTCGCGACCTTGCATGATTTCCCCGCCCGAGTGCTTGATTACCGCCAGCTGCAAAAGCTGAAATCGACCTATACGGACGCGCTGCAGAACCACATCAACGCCGACACCGGCCGCGTCCACACCTCCTATTCCATCACCGGCGCCAACACCGGGCGCCTCTCCTCCAACGAGCCCAACCTGCAAAACATCCCGGTCCGCTCCGAAGAAGGCCGCCGCATCCGCGAAGCCTTCATCGCCGAGCCGGGCAACACCCTGCTCTCGCTCGACTATTCCCAGATCGAGCTGCGCATCCTCGCCCATATCGCTGACATACCGGAACTCAAACAGGCCTTTGCCGACGGCATCGACATCCACGCGCTCACCGCGTCGGAAATGTTCGACGTGCCGCTCGATGAAATGACCCCCGACATCCGCCGTCAGGCCAAGGCGATCAACTTCGGCGTGATCTACGGCATCTCCGGCTTCGGCCTCGCCCGCAACCTGCGCATCCCAAGGGCCGAGGCGCAGGGCTTTATCGACCGCTATTTCGAACGCTTCCCCGGCATCCGCGCTTACATGGATGACACCATCCAGTTCGCCAAGGACAATGGCTACGTGCAAACCCTGTTCGGTCGCCGCATCCACACGCCCGAGATCAACGCCAAGGGTCCGCATGCCGGCTTCGCCCGCCGCGCCGCGATCAACGCCCCGATCCAGGGCACCGCCGCCGACGTGATCCGCCGCGCCATGACCCGGATGCCCGCCGCGCTGAAAGATCTGCCCGCCCGCATGCTGCTGCAGGTCCATGACGAACTGCTCTTCGAAGTCCCCGACGACCACGTCGACCAGACCATCGAAAAAGCCCGCGAGGTCATGGAATCCGCCGCTCTCCCGGCGGTCGATCTCGCCGTGCCGCTGACCGTCGATGCGGGACGCGGACAGAACTGGGCCGAAGCGCACTGATCCTTCTTTGGGTCTGAAAATATCCCGGGGAGTCCGCGCCAGCGGACGGGGCAGAGCCCCCGCTACCGCATCCAGCCAAGGCTGTCCTTGGTCAGTTTCGTCCTCGGGTGATACTCGGCGCTGACCCAGCCTGCATAGCCGGTCGCGTCCAGCATCTCGAAAAACCCCCTGAAATCGAAATGGCCGCCCCCGGGCTCCACCCGGCCCGGCACATCGCCGATCTGCACATGGCGCACCAGCGGCGCGACCCGGTCCCAGACCGCCAGCGCATCTCCATGGATGACCTGCGCATGATAGGTGTCGAACTGCAGCCCGACATTGTCGCGCCCCACCCGGGCCAATACCTCCGCCGCAAGGTCGAAATCGCTCAGCACATAGCCCGGCTGGTCGGTGCGGTTCAGCGGTTCGATGGTGAATTGCTGCATCGGCGCCATATCCGCCGCCCATTGCAGGTTCTGCACCAATACATCCACCGCCGCCGGGTCTTCGCTGTACCCCGCCATCAGGTGGATTACGCCGGGATGGAATTCCCCGGCAAAACGCATGACCCGGCGCATGTCATACTGGAACCGCGCTTCGCTCCCCGGTACGCCTGCGAACCCCTGATCTCCGCCAGTATAATTCGGCGGCGGCGCATTGATCAGAACCAGTTCGAGATCGTTTGAGATCAGCGCACGCCGGGTTTCCCCAGCCGGGAATTCATAAGGAAACAGGATCTCCACGGCCCGGAATCCCGCCCGGGCCGCTGCTTCGAATCTTTCCAGATAGGGAAACTCGGTAAACAGCAACGACAGGTTCGCGGCAAATCTCGGCATGAAGGCTCCAACACTCGTTCACCAAGTCGTAACCTGTGATTGCAGCCAAATCACGCTCAGATTGCGCGGCCACGATCAAAGCGTGCTGGCTTCTTTCGCAAGCGTCTCGATCCGCGCCCAGTCCCCGGCCTCGACCGCATCGCCCGGTGCCACCCAGCTGCCCCCGGCGCAGACCACGTTCGACAGGCCAAGATAGCTCGGCGCGTTCGACAGGCTGACGCCCCCGGTCGGGCAAAAGGAAATCTGAGGCAGCGGCGCGCCGATGGCCTTCAGCGCCGGTGCCCCGCCCGAGGCTTCGGCGGGAAAGAACTTCATCATGTCATAGCCCCGCGCCAGCAGCCGCATCGCCTCGGTGGCGGTCGCCGCCCCCGGCAAAAGCGGCAGATCCTCGGCCTCGCAGGCTGCGAGCAATTCGTCAGTCGCGCCGGGCGATACGCCGAATGTCGCCCCGGCATCCTTGGCCGCTCGCACATCCTCTGCCGTCACCAGCGTTCCGGCTCCGACAATGCCGCCCGTCACCCCGGACATCTCGCGGATCACGTCCAGTGCCGCCGGCGTGCGCAGGGTCACTTCCAGCACCGGCAGCCCCCCGGCCACCAGCGCCTCGGCCAGAGGCCGGGCCTTCGCGGCATCCTTGACCACCAGCACCGGCACGATCGGCGCGGTCTGGCAAATTTCGCGCGTGCGGCGGCTCGCTTCGCTTCCGGTCATCGACATGTTCAAACTCCAAATACGGTTGCGCCGGTATCGGCCGCGCCGACGGTGCGCCGAAAGACCGAGAAAAGCTCGCGCCCTGTTCCGAATTCATTGGCCGAAAGGTCCGGCACGACCGGATCACGGTCCATCACGCCTTCCGTCAGGATTTCCAGCTCTCCGGTATTCGCGTCGACCCGCAGCATATCCCCGTCACGCAACCGCGCAATCGGCCCGCCGTCCAGCGCCTCGGGGCAGACATGGATCGCCGAGGGCACCTTGCCCGAGGCCCCGGACATCCGGCCATCGGTCACCAGCGCCACTTTCAGCCCACGCCCCTGCAAGACCCCCAGCACCGGCGTCAGCGAATGCAGCTCGGGCATCCCGTTCGCCTTGGGCCCCTGAAAGCGCACGACTACAATTGTGTCCTCGGTGAACTCCCCGGCGCGAAATGCCTCCTTAACCGCATCCTGATCGTGGAAGACACGCACTTTCGCCTCGACGGCGCGATGCTCCGGTGCCACGGCAGAGATCTTCATAACTGCCGTCCCGAGCGAGCCCGCCAGTCGTTTCAACCCGCCCGTCGGTTGGAACGGATCGCTTGCAGGCCGCAGGATCTTTTCGTTCAGGCTCTCGCCCGAACCGGCTTCCCAGACCAGCGTGTCGCCCTTCAGCTTGGGTTCCGCCGTGTAATGCTCAAGCCCCTGCCCCGCGACGGTTTTGGTATCGGGATGCAGCATCCCTTCTTTCAGCAAATCGCCGATCATATAGCCAAGCCCGCCTGCCGCGTGGAAATGGTTCACATCGGCCAGACCGTTCGGATAGACCCGCGCCATCAGCGGCGTCGCATCGGACAGTTCCGAGAAATCCTCCCAGTCGAGCACGATCCCCCCGGCCCGCGCCATCGCCACCAGATGGATCAGCAGGTTGGTCGACCCGCCCGTCGCGTTCAGCCCGACGATCCCGTTCACAAAGGCGCGTTCATCCAGAATATCGCAGGTCGGCGTATAATCATTGCCCAGCGCGCTCAGCGACAGCGCCCGCCGCGCGCCTTCCTGTGTCAGCGCATCGCGCAAACCGGTATTGGGCGTGACAAAGCTGGAGCCGGGCAGGTGCAGGCCCATGAACTCCATCAGCATCTGGTTGGTGTTGGCCGTGCCGTAAAAGGTGCAGGTCCCCGGCCCGTGATAGGCCGCCATCTCCGCCGCCATCAATTCTTCGCGCCCGACTTCGCCGGCAGCGAACTGCTGACGCACCTTGGCCTTTTCGTCGTTGCTGATGCCGCTGGTCATCGGACCGGCGGGCAGAAACACGATGGGCAGATGCCCGAATGCCTGCGCCGCGATCACCAACCCCGGCACAATCTTGTCGCATACTCCAAGGAAAACCGCCGCATCGAAAACGTTATGCGACAGAGCCACCCCAGTCGCCATCGCGATGGCATCGCGCGAAAACAGGCTCAGCTCCATCCCCGCCTCGCCTTGGGTAACCCCGTCGCACATGGCAGGCACCCCGCCCGCCACCTGAGCCGTCCCGCCGACCGAGCGCGCGGCCGTGCGGATCAGCTCGGGAAACCGCTCAAACGGCTGATGCGCCGAAAGCATATCGTTATATGCCGTCACGATCCCGAGATTACCCGCAGAACCGGTAGCAAGCTCTTCCTGGTCCTCGCCCGCCGCCGCATAAGCATGCGCTTGTCCGCTACACGAAAGATGCGCCCGCGCCGGACCTTGCTCTCCGGCGGCCCGCATCCGTTCAAGATAGGGCTGCCGGGTCGGCGCGCTGCGTTCGATGATCCGCTCGGTCACGCGAGCGACGGTAGAATTCAGGGCCATGATAGCTTCCTCACCTTCGGTTCTGGCTGCACGGCGATGATCGTCCTGTTTTCAGGCATCAAGATGTTAGCGATAACAAACCTTAATCCGTTGAGAAAATCAACCCGTCCCACCCGAATTTGCCGGATAGATCAGGCAGGCAGGTCCTTGGACGGGATGATCGGAAAGAACTGACCTCCCGACCAGATGCCAAACCAGTCCTCGTGATGTTCGCCCACCTCGACCAGCCGGTAAAAGCTCTTGCGATCGATCAGCGCCTCGAGATTGGCGCGTATCAGCACATAGGGCGACGGTTCGCCGGTCTCCGGGTCCCGCTCAACGCGAATCGGATGGTCCGGCCCGGCCATCGCGGTGTCGCCCACATTGGTGGTAAAGGTCAGAAACTGATCACGCCCTTCACCTTTGGTTTCAAAATCCACCGCCACAAAAGGCGCGTCCTCGACCGTGATGCCGACCTTTTCGACCGGCGTCACAAGGAAATACTTGTCGTCTTCCTTCTTGAGAATCGTCGAAAACAATCGCACCAGTTCGGGCCGCCCGATGGGCGTACCAAGGTAGAACCAGGTGCCATCGCGGGCGATCGTCATGTCCAGATCGCCGCAAAACTCGGGATCCCAAAGATGAACCGGCGGCAATCCGCGCGTCTTTGCGGCTCGGATCGAGGCAGCGATGCCTTCGGCTGACGGGGTAACGGCATTTTGTCCGCTCATAGCTTTTGCCATTTCCTTTCTGCACGATACACTGAGTAACAGTCATACAGGTCATATACGTCGCCCGAAAGGAAAGTCATGTCCGATACCTCAGATCTGGTTGCCGAGATCGAGGCGCTGGAAAGCAAACTGGCCGAAGCCAAGCAATCCATCACGCGCCGTTTCATCGGTCAGGAACGGGTCGTCGACCTGACTCTCGCCGCCCTGCTCTGCGGCGGTCACGCGCTGCTGATCGGCCTTCCCGGGCTTGGGAAAACCCGCCTTGTCGAAACGCTTTCGACGGTAATGGGCCTTGATGGAAACCGTATCCAGTTCACCCCCGACCTGATGCCCGCCGATATTCTCGGCTCCGAAGTTCTGGACACCTCCGCCGATGGCACGCGGAATTTCCGTTTCGTTCCGGGGCCGATCTTCTGCGAATTGCTGATGGCGGACGAAATCAACCGCGCCAGCCCGCGTACCCAGTCAGCGCTGCTGCAGGCCATGCAGGAACGGGTCGTGACCGTCGCCGGGGCTGACCGTGACCTTGGCCTCGCCTTCCACGTTCTGGCCACCCAGAACCCCATTGAACAAGAGGGCACTTATCCTTTGCCCGAAGCGCAGCTCGACCGTTTCCTCGTCCAGATCGACGTGAACTATCCCGACCGCGACACCGAGCGCGACATCCTCCTCGCCACCACCGGCGTGAGCGAAGACAAGGCGACAGCGGTCTTTACCCGCGACGAATTGCTGGCCGCCCAGACCCTGCTGCGGCGCATGCCGGTGGGCGAATCGGTGGTGGAAATGATCCTCGATCTGGTCCGCGCCTTCCGTCCGGACGAACCGGATGCCTCTGAACGGGTGCGCGATACCGTCGCATGGGGCCCCGGCCCGCGTGCCGCGCAGGCCCTGATGATGACCGTCCGCGCCAGCGCCATGCTGCAGGGACGCCTCGCGCCCAGCGCCGAGGATGTGATCGACATGGCCCGTCCGGTTCTCAGCCACCGTATGGCCCTGAACTTTGCCGCGCGCGCCCGCGGCGACAGCCTTGCCGAACTCATAGAAACCACCGCGACAAGCCTGACGCGGACCGAGGCTGCTGCGTGACACAATCAAACGCCCTTCGCCATCGTGCCGAAGCCGAGGCGAGTCGACTACCCCCGCTGCTTGCGCGCGCCGACCATCTGGCCGGCACCGTGCTGCTGGGCGATCACGGCCGCCGTCGCGCAGGCATGGGCGATGATTTTTGGCAATACCGTCCTGCCCAGATCGGCGACAGCCGCCGCATGATCGACCACCGCCGCTCGGCGCGCGGCGATCACCAGTTCGTGCGGGAGCGTGAATGGCAGATCGCACAATCGGTCATGCTCTGGGTCGATCAGGGCGCATCGATGCGCTTTTCCTCGGACACCCATCTGGAAACCAAGGCCGACCGTGCCCGGCTGCTCGGGCTTGGCATCGCCATCCTTCTGGTACGCGGCGGCGAACGCGTCGGCCTGACCGGCACGGCCCTGCCGCCCCGGCGCGGAAAAGCGCAGATCATGCGGCTCGCCGAAAGTTTCAGCGTCGACTCCTCAGAAGATTACGCACCCCCCGAGCACCGCGCCATGATCCCCCATGCCCGCGCGCTCTTTATCTCCGATTTCATGGGCGACATGTCCGAGGTCCGGCTGGCGCTCACCAAGGCCGCCGATCGGGGTGTGCGCGGCGTGCTGATGCAGGTGCTGGACCCCTCCGAGGAACAGTTCCCCTTTCGCGGCCGCACCATCTTTGAAAGCGTCGGCGGTTCGCTGCGCCACGAAACGCTCAAGGCCAACGACCTGCGCGACCGCTATCTCGAGCGCCTGCACGAAAGGCGCGAAGAGCTGAGCCAGCTCTGCCGCCTGACCGGTTGGCACTATGGCACGCATCACACCGGCGACTCGGCGCAATCGGCGCTGCTCTGGCTCTATCGCGCGCTGGACAGGGGCACATCATGACCGTTCTCGCCGGTATCGGCTTTTCCGCGCCTTGGCTTCTGCTGGGGCTGCTGGTCCTGCCCATCCTCTGGCTGATCCTGCGCGCCGTGCCGCCCGCGCCGATACGGCGACGGTTTCCCGGCGTCGCACTTCTGCTTGGCCTCAAGGATGACGAATCCGTTTCCGACCGCACGCCGTGGTGGCTTTTGCTGCTGCGGATGCTGGCCGTTGCCGCGATCATCATCGGCCTTGCCGGTCCCGTGCTGAATCCGAACCGCGCCGAAACCGGGTCCGGCCCGCTGCTCATCGCGCTCGACGCAAGCTGGGCAGGCGCAACCCAATGGACCGACAAGATCGACCTGATCGACGCCCAGCTGACCGAAGCCGCCCGCGCGGGCCGTCCCGTCGCCATCCTGCGCCTGACGAACCCGGAAGAGGTCAAATTCCAGTCCGCCGATACCTGGCGCAACCGGCTCGCCGGGCTGAACCCGGCCCCGTGGAGCCCGAGCGAAGCGCAGATCACCTCCATCATCGCCAGCCTGCCGGACCCGGCTCAGGGGTTCGACACCCACTGGCTCAGCGACTCCCTCGATTATCCCGGCCGCGCCCGCCTGACCGAGGCATTTGGCGAACGCGGCGCCCTGCGCGTCTACCAGACCGGCAATTCCGTCATGGGCCTCGCCCCCGTAACGTTTGAGGACAGCGCCATTCAGCTGACTGCCCGCCGCTCGCAGCCCGGACCGGAACGCGAGATCACCATTCTGGCCGAGGGTCGCGACCCCGCAGGCACCGCCCGCACCCTCTCGCAGGCCACCGCCACATTTGCCGATGGCGACACCACGGCTACCGCCGAGCTGATCCTGCCGTCGGAACTGCGCGCCCGCATCACCCGGTTTGAAATCCGTGGCCAGCGCGCCGCCGGGGCTGTCACCCTCACCGATGATGGTCTACGGCGCCGCGAGGTCGCGCTAATCGCGGGTCGTGACGACCGCGAAGGTCTGCAACTGCTCTCACCGCTGCACTATCTCGAACAGGCACTGATCCCCACTGCCGACCTGCTCGACGGCGCGCTGATGGACGTTCTGCCCGCCAACCCGGACGTGATCGTGCTCGCTGACGTGGCCACGCTTGCCCCCGGCGAGCAGACCGCACTGACCGAATGGGTCGAAGAAGGCGGGCTGCTGCTCCGCTTTGCGGGCACACGCCTCGCAGCAAGCGACATTTCCCGCAATGAGGAAGACACGCTGATGCCGGTCCGCCTGCGTGCCGGTGGCCGCAGCGTCGGTGGCGCGATGAGCTGGGGAGAGCCGAAATCGCTCGATGCCTTCCCGCCGGAATCGCCATTCTACGGGTTGCATGTGCCCGAAGATGTCACCGTCTCCGCGCAGGTCATGGCCCAGCCCGACCCCACATTGGCCGACCGGGTCATTGCCCGTCTGACCGATGGTACGCCTCTGGTCACCCGCAAGATGATCGGTCAGGGACAGGTCGTGCTGTTCCATGTGACGGCCAATGCGGAATGGTCTTCGCTGCCGCTGTCCGGTCTCTTTGTCGAGATGCTGGAACGGCTCGCCGTGTCCTCCACCGCCAAGACGCCCGAGGCCGCCGATCTCGAAGGCACGGTCTGGACTCCGCTCCAGATCATGGACGGGTTCGGCGCGCTTTCCGATGCCTCGACCATGCCCGGCGTCGACGGACCGGCCCTCGTGGCAAGCCCCACCGGCCCCGATCTGCGCCCCGGTCTCTACCGCAACGGCGACCGGCGTCTGGCGCGTAACGTGCTCACCGGCGATAGCGAACTGACCCCGGCCACATGGCCCGCCGACGTGCCCGTCGAAGGTCTCGCCGTGCAAGAGGAACAGCCGCTTGGCGGGGCGCTCCTAAGCCTCGCGATCCTGCTTCTCGCCGCCGATATCGTCGCCTCGCTGGCGCTGTCGGGCCGTCTCGCGCTGTCCCGCGCCGGTGCCGCCGCGCTGGCGGGCCTGCTGCTGTTCCAGCCCGGCGACCTGCACGCCCAAGGTACCGAAGACCCCGACACTTTCGCCATCGAGGCGACCTCGGAACTGGTGCTTGCCCATGTGCTGACAGGCAACGAACAGCTGGACGAGGTGGCGCAGGCCGGGCTGCGCGGGCTGGCCGATACGCTCTACTTCCGCACCTCGGTCGAACCCTCTGTGCCGATGGGCATCGACCTCGAAACCGATGAGCTGGCGTTTTTCCCACTGCTCTACTGGCCGATCACCCCCGATCAGCCAATCCCCTCGCAAGAAGCCTATGCCAAGCTGAATACCTACCTGCGCTCCGGCGGCATGATCCTCTTTGATACCCGCGATGCGGACACCGCCCGTTTTGGCACGTCGAGCCCGAACGGACGCAAGCTGGAGGAACTTGCCGCGCCGCTCGATATTCCACCGCTCGAACCGCTGCCCGCCGATCACGTGCTGACGCGGACCTTTTACCTGCTGCAGGACTTCCCCGGTCGCCATACCAGCCGCGATGTCTGGGTCGAAGCCGCGCCGCCGGATGCCGAACAGATCGAAGGCATGCCCTTCCGCAATCTCAATGACGGGGTGACCCCGGTGGTGATCGGCGGCAATGACTGGGCCGCTGCATGGGCCGTCGACTCTCAGGGACGCGCGCTGCTGCCCGTGGGCCGCGGCTTTTCCGGCGAACGCCAGCGCGAACTGGCCTATCGCTTTGGCGTAAACCTCGTAATGCATGTGCTGACCGGTAACTATAAATCCGATCAGGTCCATGTTCCCGCCCTCCTCGACAGGCTTGGACAATGACCGGAACCGTTCTTTTTGATCCGCTGATCCCCTGGCCCCTGCTGGCCGGGCTCGCCGTGCTGGCCTTTGCCGGCATCGTGCTCGCGCTCTGGCGCGGGCTTTCCGGCTGGGCGCTGCGTGGCCTTGCTGCGCTAGTGATCCTCGGGGCGCTCGCCGGTCCGGTCTACCAGGAAGAAGATCGCGCGCCGCTTTCCGACATCGTGATCCTGCTTGAAGACGAAAGCGCCAGCCAGCGCCTGTCCGACAGGCCCGAACAACTGGCCAGCGCCGTCGAAGAGCTTACCGGCGAACTTGCCGCCCGCGACAACACCGAAATTCGCCGCGTGCAGATCCCCGATGGCGAAGGCGATACCGGCACCCGCATGATGACGGCGTTGACCGAGGCGCTGGCCGAGGAACCTCGCGCCCGCATCGCCGGGATCGTCGCGCTCAGCGACGGGCGGGCCCATGATCTCGACATGACGCCTGACCTGCCGGCGCCGATGCACCTGCTGCTGACCGGGCATGAAACGGACTGGGATCGCCGCCTGATCGTGCGCAACGCCCCGGCCTTTGCCATCATCGGCGAACCCGTCACGCTGACCCTGCGGGTGGAAGACAGCGGCGCGGCCCCGGCAACAGGTGCCACAGCACCGCTTGAAATCTCGGTCGACGGCGGGGAACCACAGAGCTTTGACGTGCCCATCGGTCAGGACATCGACCTGCCGCTCACCCTGCCCCATGGCGGGCGCAACGTCATCCAGTTCACCGTCCCCGAAGCGGAGGGCGAGTTGACCGACCGCAACAACACGGCCCTGATCCAGATGAACGGTGTGCGCGACCGCCTGCGGGTGCTGCTGGTTTCAGGCGAACCGCACCCCGGTGGCCGCACATGGCGCAACCTGCTGAAATCGGACAGTTCCGTCGATCTCGTCCATTTCACCATCCTGCGCCCACCCGAGAAACAGGATGGTGTGCCGGTGGGCGAGCTTTCCCTCATCGCCTTTCCCACCCGCGAGCTGTTTCTGGAAAAGATCGACGATTTCGACCTGATCATCTTTGACCGCTACAAGCGGCGGGGCATCCTGCCAGCGCTCTACCTCGACAACGTGGCGGAATATGTGAACAAGGGCGGTGCCGTCCTTGTCGCGGCCGGTCCTGATTTTGCCAGCGCCGACAGTATCTTCCGCTCCCCCCTCGAACGGGTGCTGCCCGCCGAACCGACCGCCCGGGTGATCGAACAGCGCTACCGCCCCGAGATCACGGATCTCGGCCAGCGCCACCCGGTCACCAGCGATTTCCAGGGCGCCGATACCTGGGGACCCTGGCTACGCCAGATCGAACTCGAACCGCGTTCGGGCAATATCGTCATGTCCGGCATCGACGACCGGCCACTGCTGATCCTCGACCGCGTTGGCGAAGGTCGTGTCGCCCTGCTTGCATCCGACCACGCGTGGCTCTGGAATCGCGGCTACGAGGGCGGCGGCCCGCAGCTTGAACTGCTGCGCCGCCTCGCTCACTGGATGATGAAGGAACCCGAACTCGAGGAAGAGGCGCTCTGGGCCGAGGTCACATCGGGCCAGACCTTGAAGATCATCCGCCGCACGCTCGAAGAGGAAATCGGCGAGGTCACCATCACCAGACCCGATGGCACGACCGAAACCATCACGCTGGAAGAGGTCAGCCCGGGCCGTTTCGAGAGCACCTATGAGGGCGCGGATATCGGTCTCTACCGGCTGGCCGAGGGCGAACGTGAGGCGGTGATTGGCCTTGGCCCCGCAGCGCCGCGCGAATTCGAGCAGACCATCGCCACCGATACAGTGCTTGCGCCCGTGATCGAACCGATGCGCGGCGGTGTCTTCCGCATCGAAGACCAGATTCCCTCACTGCGCGACATCCGGCCCGGCCGTCCCGCCTCGGGCCGGGGCTGGATCGGACTTACGCCGCGCGACGCCTATGAAACCCGCGATGTCACCCAGATGGCCCTGCTGCCGCCTTGGCTGGTGCTGCTGATCGCCTCGGTCCTGATCGTCGGCGGCTGGCTGCGCGAGGGCCGGCGCTGAACCGGGCTCCACCGCATTCGGTTCCGCCTTGTACGGCCAACCCGTTGCCGTATCGGTAGATTTCCGCGCCGGGACGCATTCTCCGGGTTGTCCGACCCCGCATTTGTGCAATGATGTGGGCAGGATCGGAACGAAATCTGGAAGGAGACCGGCGCATGAAATGGATGCTGCCCCTCGTGTTGCTCTTGGCGGCCTGTGGCCCCAATGCGACCACGACCGCCACCTCGACCACCACACCAGAGCAGTCGGCGGTGGCCTCCGCCTGCCTCAGCGAAGAGCAGAAGGCGGTTGTCGGTCAGCCCTTTGCCCAATCCCGTCCGGTCCTACCTGCCGATGTCCGGATCATCCCGCCCAACTCCCTTTACACGCAGGAATACAAGCCCCAGCGCGTGAACGTGAATGTCACCGAGGATTACACGATCACCCGCGTCTGGTGTGGCTGATCGTTCCTGACCCCGCCGGTCACGGCGGCGCGCGGAACTGCTTGTGACAATCCAAACAGGTCTGCAACATGTCGGGCAGTGTCGCGCGCAGCGTTTCCGCAGAGCGCGGATTGATGCCGCGCGCCGCGGCAAGCGCGATGCGCGCCCGCACCCGGAACAGCGCCCGGTTTTCCCAGATCCCCGGCCTTGCCCGGCTGTGCAGGTCCATCCGCTCTTTGCGGAACAGGCGCGGCAGTGATTTTGAAAACTTTATCAACGCCTTACGATCCAGCCGCGCACGATCCCGGTGAAATATCGCATTCGCCCCCGCCATGTCATGCAACCGCCCCATCACAACGCGGGCATCATTCATCGCCGCAACGCGACGTAGCACGTGTCCATCCCATGCCGTGTCCTGCGACACCGCCATTGTCGCCAGCCCCAGCGCAGTCAGAACGGCAAGAACAATTCCACGCTGTGACAGCCGACCACTCCGGGCATCTCGACTCCGAAAAGGATTCGAGTCATACAGAACAAAACATGAACAAATGAGTCGCCAGAATCGCCTGATCATGCCCAACCGTCGTATCCTTTCCCTTTGGTTTCCGCGCCTTGGCGCCGAACGCGTCCTCCGGTTCGAGCATCATATGCAAGATGCACCGCTTGCCATCGTGGCCGAACAATCCAACATGCAGGTTATCACCTCGTTAAACGGCCCCGCTTTGCAGCTTGGCCTGCACGTGGGTCAGTCGCTGCGCGATGCACAGGCAAGCTGCGCGGGCCTGCATACCCGTATGCGCAACCCCGCCGCCGAGACCAGTTTCCTCAATGCCCTGCGCCGGTGGTCCGGCAAATACAGCCCCTGGGTGGCAGAGGCCCCGCCCGATGCCCTGGTAATCGACTTGACCGGCTGCGCGCATCTCTTCGGTGGCGAAACAGGCGTGATCGCCCGGATCGAAGAGGAATGCCGGGACATGGGGCTGACCGTGCAATGCGGCATCGCCGATACGCTGGGCGCCGCCTGGGCGCTGGCCCGGTTTTCCGGCGAATCCGGGGGAAGCCTGCGCAATGGCGATGCGATTGATCAGGAAGCCCGGGCAACCCGGTCCCGCGCGGGCAAGCGCAAACACTGGAGCAAGGGCGGCACCGCGCCGCAGGCCCCCCGCAGCACAACTCCCCTCACCGGCCGCATCGCCGCTCCCGGACAAAACCACTCCGCGCTCGCCCCGCTCCCCGTTACCGCCCTCCGGCTGGACCCCGGAACCACGGAACAGCTCAACCGCCTCGGGCTGCGGCATGTCCGGGACATCATCGGTCAACCCCGCGCCGCCCTCGCCCGCCGCTTTGGAAAATCTCTCCTGCTGCGCCTTGACCAGGCCCTGGGCAGCGTGCCCGAACCGGTCTCGCCCGCAGAGGCCGAAGAACATTTTGCCGTGAGAATGACGATGCCCGACCCGATCGGGTTGAAAGAGGACGTGATGGCCGCGCTTGACCGGATGCTGCCCTCCCTCTGCAAAAAGATCCAGGACAAGGGGCGCGGGTTGCGCAGCTTGCGCCTCGAAGCTCACCGTCCCGACGGGCAGGCCGATATCCGCCTCATCCAGCTTGCCCGGGCGACCTGTTCTCCCGACCGGATCCGCCCGCTGCTGGAAATGAAGATCGAAGATCTAGACGCGGAATTCGGTATCGACATGCTGCGGCTCGTGGGCATTTCGACCGAGGAACCCACCCGCAAAAAGCCTGTCGGTCACCTGCAGGCCAACAGGACCGCCGGAGAGAAACGCACCGATCCTGCTCTCCTGCACGATCTGGTCAGCAAGATCGGAGCCCGTATCGGGCTGGAAACCGTCACCCGCCGCCATCCCGGCACCAGTCACCTTCCCGATAAATCCGCGCTGACACTGGCCGCAGCCTGGTCCGATCCCGCCAGCGACTGGCCGCCGCCCGCCGCGCCACGGCCGCTGCTGATCTGGCCGCCCGAACCTGTCCACCATCCCGCCTCGGAAGCACCAAAAGCGTCTTTCCGCTGGCGCGGTCGCCAATGGTCGCTTGTCGCCTTGCAAGGACCCGAACGAATACTACCCGAGTGGTGGTTCGATCTGGCCGACTGGCGTACTGGCATCCGCGATTACTGGAAAGCTTTCCACGAGTTCGGAAAACCTCTCTGGATTTACTTTGGTCGAGGCGCGATCCTGCTTCCAAACTGGTTCTGCCACGGAAGCTTTCCCTAGCGGCAACGGCAGAAAGGGGCCAGCCCCCTCTTGCCCTACGGGCAATTCACCCCCGGGATTATTAAGACCCAAAGAAGCACAAACCCCTTCTTTGGGTCTCAAAATATCCCCGCCGGAGGCACCTCCGAGGAAGCAGCCGAAGGCGGATGACGAGTAGAAGGAAACGGCACCGAAGGTGCCTCAATCAGAGAGGCCAGACAGGCCCGCGTCGACGAACTTGGCGATCAATTCGGCATAATCTTCCCTGGTCAGGCCCTTGTCAGGTCTGTGCCACATGTAGAACCAGTTCAGGATACCGAAAACCGTCATGGTGAGCGCGCGGAGCCTGTCTGCCTGCAGGTCGGGGCGCTCTGCGCGAATCGCGTCGGAAAAGATTACCACGAGACGGCGCTGCAGCGCGATCAGGGGAGACTGCATTTCTGGTGGCAGGGTTTCCAACGCGTCGATCTGCAATTTGTGCTCCGCGTCCGCATCGGCATAGGCCATCAGGATCGCACGGATCAGTCCCGGCAGGCCATCGTCTTTCGCCTCTTCCACCATCTCGACCAGTTCGGTCAGGTGCGCCTCGAGAATGTCGAAGAGCAGCGCCTCCTTGCGGTCGTAATAGTGATAGATCAGCGCCTTGGAGACCCCGCATTCACGGGCGGCACCAGTCATCGAGGCGCGGTCATAACCCTGGCGCGCGAAATAGCGCGCCGCCCCCTTGCGCAGGGCGGCACGTTTCTCGTCGTGATCGCGTGCAACGCCCCGGGGCATCAGCTCTTGGGGCGGTTATCGATGATCCGCACCGCCTTGCCCTGGCTGCGCTCGACCCCGCCGGGATCGGCGATCAGCACTTTCACGCTGATCCCGACGGTTGCCTTGATCTTATGGGCGAGATCCCCGGCCGCCGCCTTGCGCGCATCCTCCCCGGCGCTGTCCTGCGCGGCTTCGCAGAGCACGGTCAACTGGTCCATCCGGTCGGGCTTGCTCAGCTCGATCTGGAAATGCGGGGCCAGACCTTTCACGGCCATCAGCTGTTCCTCGATCTGGGTCGGGAACACGTTCACGCCGCGCAGGATGATCATATCGTCGCTGCGCCCGGTGATCTTCTCCATCCGCCGCATCGACCGCGCGGTGCCCGGCAGCAGGCGGGTCAGATCGCGGGTGCGGTAACGAATGATCGGAAAGGCTTCTTTCGTCAGCGAGGTAAAGACAAGCTCGCCCTGTTCGCCCTCGGCCACCACCTCGCCGGTCGTCGGGTCGATGATCTCGGGATAGAAATGATCCTCCCAGATATGCAGCCCGTCCTTGGTTTCCACGCATTCGTTGGCCACGCCCGGCCCCATCACCTCGGACAATCCGTAGATATCGACCGCGTGCATGTCGAAGGCGGCTTCGATTTCCAGCCGCATCGCGTTGGTCCAGGGTTCGGCACCGAAGATGCCGACCTCAAGCGAGCTGTCGCGCGGGTCAAGTCCCTGCGCCGCGTATTCGTCGAGGATCGACAGCGCGTAGGACGGTGTCACCGTGATCCCCTTGGGTTTGAAATCTTCGATCAGCCGCACCTGTCGCTGGGTCATCCCGCCCGAGACAGGCACCGTCGTCAGCCCCAGCGAATCCGCGCCGAGGTGAATGCCCAGACCGCCTGTGAACAGCCCGTAGCCATAGGCGTTGTGCAGGATGTCACCGGGGCAAAGACCGGAGGCGCGCAAGGACCGGCCCACGACCTCGCCCCAGTTCTTCAGATCGTTTTCAGAGTAGCCCACAACCGTGGGCTGCCCTGTTGTTCCCGACGAGGCGTGGATGCGTTTGACCTGTTCGCGCGGGATGGCGAACATGCCAAACGGGTAATTGTCGCGCAGATCCTGTTTGACCGTGAAAGGGAACTTCGCCAGATCGGCGAGGCTCTGAAGGTCATCGGGATGTACTCCCGCCTTGTCGAATGACGCCTTGTAAAAGGGCACGTTTCCATAGGCATGTGCCAGCGACCATTTCATCCGTTCAAGCTGCAGCGCGGCGATCTCGTCGCGGCTGGCAATCTCGATGGGGTTCAGGTCTTGTTTACGAGGCGTCAGGTCTTTCATCACACTTTCTCCAGCATCACCGCGATACCCTGCCCCACGCCGATACACATGGTGCAGATCGCGCGGTCGAGCCCTTCATTGATCATCTGCTGCGAGGC
Organism: Heliomarina sp.; assembly: GCF_052826185.1. Taxonomy (NCBI): domain Bacteria; kingdom Pseudomonadati; phylum Pseudomonadota; class Alphaproteobacteria; order Rhodobacterales; family Roseobacteraceae; genus Heliomarina; species Heliomarina sp. The sequence continues at coordinate 39,321 of NZ_JBRBUI010000048.1, read as the reverse complement.
GGTCAGCGCCAGACGGGTGCCAGACATGCCAAGCGGGTGGCCCAGCGCGATGGCTCCGCCATTGGGGTTCACGTGTTCGGCATCATCGGCCAGACCAAGCTGGCGCATCACCGCAAGCCCCTGTGCCGCAAAGGCTTCGTTCAGTTCGATCAGGTCGATATCGCCAATCGACAACCCGTGCATCGCCATCAGCTTTTCCGTCGCCGGGGCCGGGCCCATGCCCATGATCCGGGGCGGCACGCCAGCCGTTGCCATACCTGCGACGCGGGCACGCGGGGTCAGGCCGTATTTCTCGACCGCCGCTTCCGAGGCGATGATCACCGCCGCCGCGCCATCGTTCACGCCGGATGCATTGCCCGCCGTCACGGTGCCGTTCTCGCGGAACGGGGTCGGCAGTTTGCCCAGCTTTTCCAGCGTGGTGGCGCGGGGGTGTTCATCGGTATCGACGATGATCGGGTCGCCCTTGCGCTGGCGGATCGACACCGGGGTGATCTCTTGCGCCATGCGGCCCGAGGCAATCGCCTTGGCGGCGTTCTCCTGCGAGCGCAGGGCGAACTTGTCCTGATCCTCGCGGCTGATCTGGAAGTCGGCCGCGACGTTTTCACCGGTTTCCGGCATGGAATCGGTGCCGAAATGCTTGTGCATTTCCTTGTTCACGAAACGCCAGCCGATGGTTGTGTCGTAGATCTCCGCCTTGCGCGAAAAGGCGCTGTCTGCCTTGGGCATGACCAGCGGCGCGCGGCTCATGCTTTCGACGCCACAGGCGATGACCACCTCGGCCTCACCGGTGCGCACGGCACGCGCGGCGGAACCGACAGCATCAAGGCCCGAACCGCAGAGACGGTTGATCGTCGCCCCCGGCACGGTGTCGGGCAGGCCCGCCAGCAGAACCGCCATACGCGCGACGTTACGGTTGTCTTCACCCGCCTGGTTGGCGCAGCCGGCGAGAACCTCATCGACTTCCAGCCCCGGGTTGCGCGCCATGACCTCCTTGATCACATGGGCCAGCATGTCATCGGGGCGAACCGACGAAAGCGCGCCGCCGTAACGCCCGATGGGGGTACGCAACCCGTCGCAAATATAAGCTACAGTCATGATGTCTCCTCGAAATTCTGACCTTTGATGGTACGTGAGAGGCCCCGGAACAGGGCCACCTTGCGCCCATCTTCGCCTGTCACGGTGATATCGTAAACGCCCGATCTGCCGGATTTTGCCGACTCGACGGCCCGCGCCGTCAATCGCTCTCCCGGCTGGCCGGGCGAGATGAAGGTGATCGAATTTTCCTGCGCCACCGTCACCTGATTGTAACTGTTGCAGGCAAAGGCGAATGTGCTGTCGGCAAGGGTAAAGATATAGCCGCCATGGCAGATACGATGGCCGTTCAGGTGATGCTCCTGCACGGTAAGCGACATTGTCGCGGTGCCCGGCCCGATGGCATCCAGCGACAGGCCCAGCCATTTCGAGGCCGAATCCGTGGCCCACATCGCCTCGGCGCTGCGCTCTGCCCTCTCCTGCGGCGTCATCGCTGTCTCCCCTCTTGCTCCTCGGGCTGCACCCTGCACAAAACCGACCATGCGGTCAATAGTGTTGATTTCGCCCTGCGCCTCGGTCATGGTGCCCCCAACCACAAGGGGAGAGAGACCATGCTGAAACCCGAAAGTTTTGCGGCGGGCAAATGGATCGCGCCGGATGACAAGGCGCGCGCCGTTCACGGTCCCGTCGATGGCAAGCTGATCGCGCAGGCAGGCGGCGCGGGACTAGATGTGCAGGCCATGCTCGACTGGGCGCGGCTGACCGGCGGCCCGGCCCTGCGCGCGATGACGTTCCATGAACGCGCCAAGATGATCAAGGCGGTCGGCCAGTACATCGCCGAGCGCAAGGAAGAACTCTACGCCCTGAACCCGCTGACCGGCGCGACCCGCCGCGACGGCGGTGTCGATATCGAAGGCGGTATCGGCACGATGATGGTGATCGCAGGCAAAGGCCGCCGCGAAATGCCCGACGGCCACGTCTATGTCGACGGCGCACCCGAAGCTCTGTCGCGCGACGGCTCTTTCCTCGGTCAGCATATCTGCGTGCCCATGCAAGGGGTTGCGGTCCATATCAACGCTTTCAACTTCCCGGTATGGGGGATGCTGGAAAAGCTCGCGCCGACTCTGCTGGCCGGGATGCCCGCCATCGTCAAACCCGCCACCCAGACCTGCTACCTGACCGAGGCCTGCTTTCGCATGATCATCGAGTCGGGCTTGCTCCCCGAAGGCGCGGTCCAGCTCGTGATCGGCGGCACCGGCGATATGCTCGACCGGCTGACCCCGCAGGATGTGGTCAGCTTTACCGGCTCAGCGGATACCGCCCTGCACCTGCGCGCCAACCCCGCGCTGATGCGCAATTCGGTGCGGTTCCATTCCGAACAGGACAGCCTGAACGCGACGATCCTTGGCCCCGACGCAACCGTCGGCACCCCGGAATTCGACGCCTTCATCAAGGAGACCGCGAACGAGATCACCACCAAGGCGGGTCAGAAATGCACCGCCATCCGCCGTATCATTGTCCCCGATTCCGCGATGAAAGACGTCAGCGAGGCGCTGATGGAACGGCTGTCGAAAACCATCATCGGTGACCCGGCAGACGACTCGGTCCGCATGGGGGCCCTCGCCTCTGCTGCCCAGAAAGAGGACGTACTCGGCAAGCTTCGCGCCCTTTCCGGTGAAACCATCCGCCTGACCGGCGACCCGGAAACGCTCGATCTGGTCGGTGCCGGACCCGATGGCGCTTTTCTCGCGCCGACCTTGCTGCAATGCGATGACCCGGACGCGGCCCAAGCGGTCCACGAACTCGAGGCATTTGGCCCGGTTTCGACCCTGATGCCCTATCGCGATCTGGCCCACGCAGCGCAGCTTGCCAACCGGGGCGGCGGCTCGCTCGTGGCCTCGCTGGTGACCGGCGATCCCGAGGTCGCGCGGCAGGTCGTGCTCGACAGCGCCGCTTGGCACGGGCGCCTTTACATCACAGGCCGCAACAGCACCAAGGCCGCGACCGGCCATGGCTCCCCCATGCCGCACATGGTCCATGGCGGCCCCGGTCGCGCGGGCGGGGGCGAAGAACTGGGCGGCATTCGTGGCGTCATGCATTACATGCAGCGCACAGCGATTCAGGGTGGCCCCGATGTTATCTCGGCCATCACCGGCCAGTGGATTCCCGGCGCGCCCGAAATCGAAGGGCCCGACCATCCCTTCCAGCGCACCTTCCGCGAAATCCGGATCGGCGAGACGCTGCACACCGAATCGCGCACCGTCACGCTCGACGATATTGAGCACTTTGCTCATTTCACCGGCGATACCTTCTACGCGCATATGGACGAGGAAGCCGCCAAGGCGAACCCCTTCTTCCCGGGCCGGGTCGCCCACGGCTACCTGCTCTTGTCCTTTGCCGCTGGGCTTTTCGTGCAACCCGATCCCGGTCCGGTTCTGGCCAATACCGGCCTGAACAGCCTGTCCTTCCAGAAACCGGTCAGCCCCGGCGACAGCATCAAGGTGCGCCTCACCTGCAAGCGCAAGACGCAACGCACCGACACCTATGGCGAAGTCGCGTGGAATGCGACGCTGACCAATCAGGACGACGAACAGGTCGCGGAATACGAACTGTTGACGATGGTCAGCTATGACCGTCCCGAATAGGCAATGTTCGGCGGGCAACGCTACACCCTTTGCCCGCCGCCTCACCCTTGTGCGAAACTTAGCCTAACCCTATGACAGTCGCCTATGAGCGACCCTATTTCCCCTTTGATCAATGCCTTGCACAACCAGGGCCGCCTGCGGGTCTGGTCGCTCGTGATCACCGCTTTCGGGGATCTTGTGCAGGACCGGGGCGGCGAGATCTCGACCGCTCGGCTTGGGGCATTGCTCAATCGGGTCGGGATCGAACAGGGCACCCTTCGCACCGCCCTGTCACGCCTGAACCGCGACGGTTGGGTGACCAGCACCCGTTCCGGACGGCTCAGCCTCTATCGGCTCAGCGAGCAGGGGCTTGATCGCTTCGCCCCCGCGACAACGCAGATCTATGCCGCGCCGCAGACCGTGCCCGTATCCCGATGGGCAATGACGCTGAACATCGCTGCGGATGGCGCCCAACAGATCGAACTTAGCCCGGCGGGCGCGGACATCCCTACCGCAGACCTGCGCCTGATCGGGTCGATCGAAACGATCAGTGAAAGCTACCGCGCCACGCTCCTCGGTGAAGGGCATCGCCTTGCGCTGGAGGGATTGCGCGATGACCTCGAAGCGCTGGAATCCGCACGGCTGGAAAGCGATCTCGACGCTGCCGCCTCACGTCTATTGCTGATCCACCGCTGGCGCCGGATCACCCTTCGCTATGGTGACATCGCCCCGGAACTGATGCCTGCAGACGCGCCGCTGAAGAACCCGCGCCTCGCCGTTGCCGAAGCCTATCGCAGGCTTGCCCCCGCCGCCGAAACCTGGCTCGACAGCGCCGATGGCGATCTCGCGCCGATGCCGCCTGCCGATGCGCGGCTGGCGCGACGATTTGGCGGGCTGCAAGAGGCTTGATTTGTCAGCCGTTTGGCGCAAATCTCGATACATGACAATTCATCCTCCCAGCTCGTTCACCGGTATCCCTGGACAGGTGTCCTTTGACCGGCGCGAGTTGCAGACCATTCTTTCAGTTTACGGACGTATGGTGGCCGCGGGCGAATGGCGGGATTACGGTATTTCCTCGCTGCGCGACTCGGCAATTTTCTCGGTCTTCCGGCGAACGGCGGAAAATCCGCTCTACCGGATCGAAAAGCATCCCAAGCTGCGCAACCGACAGGGCATGTACGCGGTCGTGGGGATGGACGGCCAGATCCTCAAACGCGGGGCCGATCTGAAATCCGTGCTGCGCGTACTGGAAAAGAAACTGATCCGCGCCGTCAAATAGTGCCATTGCGATGCACAGGGGGTGTACAGGGGGTGTACGACCTGTGCATCGCGTTTTTGCCCTATTCTAGAGGCCGGATATGCCCGATCACCGGCCCGTCGCCCTGATCGATGATCCGGGTGGTTGCCTCTTTCAGCGGTTCGTATGCCACCGCCATGTGATAGGCATTCGCATGCAGCAACATGTCTGGCCCCGCAACCCAGGCCACATGCCCTTTCCAGAAAATGAGATCACCTCGGCAAGCCTCCGTCCCTTCTGGCAATAACGGCCCAAGCTGCGCCAGCTGCTGGTCGCTGTCGCCGGGACAGGCATGGTCGCAAGCCTGCATCCCAACCTGCACGAGACCCGAGCAATCGAGCCCCAGATGGCTGTTTCCGCCCCACAGGTAGGGCGTCCCCACCAACCTTTCTGCCACGGCAACCGGATCGCTTTCGGGCGTTTCCAGCGGTGCGAGATGCACCCTTGGAATGAACATCCCGTCTGTGGTTTCCAGAAACCGGCCAGTCTCGCCGGTCACGCTCAAACGACTTCCGATGCTAAGGCCAACCGGCTGCGGGTCCTTGAAGTCGGGACGGGAAAAGCCGAGCGTTTGCCGTACCTTGACGCGGTGAGTGGGTGTGTCCGCTTCGCCAAGTGCCTGCTCGGAGAGATAACCCACATGGCCGTTCAGACCGCAGCGACCAAAGGCCAGACCCTCATGGATTTCCAGCACATGGAATGGCTCCCCCCAGATCACTTGCCGGTCTGGCCCAGCGCTGCCCGGCGCGGCGAGCAGATCGGCAACCGGTTGGGTCACCCGCATCCAGGTGCCATCCATAAATCGCTCAGCCTCGACATACCCGCGCAGGCTGATATGGGCGACGCGCGCGTTGGCAAAGTGACTGCGCCGGTCGCTCACAGCTTCAGCAGCTCTGGCATTGCTTCGAGAAGCGCGCGGATGCCCTGACCGGTGCCACCCTTGGAGCGACCGGGCCGATCCGTCGGCGACCAGCCATAGATGTCGAAATGCATGTAACGGACCTCTCCCGCAAAGCGCCGCAGAAAGAGCGCGGCGGTCGTCGCTCCGGCAAAACCGCCCGACGGCGCGTTGTCGAGATCGGCATAGGCAGGTTCGATCATCTCCTCATAGGGTTCATGGAAGGGCAATTGCCAGACCGGGTCATCCACGCTGCTGGCAGCCCGCGATAGCGCCGTCGCTGCATCGCTGTCATCGGTGAAAAACGGTGCAATATCAGGACCCACCGCCACCCGCGCGGCCCCTGTCAGCGTCGCCATCGAGATCACCAGATCCGGCCCGCCCTCTTCCGCGAACGCCAGCGCATCGGCCAGAACAAGCCGGCCTTCGGCATCGGTATTGTTCACCTCCACCGTCAACCCCTTGCGCGACATCAGGATATCACTGGGCCGGAAGGCATTGCCCGCAATCGAATTTTCCACGGCCGGGATCAACACCCGAAGCTGCACCGGCAGGTTCAGCGCCATGATCATATGTGCAAGGCCCAGCACGTTGGCCGCGCCGCCCATGTCCTTTTTCATCAACAGCATGTTCGACGGCGGCTTGATGTCCAGCCCGCCCGTGTCGAAACAGACGCCTTTGCCGACCAGCGTCAGTTTGGGCCCCGTGGTGCCCCAGTTGAATTCGACCAGCCGAGGCGGCGTTTCGGATGCGCGACCAACGGCGTGAATCATCGGAAAATTATGATCGATCAAATCGTCACCGACGATCGAGGAAAACTGTGCGCCGTGCATCGAAGCGAGCGCAGATGCCGACTCTTCAAGTTTGTCGGGACCCATGTCAGACGTTGGCGTATTGATCAGGTCACGCAGCAGAACTTCGCCTGCCGCGATAATTTCAACCCGCTTCGCGTCGATACCTTCGGGCGCGATCAGCCGGGCAGGCTTCGACGGCTTTTTGCGATAACGATCAAAACGATAGGCGCTGAGCAGCCAGCCAAGGCATTCGGTCTCAAGACCCGTTACCGGGGCGCCCGATGCGATGCGATACACGCCCTCGGGCAATTTCGCGGCGGCGGATGCAAGCGCGTACCTGCCCCTTTTGCGTTTGGTGGCAGTACCATAGCCGACGAGCGCGGAAACCGGACGGTCGGGCCCCGATGGCACGATCAGTACCTGCCCGATGCCACCTTCGAACCCGTTGAGACGCACCCATTCCGCAACATCTGCCGGTTTGTCGGATAGCCATGCGTCAATGGTATTTCCTTCGACGATGTGAAGAGGGATAGCGGATTCTACCGGCTCGGCGAAACTCAGGGGCATTCTAAACATTTTCCTTGAACAGTTCTTGCGCGCAGCCTAATCGCCCCAGCCCGCGCTGCAAGTCCTGTTCAGAGGGAAAGATCCTGAAGATCCCAGACTGCGACAAGCGACCGTTCGCCAATCCGGAGAAGCCGATATAGCGTCGCGCCGATTGCCGCGAGATCACATTGATCGATGGATCTGGTGACGTCGCCCGCCACACGTGCCAGCATTGTCATGCCGATCTGCTCTGAAATCGCGACAAGCGAACGAGCACTTTTGCGCAACCCTTCGATATCGCGCTTGTGCCATAACCTTTCGCAGTGGCTCAGCCGGACGGCCAGTTCCTCGATCGCGCGGCACACGACCTCTTCTGCGCCGGATTCACCCATCTGATGATAGAGCGTCTTTAATCGATCCGGATCCAGCCTCACTTTTTCAAATTGAATTAATTCACAAACATCACTCACCAATATCACCCCAAGTACCTGTTTCGTCCCAACCGTCGGGCAGTTTTGGACCATCGGAGTTTGCATAAGGTTGAATATTCGCCACTTAGTCTCTTAAATTTTACGCCAATGCCCTGTATCTGGAGGGTAAACCTGTAGGAAAGTGGGATTCTTCCGTGAAACATGCCAAGCCCCTGCCCGCCTATCTCGTCCAGCGCTACCATGGCTGGAAAGCAACCACATATGCCGAGAACAAGGGCTGGTATCGTCGTCTCGCAACCGAAGGCCAGCGGCCACGCGCGATGGTCATTTCATGCTGCGACAGCCGGGTGCATGTGACCTCCATCTTTGGTGCCGATCAGGGTGAGTTCTTTATCCACCGCAATATCGCGAACCTTGTGCCCCCCTATGAACCCGACGGGTTCCAGCACGGTACCTCGGCGACGATCGAGTACGCGGTGACCGTGCTCAAGGTTTCTCACCTGGTCGTGCTGGGCCATTCGCAATGCGGTGGCGTGCAGGGCTGCATCGACATGTGCAACGGTCAGGCCCCTGAGCTTGAAAGCAAAGAGAGCTTTGTCGGGCGCTGGATGGATCTGCTGCGTCCGAAGTACAATCTTGTCGAAAAGGTTGAAGACCCCAAGGAACAGGCGCGGCAACTGGAACAGCATGCCGTCGTCACCTCACTGGAAAACCTGATGACCTTTCCCTTTATCCAATCGGCGGTGGAAGAAGGCAGCCTGAGCCTTCATGGCCTCTGGACAGAAATCGGTGAAGGCGGGTTGTCGAATTACGAACCTGCGACCGGGAATTTCGTACCCGTCTGATAAGGAAAACCTGCCCGGCGAGGGTTATTTCTTGCCGGGAGTTAAGCCCTGTCTGACCGCCCATTCGTCCATGCCGGTCACTTCCTTAAGATCATAGATGAAACTTGCGTCGGACCTTGCGATCTCTTCGTACATGAAGGAGCGAAGGACAGAGCCCGGCGTCTCTTTGCGTTCGGAGCATAAAAGCCAGAACCGTTGAGACAGGTAAGCAGGACAGTTGAAATGCAATTCTTCCATGAATGCTCCCATGCGCGACGTTAAATGTCGCGCATGGTATGCGTATCGACCGTTAAGAACAGGCTAACGGTTTAGCCCTTTTTCAACACACGCGTACCGAGTGTCTCGGCGATCTGCACCGCGTTGAGCGCTGCACCCTTGCGGAGGTTGTCGGACACGCACCAGAGGTTCAGGCCGTTATCGATTGTCGAATCCTGACGGATACGGCTGATGAAGGTGGCGAAATCGCCGACGCATTCGACCGGGGTCACATAGCCACCGTCTTCGCGCTTGTCGATCACCATGATGCCAGGCGCTTCGCGCAGGATGTCGCGGGCCTCGTCCTCGTCCAGATGGTCCTCGAACTCGATGTTGATCGCTTCCGCATGGCCGACAAAGACCGGCACCCGCACACAGGTTGCGGTGACTTTGATCGACGGATCGACAATTTTCTTGGTCTCGGCGACCATTTTCCATTCTTCCTTGGTCGAGCCGTCTTCCATGAAGACGTCGATATGCGGAATCACGTTGAAAGCGATCTGCTTGGTGAACTTGGTGGCCGGCTTGTCATCAACCGGGTTGTAGATCGATTTGGTCTGGTCCCAGAGTTCATCGATGCCGGCCTTGCCCGCGCCGGAAACCGACTGGTAGGTCGAAACCACTACACGCTTGATCCGCGCGCGGTCATGCAGCGGCTTAAGCGCGACAACCATCTGCGCGGTAGAGCAGTTCGGGTTGGCGATGATGTTCTTCTTGGAATAGCCCATGATCGCGTCCGGGTTCACCTCGGGGACGATCAACGGCACTTCCGAATCGTAGCGGTAGAGCGACGAGTTGTCGATCACGATACAACCGGCCTTGGCCGCTTTGGGCGCATAGGTCTTGGTCGCATCGGAACCGATAGCAAACAACGCCATGTCCCAGCCTGTGAAATCGAAAGTATCCAGATCCTGGGTCTTCAGTGTCTTGTCGCCAAAGCTCACCTCTGTTCCCAAGGACTTACGGCTCGCCAGTACGGCGATTTCATCCACTGGAAACTGGCGCTCGGCCAGGATGTTAAGCATTTCGCGGCCCACATTGCCCGTGGCGCCCGCAACAACGACGCGATAACCCATATTGTTCTCCAATCTCTGCCGGGGTTTTACCGGCAGCGGTCTCATATAGGGTCTGTCGCGCGGGGTAAAGCTCAGTCCACGTTGTCCCGCGCAAAGAGGAAAATCAGCGACCCGGCCAGCAGGGCGAGGCCAAAGAAAGCAAAGATCGTCGCGTAGGGCGCGGTGACCGTCGCTGTTCCCTGCATCGTTTCATGTATTCGGCCCGAAACGAACTGCATCACGCCGACACCACCGATCCCGGCCAGATTGACGAGGGTCACGCCTCGCCCCACCAGATGCGGTGGGCAAAAGGCGCGGCCATGGGCGATCATCACCGCATAGGTGCCGCCCAGGAAACCCGCCGTCGCCATGATGGCGATGCTGAGCGTTGCACTGGTGCCAATGAAAAAGGCCAGCGCGAGCATGGTCAGGGCGCTACCGAAATTGCCTGCGAAGATGACCCATTTGCGGGTTCCGAAGATCCGGTCGAGCGGCCCGAAAGTCAGCGTGCCGATAATCATCGATATCCCCATGATGAGCGAGGCCGTTCCGATCTGCGACGGCGCAAGGCCGAAGACATCGCTGAGATAGGGACCGATCCAAAGACCCCGCACCGCACCGGTCGGGGCGTACATCACGAACATCAGCGCAAGGATGGCCCACATCACTGGCATCTTGAGCAGATCGAGCACCGTGCCTTTCTCTTCGCTGTCGCTTGGGGCAGGGTCGCGGACCTTGAGGAAAATGCCCAGCGCCACAAGCACGGAGAGCGCCGAAACGCTCCAGAGACTAGCGCGCCATCCGATGGTTTCCGCCGCAAGCGCCACGGGATAGGAGGCGATGAGATTGCCAAGCGAGCCCACACCCAGCATCAGCGACCCGAGCGTCGCGAATTTCGCGGGCGGGTATTCGCGGGCAAAAATGTAATATGAGGCCATCAAGCACGGGGCGCAGCCGATGCCGATCAGGAACATTGCCGCGCTGACATGAGCAGGCGTGGTTGCCAGAGCGAACAAGGCCGCCCCGCCACCACCGCCCAAAAGTAGCAGTGCCGAGGCCGTTCGGCGGGGCCCGCTGCGATCCAGCAACCAGCCCAGCGGCAATTGCATCAACGCAAACGACAGGAACCAAAGCCCTGATGCAAAAGCCAAATCATCTGCTCCCGCCCCAAGATCACGCTCCAGGAAGGTCGCGAGAACCGCAAGAAACGCCCGAAAGAACTGGCTCAGCAGGTAGGCAAGGCACAGCATGATCAGGCCGGTCTGCATTCGTATTACTCTCCTTTGACCGGGCGACGTTACACGGGGTAAAATCGGGTGCAAGAACACATTCGCTTCATTTGGCTGGCAAGTGTTTCCCCATTGCAGATACTCGGTGCTACAAGGCGGCATGAAAGATACCCGCGCCTTTTACGACACCGTACCCCGGCTTGCCTCCTTCCAGGCGTTGACGGACCCCGCCAGCTATGTCCGTCTGCCAGACGACTGGCTTCTGGGTACGGCGGATATCGTCGGGTCGACCAAGGCTATCGCCGAGGGCAAGTACAAGTCCGTGAACATGGTTGGCGCGGCAGTCATCTCGGCTCAGCTCAACACCAGCGACGGTCAGGCTTTTCCCTATATCTTCGGCGGCGATGGCGCGGCCTTTGCTGTTCCGCCTGAACGCGCGGAAACCGCCGCCGAGGCACTTGCTTCCGTCCAGCTTTGGGCACGTGACGCATTTGGCTTTGATCTGAGGGCAGCGATGGTCCCGGTTTCAACCATACGTACCGCCGGTTTCGATGTATCGGTTGCTCGGCATCAGGTCTCGGAAGAAGTGGACTATGCCATGTTCTCGGGTGGCGGGGTGTCATGGGCCGAAGCGAAAATGAAAGCGGGCGAGTTTGCCGTTACCCCTGCTGGACCGGGTAACGAGCCCGACCTGACCGGGCTCAGTTGTCGATGGGCGCCGATGCGGGCGCGTAACGGCAGGATTGTCTCGGTCGTTGTCCAACCGGTCGAGGGTGCGGGTTCTTCCGAATTCGCCCGGGTTGCGGATGCGATCATCGCCATTGCGCATACGCTGGAGCGCGACGGTCACCCGGTACCGATCGCCGGAGCTGGCGTAAGCTGGCCCCCCGCCGGGCTGGAGACCGAGGTGCAGGCGTTTCGCGGTAAGGCATCCTATATGAGGCACAAGGCCAAACTGCTGGTGGAAACTTTTGTCGCATGGGTCGTGCTGAAATCCGGCATCAAACTCGGAGATTTCAAGCCAGCGGAATACCGGCAAAGCGTCGGACGAAACGCGGATTTCCGCAAGTTCGACGACGGGCTCAAGATGACGTTGGATTGTGACAGCGCGACGCTCGCCCGGCTTGAGGAAGTGCTGGTGGACGCTCAAAACCGCAATGTCATCGACTTTGGGCTGTTCGAGCAGGACGAGGCGATGATGACCTGTATCGTACCCTCTGCGATGAAGGGCGACCATGTCCATTTCGTTGATGGCGCCGCGGGCGGATACACCCAGGCCGCGGCGCGCATGAAATCACGGGTTTAGGATTTCCATTTCGCCGAAAGGCCCCTCGCCGCCGTAGCCAGCAGCATGATATCGGCCCCCACCGCAAGGAAACGCGCGCCTTCGTCAAGATATCTGCGCGCGACCTCATCCTTCATGGCGAGGATGCCGGGCGCTTTGCCAGCGGCCGCGATCTTTGCCAGCCCGTCACGAATGACCTCGCGCACTTCGGGCGCATCGGCATTGCCTGTGAACCCCATATCGGTAGCAAGGTCTGCAGGGCCGATGAACACCCCGTCGACGCCGTCGATGCTGGCGATCTCTTCGACATTCTGCATCCCCGAGACGCTTTCGACCTGCACCAGAAGGCATATCTGGTCATTCGCCGTCCCGACGTAATCGGGTATCGCGTTAAATCCGCTGGCCCGGGCAAGGGCCGCTCCCACACCGCGCCTTCCGGCGGGGGCATAACGGCAATCGCGCACCAGTTCCGCCGCCTGTTCAGCGGTTTCGACCATCGGCACCAGAACCGTTTGCGCCCCGATATCAAGCACCTGCTTAATGATGCGCGTATGGCCAACCGGCACCCGAACGACGGGATGCGAGTCGCTCGCGGCAAGCGCCGTCAGTTGCGCACGCAGCGACCGGATATCATTAGGCGCGTGCTCGCCATCGACCACGAGCCAGTCGAACCCCGCCGTGCCCATGACCTCGGCCACGTAGTCGTCCCCCGTGGCCAGCCAGCATCCGATCTGGACCTCACCGGCAAGCAGGCGTTTCTTGAATTTGTTCTCGGGCGCGGGCATCTCTTTTCCTCTGTCAGTCGAATGAAACCGAAACAGACCCGAAGGATCCGAAATCGGCCGTAATATGTGAACCAGGCGTTGCCTCTATCGGCCGGATGAAGGACCCGGACAAGACGATATCCCCCGCTTCGATCTGCTGCCCGTAACCGGCCATCCGCCGCGCGAGCCATAGAACCGAGGTAATCGGATCGTTCAGCACACCGGCCCCCAGACCGGTTTCCTCGACGACCCCGTCGCGGCTGACGATCGCGCCGACCCAGCGCAGATCGTGGGCATCTACGCCATGTCGCGCGGACCCAAGAACAAGCCCAGCATTGGCGGCATTGTCGGAAATCGTATCCGTTACAACCCGCGCCTTTCCCGTCTCAGGATCCGCACGCAAGATCCGCGTATCGAGGATTTCCAGTGATGGCGCGACATAATCGGTCGCTGCGATCATCTCTTCCCGCGTGGCGCTTTCCCCGGCCAGCGGCGCCTTCATCACAAAGGCGATCTCGGCCTCGATCCTCGGCTGGATGAACCGCCCGCCCGGCACCGTGGCACCATCCTCGAACAGCATATCGTCCAGCAAAACGCCGCTGTCCGGCGTATCGATACTCAGCGCATCCTGCATAGCGCGGCTGGTCAGACCGATCTTCCACCCGATCCTCTTGCGCCCGGTTTCGATTTTCTTCGCCACGAACCTCGCCTGCACCGCATAGGCGTCATCCATCGTCATGCCCGGAAACCGCCGCGACAGCAGCCCGGTCTGACTGTTCAGATGCTCGGCGGCAAAAAGTGTATCGGCGGCGTCTTCGATTTCATCCGGTGTCATTCAAGCGCCTCCGCCAGTTCCACGATCGCGTCATAGGCCATCTTCACATCCTCCTCGGTGGTCTCGAACTGCCCGGCTTGAAATCGGATGACAAGGTCACCGTCGACCCGCGTCTGGGTCAAATAGATCCGGCCATCGTCATTGATCGCGTTGATCAGCCGCTGGTTCAGGACGTCCGGTTCCACCCCGTCGCGCAAGTACCGGAAGGTAAACAGCGACCACATCGGCGGCGTCACGATCTCGAACCCCTCCGTGGAGGAAATCCGATCATGCAGCGCTCCGCTCCAGTTGATGTGGTTTCGCAGCCGTTCACGCAGCCCTTCAAGGCCATAAGCCCGCAGCACGAACCAGATCTTCAGCGCCCGGAACCGGCGGCCCAGAGGCACTGACCACTCGGAATAATTTATGATGCCATCTGCGCCGTGGGTCTTGAGATATTCCGGCTGAATCGCAAGCGTTCGCACAAGATCATCCGGGGATTTCAGGAAATGCGCCGAACAGTCGAACTGCACCCCAAGCCACTTGTGCGGGTTGAAAACAATACTGTCGGCCCGCTCCACACCTTCCCAGTAATGGCGATACTCGGGGCAGATCATCGCAGACCCCGACCACGCGGCATCCACGTGAACGAACAGCCCGTATTTTTCGGCCACCGCGATACAGACGTCGATCGGGTCGGTGGCCCCGGTCCCTGTGCCGCCCACACAAAGTATGACGCCCGCCGGGACGTGACCAGCCGCCAGATCCGCTTCGATCAGCGCCTCCAGCTTGTCAGGGTCCATGCCCCGCCATGCCCCCGAAATCGGCACCCGGACAAGGTTATCCGACCCGATGCCCGACACCCAGATCGCCCGATCAACGGATGTATGCACCTCGGAAGAGCAATAGACCCTCAGCTGCGGGTTGCGCGCCAGCCCGACCGTATTGCCTGTCCACTCCAGCGCCCTCTCGCGCATGGTCAGCACCGCTGCCAGCGTCGCCGACGACGCGCTGTCCTGTATCACCCCTGAAAACCCGTCCGGTAACCCCAGAGACTGGCGCAGCCAGCCCATCATGCAGGTCTCCATCTCCGTCGCCGCTGGAGAGGTCTGCCATAGCATACATTGGGGGGAGAGGGCTGCCGTCAGGAATTCTGCCAGAACGGATGCCGGCGCGGCATTGGAATTGAAATAGGCAAAAAACCTCGGATGTTGCCAATGGGTGATGCCGGGCATCACGATGGTTTCAAAATCCTCGAAGATCTTCTCCATATCTTCGGACTGCTCCGGCGGCACCGCGGGCAATGACGCAAGAACTTCCCCCGGTTTGACACGAGACCGGACCGGGCGGTCCCCGACGCTAAGGTGATAATCCTCTGCCCACTCGGATATCCGTCCGCCCCAATCGCCAAAATCTTTCCATTCCACCGAAACGCACTCCTTTTTCACGCCGCACCATTTCAGACTAAAAACGATCCGTCACAACTTCTTTGGGTCCAAAATATCCTGGGGTGAATTGGCCGCGAGGCCAAGAGGGGCAAAGCCCCTTAAGGCACAACCACTACGTGCAGTTCCGACCTCAGGTGGTGCACCGGTTTCAAAATTGCGGCCGCCAATTGCCTAGGCCAGAATTCTTTTTATCAATCATTTTGAAAGATTGCGAAAATCCGGCCAATCGGCGACAGTAACATATGTCGCAACGTAGCCTTTCCACTTCACGCTCTTTACCTATCGCGCTCTTGCGGGCACGGGAAAAGGTGATGGCGCCGATCCGTACGATGCTCGCGGATGTCGGGCTGACCGAACAGCAATGGCGCGTCCTGCGCGTTCTCGACGAAAAAGGCGCGCTCGAACCGACACATATCGCGGAACAGGCCTGTCTATTGTTGCCGAGCCTGACGCGCATCCTTCAGAAGCTTGAAGAAAAGCACCTTATCCTGCGCAAGCCTGACGAAAACGACCGGCGTCGTCAGATCGTCAAGATATCGGTCAAGGGCACCCGGCTTATCGAAGCGCATCTCGAGACCAGCCAGAAACTGATGGAAGAAATACGTCAGGACATGGGACCGGACCGCTATGACGCGCTGCTCGACCTGCTGAACGAACTCAGTCAAGGCAATGAACCCGAATAGCTGACTTCGGCTCAGCGGTTTTGCCTCTCCTTGCCCCGGCGCCACAATCCACTAGAGTTGAGCTGCAAGAGCGGAAAATACCGCCGAGAAGCAGAGGTAGCATGGTTATTACACGCAGGTTCATGGTCGCCGGGCTGGCCGGCGCGGCCCTCGCAGGGTGCAGCACTGAACGCACCGGCAGCAGCAGTGCCCCGACCGGAGGGCGAAATTATCAGACCGTAAACAATTCGGGTTACGACACGTGGGTGGCTTCATTCCGGCAACGCGCGGCGGCGCAGGGCATTTCCGGCACCACGCTCGACGCGGCTTTCCGCTCGGCCGGGTACATGCCAATGGTCATCGAGCGGGACCGCAACCAGACCGAATTCACCCGCACGCTGGAGGATTACCTTGCCATCGCCGCGTCGGACGAAAGGGTCTCCAAAGGCCGGGCCGCGTTGTCACGGCATCGCAGCACGCTGAATGCCATCGAGGCGCGCTATGGCGTGCCCGCGAACATAGTTACGGCGGTCTGGGGGCTTGAGAGCTTTTACGGTGAAAGACGTGGTGACGTGCCGGTGATCTCGGCCATTTCGACACTCGCCTATGACGGCCGACGAAGCGCATTTTTCGAAAGCCAGCTGATCGCCGCGCTGAAGATCTTGCAGAATGGCGACATCCCGGCTTCTCGCATGACGGGCAGCTGGGCCGGGGCGATGGGACATACGCAGTTCATCCCGACGTCTTACCTTGCCTACGCTGTCGATTTCACCGGCGATGGCCGTCGTGACATCTGGTCGGACGACCCGGCGGATGCGCTGGCTTCCACCGCGGCCTATCTCAGCCGGTCTGGCTGGGTCCGGTCTCAGCCCTGGGGTGGTGAGGTCGGTTCTGCCGCAGCCAACAGCGGTACACCCCTGCGGGTGCTGCAGCCGCAGCCCGGCGGGCCGCGCTTTGCCGTGTTCCGCAATTTCGATGTCATCAAGCGCTATAACAACTCGGACAGCTACGCGATTGGGGTTGGCCATCTGGCGGATCGAATCGCGGGCGGCGGGCCGCTACAGGGTTCGTTCGGACCGGATGCGCGCGGCATGACGATCGATGATCGCAAGGCGCTGCAACAAAGGCTGACCGCTCGTGGGTTCGATACCGGCGGTGCCGATGGTGTCATCGGCCCCAACACCGAGTCCGCCATTCGCGACTACCAGCGCAGCCGGGGTCTCCCGGAAACCGGAGAGCCTTCGCTGGAGTTGCTGCGACAGCTTGGCTGAAATTGACGCAGGGCGCGCAATCAAAACGATTGCGCGCTCTTGTCACTCCTGTTTGATGTGAAGGTGGTTGAAGGCAAACACCTGATAAATAAAGATAGTGCCAGCCATCCGCAGGAGACCACATGAGATACGTGATATTCATCGGCTCGGCCGTGATTGCCATTCTGTGCATCGCTGCCATCGGGAGCAGCGCATGGTTCTGGCTGCCCGCCGTTGTATTTGGTCTTACGGCTCTTCTGGGGGTTTACGACTATTTCCAGAAGCGTCACGCGGTTCTCGCCAACTACCCCGTGATCGGGCATTTGCGTTATCTATTCGAAGAAATCCGGCCCGAAATCCGTCAGTACCTTATCGAGAGCGATCAGGACGAAGAACCGTTTTCGCGTGATCAGCGCTCGCTGGTTTATCAGCGCTCGAAAGGCGTCGAGGACAAACGACCTTTTGGCACGCGACAGCGGGTATATGACTCCGGCTACGAGTGGATCACGCATTCGGTTGTGCCCAAGCACCTCGAGGGTCATGACTTTCGCGTCAAGATCGGCGGAGAACAATGCAAGAAGCCATATGAGGCATCGATCTACAACATCTCGGCGATGAGCTTTGGCGCGCTATCGGCCAACGCGATCCAGGCGCTGAACACCGGTGCGGCGAAAGGGGGGTTCGCTCATGACACCGGGGAAGGCGGCATCAGCAAGTATCACAGGGCAGGTGGTGGCGACCTGATCTACGAGATTGGATCTGGCTATTTCGGGTGTCGTACGCCCGAAGGCCGGTTCGACGTTGAGAAGTACGCCGAGCAGGCGCGTAATCCGCAGGTCAAGATGATCGAGCTGAAGCTGAGCCAAGGTGCGAAACCCGGGCATGGCGGCGTCTTGCCCGCGTCGAAGATTTCTGCGGAAATCGCAGAAGCCCGTGACATCCCGATGGACCAGGATTGCGTTTCGCCCTCGGCGCATCCCGAGTTCTCGACCCCAATCGAACTGATGCAGTTCATCGGCACACTGCGGGAGCATGGCGACGGAAAGCCGGTGGGTTTTAAGCTGTGCATCGGGCACCGGCGGGAATTCATGTGCATCGTCAAGGCCATGCTGGAAACCGACATCGTACCGGATTTCATCGTCATTGATGGCAAGGAGGGCGGCACCGGGGCCGCGCCGGTCGAATTCGCAAACCACATGGGTATGCCGTTGATCGAAGGCCTCACGTTCGCCCACAATACTTTGCGAGGCGCCGGGCTGCGTCATCGGCTCAAGATCGGGGCCTCTGGCAAGCTGATCAGCGCATTCGAAATCGCCAAGGCGCTGGCGCTTGGTGCGGACTGGGCCAATTCGGCGCGTGGTTTCATGTTCTCTGTCGGATGCATTCAGGCCCAGTCCTGCCATACCAATCGTTGTCCGGTGGGCGTGGCAACACAGGATGAGCGGCGTCAGCGGGCGCTACACGTGCCCACCAAGGCCGAGCGGGTTTACCGTTTTCACAAGAATACCCTGCGCGCGCTGGGCGAGCTGACGGGAGCTGCCGGACTAGACCACCCAGGGGGCTTTCAGCCCTACCACCTGATGATGCGTGAAAAGGACCGGGACATGGTGACGGGTCACCAGATCTATCCCTATTTGCCCGAAGGATTCCTGCTGCGGGGCGAAAGTCTTGGCAACGGGTACTTGACCCGCTGGCAGCGGGCCGATGCGTCAAGCTTTGCCCCGCTGGATACCGAACAGGTCGGCAGCGACGGGAAACCTTTGATCCCCATCGCCTGACCAGTGGATTACTTGAGACCCAGCAGACGCGCTGCGTTGTCTTTGAGGATACCGGGGCGAACCTCGTCCCGGAAATCGGCCTTGTCGAAGGCATCGAGCCATTTCTCGGGCGCGATCATCGGCCAGTCGGAGCCGAAGAGCATCTTTTTCTTCAGGAGCGTATTGGCATAGCGGACCAGGATCGGCGGGAAGTACTTTGGCGACCACCCCGACAGATCGATGTAGACGTTCGGTTTATGCTGGGCGACGGCCAGCGCCTCTTCCTGCCACGGGAAGGACGGGTGGGCGAGAATGATCGGCATGTCCGGGAAATCCACGGCCACATCGTCGATATACATCGGGTTGGAGTACTTGAGCCGCATGCCGTTGCCGCCCTTCATGCCCGAACCGACGCCGGTCTGCCCAGTGTGGAAAAGCGCGGGTTTGCCGGTTTCAGCAATCGCCTCGTACAGCGTATAGGCCATGCGGTCGTTCGGATAGAAACCCTGCATGGTGGGATGCAGCTTGAACCCCTGCACGCCGTAGTTCTCGACAAGGTTACGGGCCTCACGTGCGCCGAGCTTGCCCTTGTGCGGGTCAATCGAAGCAAAGGGGATCAGGATGTCGGAATGCTGGGCCGCCAGTTCGGCTACTTCTTCGTTCTTGTAACGTCGGTAGCCGGTTTCGCGTTCTGCATCGACCGGGAAGATCACAGCGGCGATATTCTTTTCACGATAATGAGCGGCGGTTTCCTCGATGGTGGGCGGATGGTCCCACGGGGCGCCGAAGTACTTGGCCATCGCACTTTGCAGGTCATCGTACCCATCGTCCGCATGGCAACCGCATGGCTCCTCGGCATGGGTGTGGATATCGATGGCGCGAACCTTTTCCAGATCAATCACGAGGCACTTCCTTTACAATTTCGCAGCGATTTCGACCCAATCGTGGTGAAATGTCAAACAGGCTTTTCGCACCCGCCATGCGCGAAACTTTGCGGATTCTCCGGATTGGTCGCTTTGCGAAAAAGCGATTTGCGGCTAGACTCGGAGTTGAGCAGAAAGCAGGACAAAGAAAATGCGCATTTTATCAAGTGCAGTATGCCTTGCGACTTTTTGGGGAACGACAGCCATAAGCGGGGCGCCCGACGCCTCGATCAGGCCGAACATCCGCCCCTTTACGCAGGATAATCTGATCCATCTCGCAGCGGCGGCAATAGACGAATCTCCGCGACCGGAGGATCGCCCCAAAACGGCAGCGGCAAAGGGCGAGACGCAGTTGGTGCAAAAGGACGGAAACGACTTCGGTACATGGCTTGGTGAGTTCCGACAGCGCGCCGAAGCGCGGGGAATTGGCCGCGACACCCTGAACCGGGCTTTTGCCGGTGTAACCTTTGACCCCGACGCCATCCGTCGTGACCGCAGCCAGGCCGAGTTTACGAAACCGATCTGGGAGTATCTCGATACCGCCGTATCCAGCGCGCGCGTTTCCAACGGGCAGGCGGCGCTAAACAAGCACCGCGCCGTTCTCGACCGGATCGAAGCGCGATATGGCGTCGACAAGCAGGTCGTCGTGGCGATCTGGGGGCTGGAGAGCGCCTATGGCAGTTATCGGGGCACCGACAGCACGATCCGCAGCCTTGCGACCCTTGCCTATGATGCGCGACGCAAGGAGTTCTTTGAGGAGCAGCTTATGCAGGCCCTGCGCATCCTTCAGGATGGCCACGTGACGCCGGACCGGATGAAGGGAAGCTGGGCGGGCGCGATGGGACATACGCAGTTCATGCCCACGTCTTTTCAGGAACACGCGGTGGATTTCACCGGCGATGGTAAACGGGATATCTGGTCAGACGATCCAAGCGACGCGCTGGCATCGACCGCGAATTACTTGAAACATTTCGGTTGGACCAAGGACCAGCCGTGGGGCGTCGAAGTGCGGCTGCCATCGAGCTTTGATTTCATGCTCGCGAACCGCAATGTCATGAAATCGCCGGCGGAATGGGCCGCGCTGGGGATCACGGATATGGACGGGCGTGCAGTGCCCAATCATGGTGAAGCGTCTATCCTTCTTCCAGCAGGCGGCAAGGGAACGGCGTTCATGATCTTTAGCAACTTCGATGTCATCGAGCGCTACAATACGGCAGACGCCTATGTGATCGGTGTCGGGCACCTGAGCGACCGGATCGTCGGCAAGCCCGCGATCAAGGGAGACTGGCCGCGCGGAGATCGTGCGCTGACCTTCACCGAACGCAAGGAATTGCAACAGCGTCTGACCTCCAAGGGGTATGACACCCAGAAGATCGACGGGCGTATCGGACCGCTGACCATCAACGCGGTACGGGCCTATCAGGTGGCGGAAGGCATGCAGCCGGATGGTTATGCTTCGCTGAGGCTTCTTGAACGGTTGCGGTAATTGTAGCAGCAGAATTTAAAAAGGCGCGTCTCGGTCTGAGGCGCGCCTTTTTTGTTTCTGTCGGAACGGGTTTCTTAGCCCGGTGACATGCCGCGAAGCCGCTCGGAACGGCGGCGCAGCAATTCCACGACCGTCAGCAGGGCAATGGAGATCGCCACCAGAACTGTCGCAGCGGCAAGGATCGTGGGAGAGATCTGCTCTCGCAGACCGGTGAACATCTGCCAAGGCAGGGTCTGCAATTCGGCAGAGCCCACAAAGAGGACAACAACAACCTCGTCGAAGGACGTGATGAAAGCAAACAGGCCGCCCGAGATAACGCCCGGCAGGATCAGCGGCATCTGCACCCGGAAGAAAGTCGTCACAGGATCGGCGCCCATGTTGGCCGCAGCACGGGTGAGGGACTTGTCAAAGCCAACAAGTGTAGCCGTGACTGTGATGATCACGAAGGGGATACCAAGAACGGCATGGGCAAGCACGATACCCCAATAGGTGCCAACCAGCCCGATCTTCGAGTAGAAGAAATACATGCCGGTCGCCGAGATGATCAGCGGAACGATCATCGGCGAAATCATGATCGCCATGATGGCGCGCTTGGCCGGCACATGAGACTGGCTGAGGCCGATGGCCGCCAGCGTGCCGAGACTGACCGAAATCAGTGTCGCGACCGGCGCGATCATCAGCGAGTTCTTCACCGCGTTGGTCCATTCCGTGTTCGTCAGGAAGTCGCGGTAATGGCGCAGCGAATATCCTTCGGGATCGAACCGCAGCATTTCGGGCGTAAAGGTAAAAAAGTTCTCGGCGTTGAAGGAAAGCGGCATCACGACGAGGATCGGCGTAATCAGGAAGACGAAAATCGCTCCGCAGATCACCCGGAAGGCGTAGTGCCACAGTACCTGCCCCGGTGTGAGATACGGCACAAGATGTGCGCGGTAGCGGTTGAAGCCAAGCCAGTAGACGAACCAGCCAAAGAACCAGCCAAACAACGCTCCGATCACGCCCCCCGGCGTGCCGCCGAACAGAAAGCCGGCGATGGCAAAGAGGATCACAAGCCCCCAGCGCAGCGGTTTTTCCTGTTCGCGCCCCAGAACTTCGACCGCCACATAGGCGACGATAGCCATAAGGATCGCACCGCAGATCAACCCCAGCAGGGTCGACCCTTGCGCTGCTCCGACGAAGATACCTGCGAATGCCCCGGCTGCTGCCGCGACAGACGCATAGAATGACACCGGCTTTTTCTCTGTCGCGGTGATGACGATATCGCTCGCAGTCATTGGCTTATCCCAGCTTCACGTTGTCGATGCCCACGATCTTGTCATAGGCCCAGTAGAGGATAAGCACGACGGCGAGCAGGATCGTGCCCAGCGCCGCAGCCAGTCCCCAGTTGAGAGACGAAGAAATGTGGTAGGCAATCCGGTTGGAAATGAAGGTACCCGTCGTACCGCCGACGATTTCCGGCGTGATGTAGTAACCGATGGACAGGATGAACACGAGGATCGACCCTGCGCCAATTCCGGGAACTGATTGCGGGAAGTACACGCGCCAGAAGGCTGTCCAGTTGGTTGCGCCAAGGCTTTTCGCGGCCCGAAGGTAAGAGGGCGGGATTGTCTGCATCACCGAATACATCGGCAGGATCATGAACGGCAGCAGGATATGCGTCATCGCGACGATGGTACCGAACTGGTTGTTGATCATCACCAATCGGGCATCGTCGGCGACGAGCCCTAACCAGACCAGCGTATCGTTAATGACCCCTTGTTGTTGCAGCATCACCTTCCACGCCGAGGTACGCACCAGAAGCGACGTCCAGAATGGCAGAAGGACGAGGATCATCAGCAGGTTTGCCGAACGGGTTGGCAGGTTGGCCAGAATCCAGGCGACCGGATAGCCGAGAATGATGCAGCTCAGCGTGATGGTCAGCGACATGAAAATCGTGCGCTTGAACAGGATACCATAGATCTGCTGGTTCTCGGGGCGCATGCTGACGCCATCTGCTGTCAGTTGCGCGTCCACCGCGTTCAGGAAGTATCCCGAGGTATAGCGCGGCGAATAGGTCTGGATCGTACGCATGATTTCGGGATCTAGCCAGTCATCATCCGCGTCCTCGAACTGCTCTCGCAGATCGACGGTTTCAAAGCCCGAAACTGCTGCGGCCGCTTGCTCCAACCTGGAAGACAGGCCCGATACGTCGGCGCCCTCCCGGGTCAGATCCGCGTAAAGCGCAGTAAAGAGAAAATCCTCGACGTCTTCCTCGGCGGGAATGTCGTCTTCGGATTCCAGATAATCAGCCCAGCGCTCCCAAGTCCGTGCGGTCAGGGGCAATGCCTCCGCAATGTCGGAGTCATCAAACATATTCACCCAGGTGGCGGCGTTCTCCCAGCTTTCATCCAGCGCGACGAACTGATCGGTATAAACGTCGGTATCGAACCTACCCACCGCGCGCCCGGTCTTGCGGAATAGCGAGGATGCGCCGGTGAGTTCATAATTCAGACGGCTGCCCAGACGGGTATGCAACTTTTGCTCTTCGGCGAGCACCAGATCGATGTAAAGCGCCGTCCATGTGGCATCGTCCGGAAGCTCTTGTTGCGCTGAATCCCACATGCCGAGCTGCTCGACCGTTTCCGGGAGCGTGTCGGCCACGATGTCGTTGCGCACGGAGCGCAGCAGCATATCGCCAATCGGCGCGATGAATGTAATCAGCACAAACAGCAACAGCGGGGCGATCAGCATCAAAGCCCGCAGTTTTTCGCGACGCAGCGCCCTTGCCAGACTGCGTTTCAGCGGCGTCCCGTCCGCGGCGAGCATCGGACCGGACTGTTCAGCCGCGCGCAATCCGTCATCCGGCGTCGGACCTTCAAGTGGCACATTGGTCTCTGTCGTGCTGGTCATTTCATGTCCCCTCGACGATGACGATATCGCTGTCTGAATGCGCCATCCTGATCTTTGCGGCCTTTTGGTAGCCGTCTGAATGATAACACTTCTGAGCGGCAGCGAGATCAGGGAACTCTACCACCACATGGCGGTCTTTCTGGGGTGTTTCGGGCGTTTCGCTTTGCCCGCCCCGAACAAGAAACTTGCCGCCGTATTCTTCGACGATCGGCGTATCTAGCCGGACGTATTCCGCATACTCCTCGGGGTTGGTAACGGTAACGTGGACGATCCAGTAACCCTTGGGCATGCTTTGAAATTCCTTTGTTTAATGACGGGGCCCAATTGGGCCCCGTCGTGTCGTGTCAGTAACTTACTTGGTCAGCCAAGCTTGGAACTTCGCGTCGATGTCGTCGCGGTAGTCAGCCCAGAAACCATAGTTATAGACAAAGGTGTTGGCCGCGTTGTCCGGATCGGTAGGCATATGCGGACCCATGTCGATACCGAGATCGGCATGCTTGCCAACCAGCGGTGCCGAGGACTTACGTGCCGGACCGTAGGAAATATAAGCTGCCTGATCGGCAAGACGCTGGGTGTCGGTGGCGAACTTAACAAAGTCTTTCACGCGTGCCAGACGGTCTTCGGGCAAGCCGGCGGGGATGATCCAGCCGTCAAGGTCGAACACCTGCGCGTCCCACATCATTGCAACAGGCTGGTCCTGCTCTTCGATGACCGAGAACAGACGACCGTTATACGTGGAGCCCATGAAGACTTCGCCATCGGCCAGCAGCTGCGGCGTGTCGGCACCCGCGGACCACCAGATCACGCTATCCTTGATGGTGTCGAGCTTGGCCAGTGCCTGCTCTTGACCTTCTTCGGTTTCCAGAACGTCGTAGACGTCTTCTTTGGCAACGCCATCACAGAGCAGCGCCCATTCCATGTTGTTGATCGGACGCTTTTCGAGGCTGCGCTTGCCCGGATATGTTTCCAGATCGAACACGTCGCAGATTTCGCTCGGTGCATCGACGCCTTCCGGAACCATGTCTGTGCGATAGCCAAAGGTGGTCGAGTAAACGATCTGCGGGATGAAGCAGTCGCTGACGATCAGGTCGCCAAAGTCATCCTCGGCGGATGAGCCGTCTTCGCCCTCGGCGAGCAGTTCTTCCGGGTCGTATTCCATCGCCAGACCTTCGTCGCAGAGACGGATGGCGTCGGCGGCGACAACGTCAACGAGATCCCAGGTGATGTTGCCCGCTTCGTTCATGGCGCGCAGCTTTGCAACTGCTTCGGCAGAGCTTTCGTCCCATGTCGCGCTGACTTCCGGGTGAGCTTCGAGGTAGGGCTCGACGTAGGCCTTCTGTTGGCTGTTCTGATAGGCGCCGCCCCAGGAAACGAGGGTCATGTCGTTGGCCATTTCAGCGACAGCTGCACCGGCGATCACGGAAAGTGCCGACGTTGCGAGAATAGTTTTGCGTAGTGTCATAGAATAATTACTCCCAGACTTTTTAGCCCGATTGGTTTGCTGCGGAACGGTGGAACGGGCGTTATCCTCGCTCCGCATCGAATATCGCGTGGGCCGAGGCCTATCGCGATACATTTCAGCCGCTACGCATCAAGCGCGCGGCAATCCTCTGGCAACCAGCCGATTTCGATCTGGCTGCCCGGTTTAAGACGTTCCACATCCGGCGCGTTCCGCGTCTTGATGACAAAGTCATCGTTTCCAGCCACACGAAGCCGCGTCCGGAAGATGTCTCCCATGTAAACAAACTCAAGCACTTCGGCCTTGAGCGTGTGCGCGCCTTCCTGAAGCCGGTCTTTATTATATTCGACACGTTCCGGTCGGATCGAAACGCGGGTGCGATCGCCCGGTTTGTTCACGTTAATCGGTTTGCAGGCGATGACCTCGCCCCCATCGAGTTCGACAAGGCAGGAATCGCCGTTGATCTCTTTGACGACGCCTTCAAGCGTGTTGTTTTCGCCAATGAACTGCGCGACGAAGCTGTTCTCGGGCGCCTCATAAAGCTGGTCCGGCGGCGCGAGCTGCTGGATACGGCCATCATCGAAAACAGCCACGCGGTCTGACATGGTCAGAGCCTCGGTCTGATCGTGTGTCACGTAGACAACCGTAATGCCTAGATCATGGGCGAGCCGCGTGATTTCGAACTGCAGTGTTTCGCGAAGCTGCTTGTCGAGGGCGCCGAGCGGTTCATCCATCAGAACCAGCTCGGGCTCGAAAACCAGCGCGCGGGCCAATGCGATCCGCTGCTGCTGACCGCCCGAAAGCTGCGCTGGCCGCCGACCGCCAAAATCGCCCATCTGAACCATGTCAAGCGCGCGCTTGACCTTGGCTTCTCGGTCGGACTTGCCGATCTTGCGAACCTCAAGCGGGAAAGCGAGGTTTTCGGCAACTGTCATGTGCGGGAACAGGGCATAGTTCTGAAAGACCATGCCGATCCCGCGTTTGTGCGGCGGAATATTATTGATGCTTGTGCCGTCGAGTCGGATATCGCCGTGCGTCGCGGTTTCGAAACCGGCCAGCATCATTAGACACGTCGTCTTACCGGAACCTGACGGCCCCAGCATGGTGAGAAATTCACCCTTGGGCATGAAAAGGTTCAAATCTTTGACGACCAGGTTCTCGCCGTCATAGCTTTTTTGTACGCGTTCGAACTCGACGAACGCGTCTGTGTTTTGCGTATCAGCCAAAAGCGGCTCCCCTTGGACTTCGCAGTTTTTCCTGCGTTTTCATGAGCAGATGTAATCACAGAGAACCGCCAGAGTGCAACCAACTTGACGAGAATGATTATTTGGAAGGCAGCAACATGGGGTAAAAGACCGAAAAACAAACAGTTTTACCGAACTATGGGGCAGCTTGACGTTCACGCCCGAGAATTTCAGATATGGCTGGCGCCAGAACACACGTAACAGAAGGATCAAAAGTATATGACAGCGTCGGCCCTGCCCTTTTCGATCGAAGAATACGCGACGCGCCTGAAAAAGACCCGACAAGCCCTGTCGAAACTCGGTCTGGACGCGCTTTTCGTGACCGATCCTTCCAATCAGGCGTGGCTGACCGGGTATGACGGCTGGTCGTTCTACGTGCATCAAGGTGTTGTAGTTCTTCCCGATGCCGACCCCATATGGTGGGGGAGACTGATGGATACGCAGGGCGCCTTGCGGACCGTCTGGATGGGGTTTGATCGTGTCGTCGGGTATGAAGACAGTTTCGTTCAATCAACCGAACTGCACCCTATGCAGGACCTTTCGGTTCTGCTCGACAGCCTCGGCCTTTCGGCGGGCCGGATCGGTGTTGAGACGGAAAATTATTACTTCTCCGCCAAGGCCATGCACGTACTTGAAGCTTCGCTGCCCAATGCCACTTTCGAGGACGCGACAGGGGTCGTAAATCACCTGAGAGCGGTTAAATCGCAGGCAGAAATCGCCTTTATGCGCAAGGCAGCCGCCATTTCCGAAAAAATGATCGACGGGTTGCTGGAACGAGTCGAACCCGGTGTCGCGAAGAACGAAGTTGTCGCGGAACTCTACCGGGATGCGATTCGCGGCGTGGGGGACGCTTGGGGTGACTATCCGGCCATCGTGCCCATGTTACCGTCGGGCGATGACGCCGCGGCGCCTCACCTGACCTGGGACGGCAGGCCGTTCAAGTCCGGCGAAGCGACATTTTTTGAAATCGCCGGATGCTACCGCCGGTATCATACGCCCTTCTGCCGAACCCTGTTCCTTGGCAAACCGACCGAGGATATCCTTGCCGCCGAGGCCGCGATTGTCGAAGGGCTCGAAGCCGGGCTGGAGGCAGGCCGTGCAGGCAACCGCGCCTGCGATATTGCAAATGCCTTGTCAGATGCGTTGAACCGGCACGGGATCGACCGTGTTGGCCGTTGCGGATATTCCATCGGTCTCAGCTATCCCCCGGACTGGGGCGAGCGTACGATATCTTTGCGTTCGACCGACGAAACCGTACTTGAGCCGGGAATGACGTTTCACTTCATGCCGGGCTTGTGGCGCGATACATGGGGGCTGGAAATCACCGAGAGCATTCTCATCCGAGAAACCGGGGCGGCGGAAACCTTCTGCAACCGCCCTCGTCAGCTGTTCGTGAAGCCGTGACGGATCGGCTGGAGGATACCCTGGACCTGCTGCAGTCGCTGGTTGGTTATCCGACCGTTTCGGCGGACAGCAATCTCGAGATGGTTGCGGACCTTGCATCCCGGCTTGGAGATTGTGGGGCCCGTGTCGATCTGTTCTCGGACGAGAGCGGCACCAAGGCGAACCTGTTCGCGACACTTGGTCCAGAAGGCGATGGGGGGCTTGTCTTGTCTGGCCACACGGATGTGGTGCCGGTCGAAGATCAGGACTGGTCCAGCGATCCTTTTGTTCTGCTCGAGCACGAGGAACGGCTATACGGACGTGGCACATGCGACATGAAGGGTTTTATCGCGGCGGCAACTATGATGGCGCGCGAATACAGCCAATTGGAGTTGAAACGGCCACTGCATTTCGCTTTCACCTATGATGAAGAGGTCGGTTGCCTTGGCGCACGGTCACTCATCCCCGAGCTGCGCAAACGCGGCATCAAACCTGCAATGGCCATCATCGGCGAACCGACATCAATGCGGGTGATCGAAGGCCACAAGGGATGCTGCGAATACACCGTCCGGTTCAACGGTCTTGAGGGGCACGGGTCTTCTCCGGATCTGGGCGTGAATGCAGCCGAGTACGCCGCACGATACGTCATGCATCTTTTAAGCCTGCGCAACGATCTTGTTCAGCGCGCGCCGATCCAGAGCCCATTCACCCCGCCCTGGACCACCATCAATGTTGGCGCCATCCACGGTGGTGTCGCGCACAACGTGATCGCCGGCAAAGCAGAGGTCGAATGGGAAATGCGACCAGTTCAGAACAGCGATGGCGAGTTTGTAAAAAGATCAATTCACCATTTTGTCGAACGCGAGTTGCTACCCGCTATGCAGAACGTTCACCCCGACGCCGATATAGTGACGGAGGTCATTGGTGAAGTCGCCGGGCTTGAAGTTATGGATGACAATGCTGCACGGGATCTCGTCTCGCGGCTTGTCGGCGCGAATGGCGCCCATGTCGTGCCTTTTGGTACTGAAGCCGGACTTTTCCAGGAACTTGGCATGTCGGTGGTGGTCTGCGGGCCCGGTTCTATCGACCAGGCGCACAAACCCGATGAGTTCGTCAGCGTCGAACAGATAAGAAGCTGCCTGACCATGCTGGAACGTCTGGGCGATCAGCTGACAGCTTGATCGCCGGGTGCGCCCTCCCTCGCGGGAGAGCGCAGAACGCTTTTAGCTAGCGGAGACAAGCAGACCGTCTTCTTTGAGCTTTTCATAGCATTCATCGAGCGAAAGCCGCGCACGCTCGATAAGGATGTCGATCTCTTCTGGCCTCATGACCAGTGGCGGCGAGATGATCATACGATCACCGACATGACGCATGACCAATGCATTCGCAAAGCACCGCTCGCGGCAGATGTAGCCGACAGTTCCCGGATCAGATGCGAATTTTGCGCGGGTTGCCTTGTTTGGGGTCAGCGCAATCGAGCCCATCATACCTTCGATCTTGGCTTCGCCGACCAGCGGGTGATCCGCAAGGCTTTCCCATTTTTCCTTGAGATAGGGTCCGGCCACGTTGCGCACGTGATCGACGACGTTTTCTTCTTCGAGGATACGCAAGTTTTCGAGAGCGACAGCGGCTGCAACCGGGTGCCCGGAATAGGTGTAGCCGTGATTGAACTCACCGCTGTCGATCACGCTGGCGATCTCGTCACTGACGATCGACCCGCCGATCGGCACATAACCCGAAGACAGACCTTTGGCGACAGTCATGATATCCGGGCGGATGCCGACGGTTTCGCTGCCGAACCAGTTGCCGGTACGCCCGAAACCGCAGATCACCTCATCGGCAATCAGGAGTATGTCGTATTTGTCGCAAATGCGCTGAATCTCCGGCCAATAGGTCGATGGCGGTATGATCACCCCGCCCGCGCCCTGGATCGGCTCGGCGATAAAGGCCGCGACGCGCTCTTCGCCAAGTTCGAGAATAGCCGTTTCGAGTTCCTGCGCCCGCGCGAGACCGAACTCCTCGGGCGTGGATTGACCGCCTTCGCTGTACCAGTCGGGCTGGTTGATGTGATGGATATTCGGGATCGGCAGGCCGCCCTGTGCGTGAATGCCGCTCATCCCGCCAAGCGAGCCGCTACCCATCGAAGAGCCGTGATAAGCGTTCTTGCGCGAGATCAGGATGTTCTTTTCCGGCTTGCCCTTCATCTGCCAATAGGTGCGTACCATGCGGATGTTAGTGTCATTCGCCTCGGAGCCGGAACCGGCAAAGAAAACATGGTTCAGATCGCCCGGTGCCAGTTCAGCCAGCTTTTGCGCCAGTGCAATCACCGGCACATGCGTCGTCTGGAAGAAGGTATTGTAGTACGGCAGTTCGCGCATCTGGCGCGCGGCGACCTCGGCCAGTTCGTCACGACCGTAGCCGATGTTCACGCACCAAAGGCCTGCCATCGCATCGAGGATTTCGACACCGTCGCTATCGGTCAAGTAGACGCCCTTGGCGCGCGTGATGACCCGGGCCCCTTTTGCGGCAAGTTCGCTTCCCGTGGTAAAAGGATGCATGTGATGCGCCGAATCCAGCTTTTGTAACTCGGCTGTAGGCATGTGGTTTGTTATCGCGGACACGGCCTGAATCCTTTCAATGTAAAAGTTGCGGGCAGAATATGATCAAATTTTTGACTGTCAATCGAATCACTCCCGGATTTCAAGGACAGCGGCAATCTGCTCCATGCCCTGGGTCACATCCTGGGTCACGGCGACGGCTGCGCCATCTTCGTCACCTGCTGCGAGAGCACTAAGCAGATCCTTATGCCGGTCCGGCAGATTCTGTGTGCCGAAGCGACCGCAAACGACCCTTAGCGAGGGGCCGAACCGGAGCCACAGACGGTCGGCCTGTTCGGCCATGATTGGGGCCTTGGCCTGCGCATAGAGCGCCATGTGAAACTGGTAGTTCAAGCGCAAGTAACCCGGAACGTCACCTTGTGAAATGGCTGCATCCAGCGCCGCATCGATCTCACTCAGCCGGTCCACGAATTCTGGACCGACATGTCTGGCCGCTCTGCGAGCAAGTTCGGATTCTATTGATTTCCTTATAAAAACAAGCTGTTCCAATGCGGCGATATCCAAGGTCGGAACGATGACGCGACGGTTACCCTGAAATAGCAGGGCACCGTCAGAGATCAGCCGGCGGATTGCTTCCCGCACGGGTGTCATGCCAGCGCCCAGCGCATCGGCGAGCCCCTGAATGGTAACCGCCTGCCCCGGCGCGGCTTCTCCGAAAAGGATCCGTGAGCGAAGATCCTGATAAACCTGCTCATGCACGGGCAGTGATCGGATAGGTACGCCTGCCTGATCTGCCGTATTTTTCACCAACTTCATTCCCGCCCTGCTCCGATCAAACATCGATCAAACAACGTCCCTTGCGCTGTCTCTGCCCCCGTGGAAACATATCGGACATTGCCAGGAAGGGCAAAACTTGATCAAATCCAAGCCACCGGGAACAACCCGGGGCGCCTAGGGAGATACTCATGAGACTGCACACTTTGACAATGGCTTCGCTGCTTGCTTTGACCAGCGCGATGGCGTCGGCCGATGAGGTTCGCGTTTATAACTGGTCTGACTATATCGACGAGTCCCTCCTTGAGAAATTCGAGCAGGAAACAGGCATTGATCTGATTTATGACGTTTTCGACAGCAACGAGGTTCTCGAGACCAAGATGCTGGCAGGCGGATCGGGTTATGATGTCGTCGTTCCCTCCGGTACATTCCTGCAGCGCCAAATCAGCGCCGGAGCATTTCAGAAGCTTGACATGTCCAAGCTGCCCAACATCGAAAACATGTGGGACGTGGTGGCCAAGCGTACCGAGCAATATGACCCGGGCAACGAATATTCCATCAACTACATGTGGGGCACCACGGGAATTGGCGTCAATGTAGGCAAAGTAACCGAGATTCTCGGCGAGGACGCCCCAATGGGCTCGCTTGAATTGATTTTCGATCCGGCCAACATGGAAAAACTGGCCGAATGCGGTGTCCATTTCCTTGACGCGCCAACCGAAATGATCCCGGCTGCGCTAAAGTACATCGGGGAAGACCCCGACAGCCAAGACCCGGACACCATCGCGAAAACCGAAGAGGTGTTTGCCGCTGTTCGCCCCTATGTTCAGAAATTCCACAACTCTGAATACATCAACGCGCTTGCCAATGGTGATATCTGTGTCGCCTTCGGATGGTCCGGTGACATCCTTCAGGCGCGCGACCGTGCAGCGGAAGCCGATAACGGTGTCGAAATTGCCTATAACGCACCTAACGAAGGCGCCCTGATGTGGTTCGACCAGATGGCGATTCCGGTGGATGCGCCCAATCCGGAAGCCGCGCATACCTTTTTGAACTTTATCATGGACGCGCAGAACATGGCCGCTGCGTCGAACTACGTCTACTACGCGAACGGCAACAAGGCATCGCAGGAATTCCTCGAAGAGGATGTGATCGGCGATCCGGCGATCTACCCGGATGAGGCGACGCTGGAAAACCTGTACACCACGACACCCTACGGTGCCAAAGTGCAGCGTGTCGTGACGCGCCTGTGGACCAAGGTAAAATCCGGCACCTGATACCGGGCTTCGGGGCGGGCTTACAGTGGCCTGCCCCGACAATCAAAACGAGGGACGGCTTTTGAATTCGACCGTATTCGCCCCATGGGAAGACCCGGAACAGAAACCACTAATCCGGTTTCAAAACGTTACAAAGAAATTCGGTAGCTTTACCGCCATCGACAACTTGTCGCTCGATATCTACGAGCGGGAATTCTTTGCTTTGCTCGGCCCTTCTGGCTGCGGCAAGACGACGATGATGCGCATGCTTGCAGGGTTCGAGAATCCGTCGTCCGGCCAGATCGAGCTTTCTGGAAGAAATATCGTACCCGTACCCCCGAACAAGCGCGCCGTGAACATGATGTTCCAGTCCTATGCGCTGTTTCCGCATCTGACCATCTGGGAAAACATCGCATTTGGTCTGAAGCGCGAAGGCAAAGACAAAGAAACCATCGCGACACGCGTACATGAAATGCTGCGCCTGACACGACTTGAGCGGTTTGCCAAAAGGAAACCGCACCAGATTTCCGGCGGTCAGCGGCAACGCGTTGCGCTTGCCCGATCACTGGCAAAAGCGCCAACACTTCTGTTGCTTGATGAACCGCTTGGCGCTTTGGACGCAAAACTGCGTCAGGATACCCAGTTCGAACTGATGGACATTCAGGAGAAGACCGGGACCACGTTTGTCATCGTGACACACGACCAGGAAGAGGCGATGACCGTCGCCAGCCGGGTCGCCGTCATGGACGAAGGAAAGCTGATGCAGGTCGCAACCCCTGACCGCATTTATGAAACGCCCAATTCCGTCTATGTCGCCGACTTCATCGGTGACGTGAACATCATCGAAGGCCGTGCCCGATTCCTTGAAGAAGGACAGTACGAAATCGACTGGGCAGAGGGTCAGCAAGCGCTCCATGCTGCGACCTCGGCAAAGTTCGACAACGGGCAAACCTGCTATATGGCGATCCGCCCCGAAAAGATTACGATCACGGCTGACAGGCCTGAGGCTGCCGACAATTGCGTTCAAGGAAAGATCCACGACATCGCCTATCTCGGCAACCTCTCGACCTATCATGTCGAATTGCCGAACGGCACGATTATCAAGGCTCAGACGGCCAACACTCGCCGCATCGCACGCCGTTCTTTCACCTGGGAAGATCAGGTCTGGCTGTCATGGACTGCGACTGCTGGCGTGATGCTGGCACGATGAAACGAGGAGCATCCTGATGCGTCGGTTTGCCCTGATTGCCCTGCCCTATGCCTGGCTGCTTGCGCTGTTCCTGGTGCCGTTCCTCATCGTCGTTAAGATCTCGCTGTCAGACGTTGCCCTTTCCATCCCGCCGTATTTTCCCCAGTTCAGCTGGGATGAAGGCATCGGCGCGTTTCTGGCCGAACTGGATTTCGAAAACTTCGTCTTTCTGACGCAGGACAGCCTGTACTGGAAAGCGTATCTCTCGAGCCTTTTCATCGCGCTGGTTTCAACTGCCCTGACATTGATGATCGGATATCCGGTCGCCTACGGAATGGCCCGCGCACCGGAAGAATGGCGCCCGACGCTGATGATGCTGATCATCCTGCCGTTCTGGACGTCTTTCCTTATCCGCGTTTACGCATGGATGGGCATCCTTAGCCAGGAAGGTTTCCTGAACCAATTCCTCCTGTGGACCGGCATCATTTCGACGCCACTGACGATTCTTAACACCACCACGGCGGTGTATATCGGGATCGTCTACACCTATCTGCCGTTCATGGTTCTGCCAATATATGCAGCCCTCGACCGGCTTGATGGGTCATTGATAGAGGCTGCCGAAGATCTTGGTTGTTCGCGGCTAAGTGCCTTCTGGCTCGTGACGGTGCCAATGTCGCGCAACGGGATCATTGCTGGCTGCTTCCTTGTTTTCATTCCGGCTTTGGGTGAATTCGTAATCCCCTCGCTGCTTGGTGGTTCAGGGACATTGATGATTGGTAAGGTTCTTTGGGAAGAATTTTTCTCAAACCGCGACTGGCCCGTGGCCTCTGCCGTCGCAGTGGTATTGCTGTTGATCCTCATCATCCCGATCGTGCTTTTCCAGCGTAACCAGCAGCGTGCATCGGAGGCTGATCAATGAGCAGGTTCAGCTGGTTCAACGCGGTATCGCTCACCCTCGGGTTCGCGTTCCTGTATATCCCGATGATCATTCTGGTCATCTTCAGTTTCAATGAATCCAAGCTTGTCACTGTTTGGGCCGGTTTCTCGACCAAG
This sequence comes from Heliomarina sp., assembly GCF_052826185.1. Lineage (NCBI taxonomy): Bacteria > Pseudomonadati > Pseudomonadota > Alphaproteobacteria > Rhodobacterales > Roseobacteraceae > Heliomarina > Heliomarina sp. Next base: position 4,124 of record NZ_JBRBUI010000048.1, on the reverse strand, counting down.
TGGTACGGAGAGTTGCTTGCCAACGAAGCCTTTCTCGATGCGGCATGGGTGACACTGCGCGTGGCCGTCTTTTCATCGACGCTTGCCACAGTCCTTGGCACAGCGGCAGCTTACGTACTGATCCGTTCCGGGCGTTTTTTCGGACGTACACTTTTCTCGGGAATGATCTACGCGCCACTGGTCATGCCAGAGGTCATTACCGGATTGTCACTACTGCTGCTCTTCATCGGGATCGGGTTGGAGCGGGGCGTTCTAACCATCGTTCTTGCTCATACGACATTCTCGATGTGCTACGTCTCGGTTGTCGTGTCGTCGCGACTTGCAACATTCGACAAGTCGCTCGAGGAAGCAGCGCTTGACCTTGGATGTTCGTCTGCACAGGCGTTTCGGCTTGTCACTCTGCCGATCATCGCCCCGGCAGTCATTTCGGGATGGTTGCTGGCTTTCACCCTGTCGCTTGACGATCTGGTCATTGCTTCGTTCGCAACCGGTCCTTCGGCAACGACGCTTCCGATTAAGATTTTCTCTGCCGTGCGGCTTGGGGTCAGTCCCGAAATTAACGCTCTGTCGACTATTATGATAGCAATCGTAACCGTTGGAGTGATCACGGCCTCTCTATTGTCCAAGCGCAAATTGGTGCGGGAGCGCGAGGAAGAATTTATGGCTGCGCGAAGCTGATGAAACGCATCTATTCAGACTATGCCTATGGAAGCGGCCCGCGGTCGGGATGCTGGTGGGACGAGACTATCGAAGCGCCTGAATGGCCGCAGCTTGAGGGCGACCTACATACCGATGTTGCCATCATAGGCGGCGGATTCACCGGTGTCTCCGCAGCGCTGCACCTTGCCGAGGCGGGAATTTCAGTTGCTCTTCTGGAAGCCCATTATCCGGGATGGGGTGCATCAGGTCGCAATGGTGGTTTCTGTTGTCTGGGCGGGTCAATGATTTCCGAGAAGGCCCTTAGCAGACGGATTGGATCCAATGCTGCGAGCGAATACTGGCAGGCCGAGCAAGATGCAGTCAGTTTTGCCGAAGACCTGATCAACCGCTTCGATATGGACGTTGACCGGCATTCCAACGGTGAAACTAAACTTGCTCACCGCCCAAAGGACATGGAGGATTTGCGGAAATCGGCCGAAGCAATTTCCGCCTCCGGCGTTGAGCCGATCCTGATCGAAAAAAAGGATCTGGCCGCGCATGGGCTTGGCGGGCCTTTCCACGGAGCCCTGACATTGCCGATCGGCTTTGGGCTGAATCCAAGGAAGTACCTTTTCGGTATCGCCGAAGCTGCCGGGAATAACGGCGCGAGACTGTTTCGCAACGCACCTGTCTCCGACATCAAGCGATTGTCGGAGACCTTTCAGCTTACCACTCCTTCCGGCAAGGTGAGTGCACGACGGGTGATTATCGGCACGAACGGATACTCGAGCGAAGATATCCCTGACTGGCTGCGCGGGCGCTACATGCCTGCGCAATCAAACGTGCTGGTGACACGGCCGCTCACGCAAGAAGAACTGGACTCGCAAGGATGGACCAGTGAGCAGGCGAGCTACGATACGCGGAACCTTCTTCACTATTTCCGGCTGATGCCAGACAGGCGCTTTCTCTTCGGCATGAGAGGAGGTTTGCAATCGTCGCCCCAGGCAGAGCAACGGGCCCGGGCCAATAATCGCCGAGACTTCGAACAGATGTTCCCGGCTTGGCGCAATGTGGAATCGCCACACAGCTGGTCCGGCATGGTTTGCATAGCCAAAAACAGGCTTCCCTTTGTCGGTCAGGTTCCCGGGCATCCTGGTCTATACGCGGGCATGGCCTATCATGGCAACGGCGTCGCCATGGGCAGTTATTCCGGTATGCTTCTTGCTGAACTGATCCAAGGAAGAGATCGTTATCCGGCCGCGATGAAGCAACCTCTCGCAACCTTCCCGCTTGCATCGATCCGCCGAATCTTCATGCCGCCGCTATATCTTGCCCGCGCACTTGCCGATCGATAGGCAAAAGCCGCTTCAGTTTCCGAAGTCTGCAAACGGTCCTTTTTGAGAAATCAGATCAGAGTTACCTGCGCCCTGGTCAGCCGCTAAATTTATCGCTGGAACAGGCGTTCAAACGTCCCACACAACCATCTCTCCCTCGTCGACGCGGCGTGGCACTCTACCTCCGGATTCTGCAGCAATTGCCCTTGTCCGAACTAAGAACCCCTGCTAAACGGGCCGCACCTGAACCTTTGCTGCACAGGCGGGAAAAGGAAAAAGCGTGTTACGCTTTGTCGAGACACTTCGTGTCACGGCAGCCCCTATAGCTCAGCTGGTAGAGCAACTGATTTGTAATCAGTAGGTCCGCGGTTCGAGTCCGTGTGGGGGCACCAAATTTATGAGACAAAATCAGATACCTACGACCGATATTCTGACTAATTTTTTTGGAATGTAGCAATTGAACGCCGAGAGTGTGCGGCGGCGTTTCGTGGCCTCAAAACAGAACCCTCTCCAGATCAACATAAGAGGTTGATATAGCTACAATTAGTCTAAGAAACAATTTCCGCACACTTTTTTCGGTGCGCGAACTTAGAATTCTTTTATACACTTGCTCGTCGCACATTGGCTTACGATCTACGGATGAATCTCCCTTTTTTTTAATACTTTCGGCCGAAATCTTGGTATCTAAACCGGGACGTTCGACTGATAAATAATCAATTGGAAGATGGTAGAATACCAAGAAATATCCCTTACTTGCGATACTTTAAGTACCTGTAAGCGAAGTTTGCTTCTCCGTATGGGCGAGAATTGAAGCCGGCGCACTGTTCTGATATCCAGACTACATCCACAGATCAAAAAATAGTTAGCCTGCGAACAATTAGTAACTCCACGGTTTCTCGTTTCATGACTGTTGAGAACTATTCGACCTTCAGGGCCAAGCTAGTCGCCTCCAACCTTTGATTTCTCTCAAATTGACACATTGGCGCAATTTGCACACGGAGTTGCAGTGGCAAGGCAAATATCTGATTCAGAAGGATTTTGTTGCCTTGACCGAGTTGACGCCTGAAACAGCCAGAAGCCAATGTAAATCAAAACTAGACCACGCTAAGGTCAATGGAGGGGGTGGGCGGCGAACTTTAGCCTCCGAACCCGATTAAGGTGGGAAATGAGATTTCTGACGGATGATCCGATTCTACTTAACGAACTGCTTTGGTCTCGCGATCCAGGCCGAGTCGTCTTCTTTTGTGGGGAAGGAGTATCACAAGCCAAAGCAAAACTTTCAAATTTTTTGGGCTTGGCTTCGGACATTTTAAAAGAGTTAAAGGTCCGCGAAAATGCAAGTGCAGCGAGGCTATTGAATGAAGTCGCCGAAGCACGATCCGGTGTACCTGGTGCAATTGGTATAGATCATGTTTTTGGACTCCTTCAACGTGATTACCCTGTTGAAGCCATCGAAGCGGCGGTAGCTAAATCTCATTCTCATGCCTCATTGGATTGGTTGGGCGTGCATGGTCCACCGTTTGAAAACGAGTGGTGACAATGTCTGATTTTTTCTGTTTGAGCGCCGCACAGATGGGAGGTCTAGAGCCTTACTTTCTGTAGTCTCATGGCAAGCCCCGAGTGTATGATCGACGTCTTCCAAGTGGCATTATCTTCATTAATCGCAACGGTTTGCGGTGGCGCGACGCCCCAACGGAGTGCGGCCCCCACAAGACACTCTACAACCGTTGGAAACGATGGAGCGATAAGGGCGTCTTCGCCCAGATCATAGCGGGTCTGGCCGCCGAGCATGGTGAAGAAACGACTGTGATGATCGACACTACACATCTGAAGGCCCATGGCAGGGCGCACAGCCTGGGCTTTAAAAGGGGGGCGTGGACGCTTGATTGGCCGAACCAAAGGGTTTGAGGGATTAAGAAACGGTCCGGGTGACCGTTTCGCCCGAAAACGGAACCCGAAGCTGCACGCCATTTACGATAGCCAATGCCGCCCAATCGATTTGTTTCTGACCGCCAGCCCCGTCAGCGACTACATTGAGGCGCGAGCGCTGCTCAGCGGGTAGCCCAACGTGAAGGGGCTGCTCGGCGATCGTGGCTACGATGCCGACTGGTTCAGGAAGGCCTTGCAAGACAAGAAGATATGCCCATGCAT
>NZ_JBRBUI010000047.1:0-3127 GCF_052826185.1 Heliomarina sp. | reverse complement strand
GTTTCGGAGCGCCGGGACCATCCACGCGCCACCAGCCGATACCAAGCATCATAGCCAGAGCGCCTGCACCGTATTGGAACAATTGCCGACGCTGCATCAGCTTTCCGGCCCGCGCGCGGCGATCCCCAGAATTGGGACCTCGACAGTCACTTCGCCACCGTCCGAGAACGTCAGTGTCAACGGGAAGGTCTCGCCTTCGATCATCGGGTCTTGCAGCTTCATGAGCATGGCGTGCAGCCCGCCCGGCTCCAATGCCACGCTTTCGCCCGGCCCAATCGTGATGTCGCCTGCAGGTGACATTGAACTGACGCCTGCAGCGTTGGTTTTCGTCTCATGGATCTCGGGCATCGTGGCCAGTGGTGTTGTAAGTCCGGTCAGCGTGACTGTGTCTTCATTTGCGTTATGTATAGTGAAATATGCCGCGCCCGGTCGGTTTATGCCAATCGAAGCACGGGACCACGCGTTTACTACGATGACGTCCTCCGAACCGGCAAATGTCGGAGTCGACATGCCCGAGAGCAGCAAAAAAAGAGTCAAGCCCTTGATATAAGGTAGCTCTATCATGACAGATTCTCCTTTATCTATCCGAGCATCAACTTTGGCTGACCGCAATTTCTGCAGCGACCAGTCGCCGCAGTTCGGCCTCACCGAACGGGTCTAATGGCTTGGCGTTGACGAAGAACGTGGGCGTTTGTCGCACGCCTACCGCTTCGACATCAGCGCGGTCCTGATTGAGCACTGCCACGACACCGGGGGCCAGCATCTGTGTTCGAGCAGCTTCGACATCCAGACCACCGCTTGCGGCAATCTCAAGGATCAAACCCGGTGCTGGAGTGCCATGGGACGCCCATCGTGGCTGCTCGCGCAGGACCGCTTCCAGCACGGGTTCGAACACATCCTGCATCCGCGCAGCTTCGAGAACACGGATCGCTTCCACTGAAGCTTTCCCGTGAAAGGCAGTATATCGAATGACGACACGGACCGCACCACCGTGCTCAGTCATGATATCCTTGACCACGGGATAGAAGGCGCGGCAGGCCTCGCAAGCTGGATCGAAAAACTCGACAATCGTGACAGGTGCCGTTTCGGGGCCAAGGATCGGGGAATAGGACCGGATCAGCACATCGTTCACTTCGGGCGCGACAGGGACTGCCTCTGCCATGGGTTGGGGGCGGGTGGCATACCAAGCCGCGCCGCCAAAACCTGCGGCACCAACAGCCAGAACGGATAGAACGAGGCCGCGTCGATTCATGTTTGTTTTTCCTTCAGTGAAAGGGCCGACAGCACCCCGATAATCGTGAAGGCGACAAGCGCCATCAGCGGAATCGGAATCCCGAAGACCAACTGGTTGTCGTCGGTACAAGAGGGGCCAGTCGCCGTGCAGGGCTGGATCGCCTCGGGGATCAGACCGACATAGAGGCCGATGTGATACATCGCCACCGCCGCCCCCCCAAGCGCCAGTGCAACGCCATAGCGCCCCACGCGGGAATCCTGCCACCACAACCCGAGCCCAAGAACGATGGCCAAGGGGAACATGAAGGCGCGCTGGAACCAGCAAAGGATGCAAGGCGTTTGACCAAGCACCTCGCCAATAAAGAGCACGGCAAGCGATGAGATAAGCGCAATGATCCACGCTAGGCCAAGGGCTGTTTCTCCAGAGAGTCGGGGCATGACGATCAGATCCTCTCTTTCAGATCGGCGAGGATCTCTTCGGCGGGCGTGCCATAGGGCCAGGAATCCGCGAAGCCTGCCTGCGTGTCGAAAAGGAAAAGGTGTGACGTGTGACCCATCGTGTATCCACCCGGCGCAGTAGCCTCCTCGATCCGCTCAAAGAAAATTGGGAAAGTCTCGGATGTTGCGGCGATCTGCTCCGGCGTGCCGGTCAGCCCGATGATTCCTGCGTCGAACATGGGCACGTACTCTGCTAAAGCCGTCGGCGTATCTCGCTCGGGATCGATCGTTATGAAAATCGGCTGAACCATTGCCGCCTCATCGCCCAAGCCCTCCATCACGGCCGCGACTTCGGACAGTGTTGTCGGACAGACGTCGGGGCAATTGGTGAAGCCGAAGAAGACCAACATCCAGCGACCTTTGAAATCTTCCTCCGTTTGGACCATCCCGCGATGATCGGTCAGTTCGAAATCAGCAAAAAACGGTGGTTCACTCTCTGTGCGGGCAAGGTCGGCACGGTAGTCCACCCACAGCAACAGCCAGATGAGAACGAACGCCGCCACGCCCGCCAACACCTTCGATACCTTCTGAAAACCTGGAAGCCTCACACCGCTACGCCCGAACTTGATTCTATATTTTGGAGGTGTCTACAACTTCTAGCAGCTGTAGGTTCAAGCGCGATTGTCGCTAATTGGCTGGCAATCACGGACCTGTGAGGAGGTGGTGAATCTTGTGATGTCTGCCACTTAAAGCTACACCCTCTGTAGCTAATGTGGAGGGCCTGAAATGTTGACCATTGGGACGCTTGCAAAAAAGACCGGTACAAAAGTGCAGACAGTCCGGTATTATGAGCAGATCGGGCTCATGCCAGAACCCGGCAGAACTGAAGGCGGCCAGCGACGATATGGTGATGCCGAGCTTGACCGCCTGTCGTTCGTCCGGCACGCGCGGCAACTGGGGTTCTCGTTGGATGCGATCCGCGAACTGCTCGACCTCAGCGATCACCCGGGAAAATCTTGCGCGGAGGCCGATGCGATTGCCCGCCGGCAGCTTAAGCAAGTTGAGCATCGACTGGCTCGCCTGGAGGCGCTGCGCACGGAATTGAAACGTATGGTGCATGAGTGCAGTGGCGGGCAGACCGCTGACTGCCGTGTGTTAGAGGTGTTGAGAGACCACTCCGAATGCCTGACAAACCATGAAGAGATCGGCGGCTAAGATGCCCGTTGCGTTTGTCTATCCGATCGCGGCGCTCTTGCCGCGCCGCGTGGGGTGTGACCGCTCTTCGCGTCAAAGAGACAGACACTGTTGTTCAACTTGCATGATCTCGATGTCGCTGCGCGCGCTCTTCATGATGCAGAGGGCAAGACCCCGGCCTTCGACCGCGTGCTCAAGGCCAAGGCCAACTTGTCGCGCATGTGGTACGCGGACTGACTGAAAAGAATCGGGCAGCCGTGTC
>NZ_JBRBUI010000046.1:0-19621 GCF_052826185.1 Heliomarina sp. | reverse complement strand
TATCACGACTGGCCGCGGGGCCCAAAACAGGCGTCCAATTTCCAAACCGCGACGAATGAAAATCGCCTAAAGGGACTCTGGGTTTATCAGCAGGATCCCTTTTGGGGATTTCAACGCGCGCGTCTTGATCGATTGCGAGACATCCCCGTGCCAGGGAACAACCGGAATCTCTGCTTCCTGGCAGATGCCCTCCAGCCGCATGGCCTGGTCCGTGATCAAGGCTTTCAGCGGACCGATGTAGAGCAGGTCGAAACCGGTGCCGCCCGACGGCGCGTCAAGCACCTGTGAAATCAACGGCAGGAACGCCGCCTCCGTCTTTCCGCCCGCCGTAGAAGCTGCAACGATTAAATCGGCATTGGATTCGCAGATCGTCCGGATGGATCGCGCCTGGATGTCGCGAAGTTCGCGCCAACCTTTCTGGCGTATCCATTTCTGCACAGGCCTCGCCAGTTTGTCGAACGCACTGCTCATCGGCGTCAGAGCTTGAAGCTGATCAGATCATCGTCACCGGGGTCTTGGGCACCAGTCGACTCGTCTACCTCGGTCATGTCTTCGCCGAGGTCTTCGGAGACTTCGATCTTTTCGATCAGATCGCTCCACTCGACACCGGGGTTTTGCTCGAGCACGGAAAGCAGGTTCACGAAGGCCGTCACCGTATTGCGCGGGGTGCGGAAGTAAGCTTCACCGATCCGGTCCGAGCAATGCGCCATGAATGCCTCGAGTGCGGCGTCCGGCAGAACACTGGCATCGTCCTGCATGATCCGCCGGACATTGGCCAGAAGTACGAAAAGGTCTTCAGGGGTCAGGCTGGCGAGCCGGACAACCGGTCCTGAAAGGTCGACCAATCCGTCTCGCGCGAAGGTATTTTCGGCCAAACGCGACTGAAGGGCTTCGTAGCTATAGAGCCCACGACGGGTGTTCATCAGAAACTCCGGGGTTCCACCCATGAGAAATCCGAGGTTCTCGGCGCTACCCTGCAGCACATCGTTCAGGATCCGGAGGATCTGTTCATAGTTTGCATTGCGGGCCTGCGACGAGGTGAGCTTGTAGAGGTTCACCATCTCGTCGAGGCCGACGAGCAAGCCTTTGTAACCGGCCTCGCCCACAAATGCCGACATAAGCTTCAGATGGTCATAGACACTGGCGTCGTCGATGATCGTTCGCACACCAAGCGCTTTGCGCGCGTCGGTGCGTGTCGCGAACTCGCCGCGCAGCCATCTCAGGGCTGCGGATTTCAACTCGTCGTCGCCGGTCTCATGGCCTTCCCAATATCGACGGATGACTTCGGCGAACTCAAACCCTCCGGTAAGTTCTTCAAAGTGGCCAAGGCGTTCACGAATGACGGTCCCAGTGGGCAAATCCCGTTCTTCAGCATCTCGGTGAGCTTGGCTGACAAACCGTTCCACCACGCTGGCCAATGCCCCGCCATCGGGCTTTGTCCGCGTCGAGAGGTTTCGGGCCATCTCGGCATACAGCCCCCGAGCTTGTCCGCCGGTCGCGTGAATGCGGCGATCCGGCGCCAGATCCGCGAACATCACGACCAGACCTTTCTCCAAGGCGACGAGGCGGATCAGGTTCATGAAGAACGTCTTGCCCGATCCGTATTCCCCGATGATGAACCTGATTGCCGATCCGCCATCGGATATCCGGTCCATGTCTTTGACGAGTTCTTCAATCTCTCGGACGCGGCCAACCTGGATGTGACGCAGGCCGAGCTTGGGCACGACCCCGGCCCGAAGCGCCTGTACGATTGCATCGCGTTCACGTGGTTTCAACTTAGACATCCCTGCCCTCCGCACTCATCTTTTCTCTTACCGCCTCCGCAATCGCCGGAGACACGTCATATCCATCATACTCGTCGAGAAGCGCTTCATCGTAGGTCTCAAAAGCCCATTCATTCACGGCTTCCAAAGCCCCGGACGCCATTAAGCCATGCGAGGCGCAGATCGTCTCGAACTCGGTCTCAGACCAATGTTCCCGAGTAACCAGTTCGAGAACAAGGGCGCCGTGTTTCGGGTCAAGCCCTGCCAGCTGGCTTTGGCTGGCAGGCCCAGAGGCACCACTTTCTTCCTCTTCAACATCGAAAATCTGACCGAGGACGGACGACACGCGCTCGGTGTCCGAACGGATTGCCGCGATCCGCGAAGCGTCGAGCTTCGGTCCGCTGGCTTTTTCAAGCGCGGGTATAGCTTCGCCCGGGCGACCCGGTTGCGAGGCACGAACGGTGCGTGGACCATCCGCAACTTCGCCAGCATGCAGGTCCGAGTAGGCCAGCGCAGGATCAAGGCCCAAGGCCTTGTAGATCTTCTCGATGCTTGCGACTTCGTCGGAGTGAATAATGCCATCGGCATGTGCTGCACCTACCAGCGATGCCCGCATAGCGGCTTGGCTGTCTTGGCCCACCTCCTTCAATTTGCGCCGCAGAAGCGTCATGTCCGGTGGCACGGCCAGGAACCATTCAAGGTTTGCACGCAGCCTGCGGCGTTCCTGATCGCTGAGGGCCGCGGCAGCAACTTGCTCTTCCAACGCCCTGCGTTCAGGCTCCGCGATGCGACCATCCGCATGAGCAACGAACGACCCAAGTGCCAATTCGATCAAGGCGCTTCGATAGCTGTCGGAAACGTCCTCCAGTCGCTCGATAGGCTCGCCCAGACGAAACAGCACAACAGGCTCTTCCGCCTTGGGCGACCGGAGCGCAAACCGAGGGTCGGGCGCCAGACCAAAACCGAGGCGCGCGAGCGCGTCGGCCGCTCCCGTCATTTGCCGTTTCCCGATCTTCTCGTTCGTTTCTCCCTCCAGACGTCCGATCACCTCTTCAAGCGGCACCAATCCCCCCCGATCGACGATATCGGCAGCCCAAGATTTCAAGCGGTTCATTTCCTCCGATGGGAAGGAATCCCACAGTTCAGAGGGCAATAAGGCATGCGCTTCCACGCTTCCGCGGCCATCAGGATTTCGGCCCAGGAAACGGCTTAGTTTGTCGAGGTCGTTCATCACCTCGTCAGCCAATTCCTGGGCAATCTCAACCGGTTTGCGCAGGCCTGAGATATCCGGGACCGGCTTGCCGTCGACTGTTGGGTTGGCGGACCCCTGAAACTCGCTGGAGGCGGCCCGATAGGATGCCGTGAGTGATTTCCGGGGTTTGGTCACTTTGAGCCCATCAGGAAAACGCCGATCAAACCGCATACGGAAAAGAGCGACGAACTCGTCACGACACCGCGTTGCGGGAGTTCTCAGATTTGTTTCCGGATGGCAGATGAACCAACTCAGCAACCAGTCAGCTGTCAGGTTCTCGCCTTTGTCGATCCGAGCTCCGATTGCGTATTTGAGTGAGAACGGAAGTTCCCAGCCCTGCTTCTCGAAAATCGGCTCGATAGCGTCGAGGTCGGTTACAGCGATCAATGCTACGTCAAGAAACTCACCAAGATAACGCTGAACGGAGTGATTGTCGTGGTAAAGCGACTTTAAGCGACGAACCTCCTGAACTATTGCCTTTGCGTCTTCCTCTGACTGATCGACGAAAAAGCGGCGTTCCAAGCCGTAGAAATAGAGAAACATATATCCAGCATCGAACCATGCATCCTTTCGACCACCTGCAAGCCAATTGAGATACGTCGCTCTGCATTCCGGGGAGATTTCCGAGTAGCTTGGCCAGTAGGGTAACCCGCTGCCAGCAACATCGGCACCCAACTTTGCCACTTGCAGCGAGGGATCGATATAGGCTCGGCACTTTTCACGATAGCCCTTGGTGTTCAGCAAGGGAGGCGTGCCGACATAGACCATCCCGCCGATGTTGCGGCCGGCCACGCTAGCTGTTTCGCTAGACGGGACCCACCCACTTTTCGATGATCGGGCCGATGCGCTCGATGCCACTCGCGAGGGCTGGTTTCGTTCAGCGGCCGCCGAAAGAGCTGGCGCCGCAGACTTTCCAGCGCGAACGATTTCGGCGTAGTCCTGCTTAGGTGCGGAATAGGCCTGAACGGCAGCCGGTGTTTTGGACGCAATGGCTTCGCGAGTTCGTTCGCGCTCACGCTCGATACGCTTGTCATAGGCACTTGGGCGCGGCACCGGTTCAGGTCGGGCGGGTAGGTTTTTGGAACTTTCCTCGGCTTGCGCCTTTGCAGCGACTTTCCGCGATCTCCGTTTTTCTTGCCACCAGACCAGAATGACGGGAACACCGAATGCAAACAGCATCTGGCCGCCAACCGGCCATCCCTGAAGCATTGTGGTCACCACGACCATGCATAAGAAAAAATACAGGACGAGAAAGAATGCAATTCGGAAAAACTTGAGTATTGAAGACATTATCGGAACCCTCTCCGAACCACACTATTTTGCACAGCCATCTTTGCAACGACTAACGTCATGGTTGAAGCACTTCCCATGCTTTATGCTTGATTGGGCCGATGGCCACATACATCTGTTCGCACCGTTGAGGGCGCACCCCCGCCCCAGCGACCGTAACCGAACGGCCGAGATGAAGCGTTGCCACGACCATGCGACGGCTGGTCGGGCTGGCTCTGGAAGAGACTGCACGGCCAGCGGTACTTCGCAGGGAGAGGCGGCGTTTCAGCTCGGGGAGGGCGGCTGTCTGCAGCCGGCCGAGTAGGGCGCGGTCCTGACCAAAGGGCAGGAGGGGCCAAGATCATTAAAACCTAAACTTTGCACATCACAAAAACCTAAACACCGCTGGAGACACCTGGCAGTCCCCAACAAAGCTGACATCGATTTGAAAGCCGGTTTGACGTGTTTCGTTCTTGCTCACCATGGGTATGCAACGAGGCCAGAAGCTGAACCTTCTGGCAATCACAAAGACGCCGAAAGCAAGCAACGTGCCCCACATCACTCTGGACGCGAATTGGCCTTATCTTGAAGATCCATCAGACGAGCCATTAGGGCATCGAAAGCGATGGCGTCTGACTGAAGCAGTCCCGCTTCCTGCATTTTCCGGTAATCTTGGGCCAGCGCCTCCAGGGCCGCCCCCTCTGGAATCAGGCAAAGCGCCCCTGAGACGGCGTCGGCATAGTTTATCGTCGCACCCGCGCGGTCGGTTTCGCGGAAAAAGTGCTGTTTGTGCTTCGCAACATCTTGAGCAAGCGTCTTATCCTCCAGCGCCTGTGCAGCGATACCCACAGCCTGCAGACGATCAAGATCGTACCAGTGACGCGCATAGCGGTCGCCGCCTCGAAACGTGCCCCGCAAGCAGTAGGCATGGATGGCCGTCGCCTTCTCCCAAAACGTCCGTTCGGCCATCATCACACGAGGCATGGCAACGGGCGTAAACAATTCAGGTAGCGCCCCAGAGAGGTCGCAAACCACTTCGTGAAGCTGCGCCGGTTCACCTGTGGACCTGGCGCCAAATTCCAACAAGACCGAGGATCGAACATATCCGCTGCCGCTGCGCACCGCGTCGTAGTCCAGATAGATCTTGTCACCTTCTACACGGTTTTCCGCCAGGAGCGCCGCTGCCTTGACCTTGTCCGACAACATGGGGGCCACTTTTGACCCCACCCACTCGCCTAAGCGACCCCGAACAGCTTCGGTCCATTTCTGAGCTTGCGAGCGGCTTGGCGGATATGGATCCTCTCCATCTTTGATCAGATCGGGAATGATTTGCCTGATGTCATATGTCAGGTCGACATCCTCTGAAAACCGGTCGATCGCCTTGTAGACCTTGGAAAGCGACGTTCCGCCCTTGAAAACCAGGTGTTCGCCGAGATCACTGTCGAACAAGGCGTTAAGAACCCAAACGACCCAGACGTCCTTTTCCAACAGGTCTGCAGGCCGCCCCAGTTTCGAGGCGGCCACTTCGAGCGCGTCAATCTTGTCTTCGCGCGCCAGGGAAAAGTAAGTTTGGCTCTCTGTCATTGCGATGGCGCGAGCGCGCTAAGTTCCTTGGCCATCCAGGTTGGCGCAGAGGCTCGAAGGCTCAGAAGCTCGCGCTGCTCCTCTTCGTTCAACATCGCCTTGATACGCCTCAAAGCCTGAGCAGCTTCGGTTTTGCCGAAATAGGCGAGCGCCCGAAAGGCGTGCCCAGCACGACTGTTGGGTGCACGAAGCTGCCAGCTCGGCACATGTTTAAGCTCGACGCTTTGCGCTCCGAGCTTCAGATGACGGCTCGGCCCGGAAGTCCAATAGACTTGGCGGGATGGATTCTGTGTCGAAATACCGAGCAGGTTCGCTGCCGACGCACCGCTTTGCGACACGCGTTCACCGGTTGATTTCGCAATATGCTCAACCACGGCTTCAACCGAGGGCGCCCGGTTACCGAAGCGGGTTTTCACAGGCAAGGCAAACAATCCGCGTCTCACACGCAGAAGCTCCCCACGCCGAACCAAACGCGACAGCGCCTGGTCGACCGCGGCACGCTCTCCGAGGTGCAACAACTCCCGCGCCGACAGGGTCGCACCCTCCGGCAGCGCTTCAGCATAGGCCTTGATCGCTTGAGATGTGGTTTGCATGTTCGTCTCCTAGTGTCAGATATATAGCTTGGTTTCTGACGGTTTTCAAGCTGAAGCTTCCGTGGGTCAGTCTAGCTTAGGACCAGATCGCACTATTGGGACACCTTCCCCGAGCCTCTGAGGCACAAGGAGGAGATTCATGACGACGGCAAATCATGACCAATTGGGTTCGCGTTGTAAGGCCCACATCGACCAAGCGACAAGAACGGCCCATTGCTGCCGTTGACCAGCCAATCTGATGCTGCGGTGCGGCTCGTCAGACCGGACTTTCGCTGCGACTGCTAAATCATCGAACATGCGAATTCACAGTTCGCGGGACGAAACGGCCATTTGGGTTTTGAAACCAAATGGCCGCTGTGACTGGCTTTACGCCATTGCCATTGCTTCAATTTCGAACAGCAAGCCGGGGATCGCGAGGCGGGTAACGCCCAGTAGGGTCATCGGCGGTGCGACCCGATGGGGTCCGAACCGCATGCCCATCAGGTCAAAGTTCTTCAGCGCCTCGTCGACATCAGTTGCATAGACACCGAGCTTGACCACATTGCCAAGATTCATGCCCGCCCCTTTGAGAACGGCTTCAAGGTTGTCCAAGGCTAGACTGATCTGTGCGCGCATATCGCCTGGATGCTGGGGGGCGCCGTTTTCGTCCACTGCGGTCTGGCCCGCGCAAATCACTTGCCGCGTCGCGCCGTCGATCACTTCGGCCTGATTGTAGCCCAGTTTGATCGACCAGTCCCAGGGGTTCACTGCCGTCCGTTCCATGTCGCAATCTCCTTGTTTTCAGTTGCTGGAATCGGTGTAGAGCGAAATGGTGCCAAATATTGTCACCATTTGTGATAGGGTCGAGATATGAACGTGAGACTCAGACATGACGCCATCGTGCGCAGCCTTCGCCGCAACGGCACGTCGACTGTTGACGCGCTGGCCGAAGAGGTTGGTGCCTCCCGCCGGACCGTGTTGCGCGATATCGGCGCATTGCGGGACGAAGGCTATGTGATCCATTCCGAGGTCGGCCGCGGCGGTGGCCTCCAGCTTGACCCTCAATCAATGCAGCCACGGGCCAAGTTGTCCGTGCCCGAAGTGTTCGCGCTGCTGATCAGCGTCGCGGCAATGCGAGCCGCCGGGAATTTACCCTTCTCGGAGCTTGCCGACGCGGGGTTGGCCAAGATCGAAAAGGCCTTGCCGTCGGACAAGGTGAAAGACCTACGCGCGTTTTTGGAGTGCCTGCACATCGGCCAGCTGTCACCTTTGCAGGATTTGTCGGATATGGGGAAAATGGACCCCGACCTCCTTGTGGCCTTCGAGACGGCGTTTCTGGGCCGGCACTTCATCCGGTTCGACTATAGCGATGCAAAAGGGCGCAAGACCGAGCGGCAGGTGGAACCGCAAGCCATGCTGATCCTGCCCCCCCTATGGTATCTCGTCGGCTGGGACCCTGCTCGCGACGACTTCCGCCATTTCCGAATGGACAGGATCAGCAACCCGGAAGCGGTTCCGACTACAAGCTTTCGCCGTCGGCATGTGCCGTTCGAAGATGATGTCTGTCCTTACAGCGAATTGCGCCCGGAGCGTCGAAGCAGTCATTCGTGGTAAATGCAGCATCCGACACATTGGGCTCATTCGCCGCCGTTAGATCGGTTGCAGCATGTTCGAGCAACGGATCGCATTGGGCCCGGCAAGGACGGCCCTTACCTGCCGGTCGGCCTCGCCCCATGCTGCCTGGCAGCATTCCCTGAAGCAGACACTGGTCAGTGCTGCAGCATTCTCGCGCCGCAGATGACCGCAATGCGGAGATACTGTTGAAAAAGTCTGTTGCCTGGCGTTCGGGGCTTTGATTCACTCGATCTGGGAGTGGAGGGCATCGCAATGATGGGGCCAAGGCAAGTCGCGCAGGGCGCGCTGTTTTACGAGTTCTCGATCGAAGGGTTTGTGCCTCTGGATCACCCGGTGCGCGGTATCGACCGGTTCCTCGATCTGTCTCATGTGCGGTCGCTGCTGGCGCCTTTCTACAGCTCTGGCGGCCGCCCGTCGATCGATCCCGAACTGATGATCCGCATGTTGCTGCTGGGCTATTGCATGGGCATCCGGTCCGAGCGGCGGCTCTGCGAAGAGGTCCATGTCAATCTGGCGTATAGGTGGTTTTGCAGGCTCGATCTGACCGACGCGCTGCCCGATCATTCGACATTTTCAAAGAACCGCCACGGCCGCTTTCGCGAGAGCGGGCTGTTCCGGCATCTGTTCGAGACCGTCCTGCAACGCTGCATGGATGAAGGTTTGGTCGGCGGTCACAGCTTCGGTGTCGATGCCAGCCTGATCCCGGCGAATGCCAATCAGACACGCGGCATCGACAGCAAGGAAGGCCTGCCGCCAAACCTCACGTCCCGCGCCGTGGACGAATATCTTGAAACACTCGACGATGCGGCCTTCGGCGCAGCAACCGACGCCATTCCCAAATACGTCTCGCCGGTGGACCCGGCCGCGCGCTGGACGGGTGCCGATGGCGGTGCCGCGTATTTTGCGTATTCCACCAATTATCTGGTGGATCTGGACAATGCCGTGATCTTGGATGTCGAACCCACAGCTCCGATCCGACCAGCGGAGGCGCGTGCCGCGCGGGACATGATTGACCGGGTGCAGGCACGCTTCGGCATCAAACCCGGCAAGCTTGTCGGCGATACAGGCTACGGATCGGCCGAGATGCTGGGCTGGCTGGTGGAGGACCGCAAGATCGCACCTCACATCCCGGTCTGGGACAAATCGAAACGCACCGACGGCACCTTCTCGCGGGAGGACTTTGCTTACGATACGACCGCCGACAGGTATACGTGCCCTGCCGGAAATACGCTCGAGACGTCCCGCCGGAAATTCTCGAAGCCGCGCCCCGCGAATGTCAGCAAGGACGGGTTGATCCGCTACCGGGCGCGCAAACAGGATTGCGACATCTGTCCCTTGAAAGCGCAATGCTGCCCGACCCAACCTGCCAGGAAAGTGCTCCGATCCGTTCACGAAGCAGCAAGAGACATCGCCCGCGACATCCGCAAAACCGACGCCTACATGACCTCGTTCATGCAAAGGCGAAAGGTCGAGATGCTTTTTGCCCATCTGAAGCGATACATCGGGCTGCAAATGATGCGACTGCGTGGACCCAAAGGAGCAACCGAGCAATTCCAGCTCGCAGCAACCGCCCAGAACCTCCGCAAACTGGCCAAATTGGTGCCCGTGCCAGCCCCCTCATGAGAGGGACTAGCAACCGGCTCGCTTTGGATGCTGGTCAGAACGCTTCGATCGGCGACTTTTTCAACAGTATCCGGACAAAGCGGACGTTTAAGGAAGAATTCGGCTCTTGTTTTTGTTGAGGGTGAGGTGAATGCGTTTGGAATTTCCACTGCTAGGCTTGATCAGTGAGCGCTCGGTGAGGGGGATGATCTCGGGGATCGTCTTGAAGTAGCGAAAAGGGGAGCGTTTTGTCATCCGGGCAGGCTAGATCGGCGCCCACGTCGCCTTAGGCCAAGTTCTTCCGACAATACCCACCAGCTACTTGCTGACTAAAATTTAGATGCTTCCAGGCGGGCGATGTGTTTTCGAATGGGCTCAACACCCAGCGGGCCGCCATGGCCGAGATAGAACTGAGTACTGTCGTGGGCTAACAAGTTCTTGAGCGCCTCGGCCACTAGAAGAGGCGACTCTTCGAACGGTGGCTGCATCGGTTTTTCCTTGATCATTATTCCACCCAGCAGGATACCCGACGCCGCAAGATCTCCTGCTATGACTCTGCCATCCTTGATCAGCACCGAAATTGAGCCCGGAGTGTGACCAGGCGTGTGAAGTATTCGGGCCGGAATGCCAACCTCTGTCAGGTCAGGCATTTCTGTTGAACAGACAATATCCGGGGAAAAATAGGCAAACGGTCTTTGGATCGCTCCAGTTTTGCGGAACAGCCTTCCAAATAGACTGGTAGGCCGCAGTACCGGCGGTGCGCCCAGGAAAAGGGGCAAGTCAGCTTCGTGCCCGACGAGTGGCGCTCCAGTTAGCTCCTGCAGTTGCAATGCTGAGCCAGCGTGGTCAATATGCGCGTGGGTCAATATGATCATACGGATATTTGACCAGTCCAAACCGTTCTTTTGCAGCGCTTTTTTGACCAGCGGTGCAGAGTTCGGAAGCCCGGTATCGACCAGAATCACATTTTCGCCTCGGATCAGAAGGAAAGCGTTTAGCATTCCGAATGGAAGCATCCGAATGGTCTCAACTTTGGTTTTGCTTGGCATCCGAATCGCCTCTATCTAGTTGCTGTGGAATCGACATTTCATGGTTGGAAGTTTCACTCAATTAGGCACTATTTTGTAACCGGAGGGCGGATATGGACGGTTCTGAACAGCGCCCGATACGCGGGTTTCTATCATCGAGGGGCGAGTGTCCTGTTGCCGAAACGCTTCGGGCGCTAGGCGGAAAGCACAAACCCAATATCCTGCATGCGCTGTCGAATGGAGAACAGCATTTTCTCGAGCTCACTCGCTCCCTTCCAGGGATCAGCCGGAAGGTTCTGACCGAACAACTCCGCGAATTAGAAAAGTTCGACCTTGTCGAACGCGTAGAGAAGAACGACGCAAGGCGGCACGTCGGCTACGCGCTGACGGCAAGGGCCTTAGCGTTGGGCGGAATTGTCTCGCAACTGTCCGCGTGGAACGAGGCGGGATTGGAAAAGTTCGGCGGTCCAGATCGAGGAGACCGTCCGTTGAACCCGACCTAAGGCGTGAAAACGCATTGCTTCTCATCTCGATGGTTGAAACAGGATTTCAGTCACTAACCCATTCATCCTGAATGACCGCAATGGGCTCGAAGCTGCCTTGCAGCGGTGCAGCGCCCAAAATTGCCGCTCTGGGTGGGCTGACGCCGACATGGATGACTGCAGCCAGCCTCAAAGCGGGCCCACAGCCCATTGCTCGAATTTGTGATAGCTGCTTTTCACCGCGCGGTTTGTGAGCCGATTGGATGCGACTGACCGCCATCGAATGACCTGGAGCAGGCGGTCTAATTTTGGAGCGGAGGGTTCGGGCTTATCGGGTTCAGGTTATGCGGCTTGACGTCAATGGATCAACGTCGGCTCTGGATGCTTTGCAGCCTATCCCGATGCGAATCGTCTTCAAGTTGATCCATATATTCCGCAGGTGCCTTGACGTCAGTCAACATACGCACGTCGTTGGTCTGGATTTGGCATGTGTCTCCTGTTGCAACAACGAAAAATAATTCCATAGCCAAGTTGGACACCTGGAATGCTAGCTCACGGGCGTCTGCAAGGCGATCTTGCCGCGCTCAATGTCGATCGCATCCTTGAAGCGCTTACCTCGTTCCAAGCGGAACCGCTTGCCAGTAGTGATCACTGAAGAAATTCGATCCAAGCGCAAGTGCCGAAAATCCTGCGCGGCCTCGCTCCAGATCGTCAGCAGCCAAGCATTCTCGAACAAGGTCAAACCCAAGGGCCGCGCTTCCCTCGTCGAGAGCCGACCTTCAGAGTTCCGGTATCCGATAGTCAGGAATTCCCTGGCCGAGATCGCGGCACGCAACGTCGCATAGGTCGCCGAGTTGCCGTCGCCATACATCGTTCTGGACGGGCCCGCCTCCAGCGCGGGGTCGATCATGCTGTCCTTTTGCCCTTCGCCAAGCACCGAGGATATCTTGGCGGCCGCTCGTACCGCCGCACCGTCTAGGACGGGTGCTGCGCGTTCGTGGACCAGCTTCAGACCAAGGATGATGGCATCCAGCTCGTCCGCCTCGAACCGCAACGAGGGCAGGAAATAGCCCCTCTCCATGACATAGCCCAAACCGCCTTCGCCGCGGATAGGGGCGCCCATCGCCTGCAGATCGGCAATGTCACGATAAATGGAGCGGACCGAGATACCGAGATCAACCGCCAGTGAGGCCGCAGTCACCGGCGTGGAACGCAGGC
The DNA here is from genome assembly GCF_052826185.1 of Heliomarina sp. Classification (NCBI taxonomy): domain Bacteria; kingdom Pseudomonadati; phylum Pseudomonadota; class Alphaproteobacteria; order Rhodobacterales; family Roseobacteraceae; genus Heliomarina; species Heliomarina sp. Next base: position 7,216 of record NZ_JBRBUI010000046.1, on the reverse strand, counting down.
GCATGACGTCCAACAATCGGAACAGACGAAACAGTCGCAATGGATGGCCCCTGACAGAAACTGTCACAACATACCAGCATGGTCGCCGTACGGAAACCAAAAAGGAAGACCAACATGAAGCTTCAGATCATTGCAGCCGCCGCTCTGCTTGCCGCGACGCTCGCTTCCACAACCCATGCAGAGGACACCATGGACCAAACGAAAATCCTTGAAACCATCTCGGCGATGACCACGGCCTTCGCCGCCGGTGACATCGACGGAATAATGGCAACCTACGAACCCGAAGCGGTCGTCGTCGGCGAGCCAGGCCAGCCCATCGGCGGTGATGCCGCTCTGCGTGCAATGTTCACCGAATTCGTCGCAAGCGGTGTAAGCTTCACCTATGGCGCGCATGAGGTCGTGGTCGCGGGTGATATTGGCCTGCACCTCATGTCCTGGACCGCGCCCGGACCTGACGGGCCGATGACGGCGCTTTCGGCCGCGGTCCTGCGCCGTCAGCAGGATGGAAACTGGAAAATGGTGATCGACCACCCGTTTGGCGACGGGGTGATGCACCGCGAGAAGTAAGCTAAAGGTGGGGGGCAGGGCCGATGGGTCCTGTGCCCCCAGCACAGTCCAAGAATTGTCGTAAACCTGTCACCGAGACCAAAAAATCTCGCTCCAGACTGCGTTAACATGCTGAAATAAATCACGCTACTGGCAGTCAGGGCGCACAAATCGTCGGTCTACTTGGGGAATGCGGGTTCAACTTTGAAGCCGCTGTTCCTACGCTGCGCAGCATTGAGTAAAGCGGGCTCCTACTTGCCTTTTGCTGCACACTACCCCAATGACCGCTATCCGGAAACAGCCCGCACTTTGCAAACATCGCTCCCTGCGCATTGCTGACTTTGGTGCTTGGTGCAGCATGGGGAGCGTTGAACCTGAGCCGTGAACGACCGCTTTCACATCTTTGACAAAATCCCCTTGCAGGTGCAGCGAATTCACACTTTCCGCCCATTGTGTTGAAAAACCCGAAAATCTGGCGGTTGTATTTTGCTGCCAGAATTCGGTGCTCCTGCCAAATTGAAGCCGAGTGCCCTGTGGAGCATCTGGGAGCGTCGGACATTGCCAACGCTGATCTTAGACCGACCCCCTCGACGAATTTTCGGAGAGGCCTTCTATGGACAAATTTTTCACCCATTTTCGCGAAAACCGGAGTTTTTCAACACAATCCGCCCACAACGACAAGGAGGGAATACCCTGTCGCCAATAGATGCATGAGGCTTCGTTTGCAAATCCTGAAACGATTATCTCTTTGTAATCGCGTGACTTTCTCGGCGTGCAGATGAATCGTTGCACCGCAAATGAAACGATAAGCAAAACGGCGGACTTCACCCTCTGCATCGGCAGCTGGTTACCCGTAATCGACTTGTGGAGCTTCGCCTACAACCCCCGCATCCGCCAACTGCTCCCGATCCGGAAGATCGCGAAGGCTCTGCAACCCGAAGGCGACAAGGAACTGCTCGGTCGTCACGAAGGTGTAAGGCGCCCCGCGCCGGGGTGACCTCGGCCCGGTCCCGATCAGCCCGCGCGCATGCAGCCGCCCGATCAGGTCGCGGCTGATCTCTTTGCCGAAGATATCCTTCAGCCCGTCGCGGGTGATCGGCTGGTGATAAGCGATGGCGGCCAGCACAGCGACGTCGAATTCGCTCAGATCGAGCAGTTGGTCCCCGACATCCGCCGCAGCGCGGATCGCGGGCGCATAGGCCGCCCGGGTCCGGAACATCCACCCGCCGGCCACCTTGGCGATCTCGAACACCCGCCCCTCCAGATCGGCGGCAAGATCCTCGACCAACAGGTCGACCGAAGCCCCCTGCCCCACGACCCTCGCCAGGTCTTCGCGCGGCACAGGGGATGCAGAGGCAAAGAGCACCGCCTCAATCCGGCGCATCCATTCCCGCCATCGCAGCTCCGGCGGTAAGTCAACCAACTCGCGGTCAAGCTCAAGGTCAGGTCGATCCTTCGCCATCCCTACACCCCGTAAAGCCGGAAGGTGTCGCGCCCGGTCAGCTCGCGCACCGCGCCGAGGTCGACCAGCCGGTCACAGAGCCGCCGCGCGGCGCGATCCGGCAAAGGCAACGCCGCAGGCGAGACCGCATCGCGGGTCAAAAATATCCCGACGGCCTCCCCGGCCCCCTTTGCCCGCAGCTTCGGTGCGACCGACTTCAAATGCGCCGCCCGACGCGCAAGGTCGGCGGCCTGCCGCACGGCGTCGACCGCCGACAAGACGAGCGCGCGATGAAAGGCCAGCCGCAAATCGTCCCCGCGCTTGCGCAGGTCCGCACGTTTCAGGCCCGCGGCGAATAGCGGCACGACATGATCCCAACCAAGCGCCTGGGCGAGGGCGGCGTCCGCGAGGATCAACGCCGGGACTTCGGCACGGGGTGCCTCCGTCAGGACAGCATCCAGCACCAGTGCTGCTCGTTTGATCGGCGCCCCCTCCCCCGCATCGAGCCACGTCGCGATCTGGCCCGGCTCGAAGGTCGGCAAGGCTCGGCCCAGAGCCTTGACCGACACCGGCCGCTCCACCGCGCGACGCCAGGCAAGGCAGGTTTCGCCCGCCGGTCCGGGCAGATCGCAGGGGCGCAGAAGGTGCACCGCATCACGCAGCTCCCGTGCCCGCTCTGGTCGGCCAGAGAACGCGACACAAGCCTCCGCTGCGCGAAGCGCCAGCCGGTCCCGTAACAACGCTTGGGGCACCTCCTCGTGTCCCAACACAAGATGCAGGTGGTTCAGCGCAGCACCCGACAAAAACGCAACATCTTCAAGGGTTTCAGCGCATGCAGAGGTGACCCAGGCGGGCATCCGGGGTAACGTGTCGAGGTCGATGATGTGATCCGGCCGGGCAAATGTCATACCTGAAGCCTACATCAGCGCGGCGCTTTCTTCCAGAAAATAGCGATCTAACCGCCCCACCCCACCGGTCTCCACCGTGTCCAATAAGTTTGCCTTATCGGACATCAAGAGATATGCTAGGACGCAGTTTAATTTCACCACCGGATTCACTGGAAAATGCCCTCAGAGGACGAGAAGTCGACATCATCAAACTCTGGTGCGTTTTGTATCGCTCAGAACGGCGACAGCGATCAAGAAAAAAGCGACGACATCTCCCTACCCGCCCACGTCGCGGGATCCGGCAGCCTTGATCGCCTGGTCGACGCCGCCCGAGATTATGCGCGCGCCGCAGCTTCTGACAATACGCTGAAAGCCTATGCCAAGGATTGGGCGCATTTCGCGCGGTGGTGTCGGATGAAGGGCGCGGAGCCTCTGCCCCCGTCGCCTGAAATGATCGGGCTTTATCTCGCAGACCTGGCGTCCGGAGCGGGCCCCTCCCCTGCCCTATCGGTCAGTACCATCGAACGTCGCCTCTCCGGCCTTGCCTGGAACTATGCGCAACGCGGCTTTGTCCTCGATCGTAAGAACCGCCACATCGCAACAGTGCTGGCCGGGATCAAACGCAAACACGCCCGTCCGCCGGTGCAGAAGGAAGCGATCCTGGCCGAGGACATCCTCGCGATGGTCGCCACCCTGCCCTACGACCTGCGCGGGCTCAGGGACCGCGCCATCCTGCTCCTCGGGTACGCCGGCGGGCTCCGCCGCTCCGAGATCGTCAGCCTGGATGTCGGAAAGGACGACACGCCCGATTCAGGCGGCTGGATCGAGATCCTCGACGACGGCGCCGTGCTGACGCTCAACGCCAAGACCGGCTGGCGCGAGGTCGAGATCGGTCTGGGATCGTCTAACTCCAGCTGCCCTGTGCATGCGCTCGAGCAGTGGTTGCACTTCGCCAGGATCGACTTCGGGCCGGTCTTTGTCGGCACCACTCGGGGTGGAAAGAAGGCCCTGGAGACAAGGCTGAACGACAAGCATGTCGCGCGGCTGATCAAGCGAACGGTCCTGGACGCCGGCATCCGATCCGAACTGCCCGAAAAGGAACGCCTGGCACTGTTCTCTGGCCATTCTCTGCGCGCAGGTCTCGCCAGTTCGGCCGAGGTGGACGAGCGGTATGTGCAGAAGCACCTTGGCCACGCTTCGGCACAGATGACCCGCCGCTACCAACGCCGCCGCGACCGCTTCCGCGTGAACCTGACGAAAGCCGCTGGATTGTAATCTTGCGAACTGTCATCCTGTCATTAATCCTTGGCCGGTCTGAGCTGATGAAGTCAAGAAGATCTGCATCTTCAGCCTGCTCGGTGTCGGGAACGGGCTCAGGCAAGGGCTTCAACGCACCATCGTCCTCGTCGTCGCGTGCGTTCGCGCCAAGCGCTTGACCAGCAGAAGTGATTTCCGTACCGTGGCCGATACCATCCGCGTAACTCCCCGTTGAAAGCTCAGCGCCCTGCTGTCGGTTCACAGCTGAAGACATCAGCGTATTCCCGAGGCTCATCCTCGGGCCGGACAAAGCCGCGATTAACGACAAGCTCGCCATGCGATAAAGCGTCACAAAAGCCCCTGCCCGCGCGATCTCTTCATCGTCGAAGATCAACGGCCGAGTCTCGAGCTTCTCCATCGCAATTTCCAACTCGCCAAGTCGCGCGTCGACTTCCTCGGGGAATTCATCCTGGCCCTCGTATTCCTCTTCGAGCGCCCGGTATTCGGCAAGAAGCTTGGCATGGGCCGCGCCTTCGTCATCCGTCATCGGTGCCGGGTCTCCGCTCAGCCGCCGCAAACCGTGGCTGTAGCCATAGGGCAGGTCGAGCGAGACCTCGATCCATTTCCAACCTTCGGTCGCAATGGCTTCGGCTTCAGCCTGAAGCTTCTCGCTGACCAGACGATCGAACAGGGCGGGGTCTTCCAGCCAGCCGCCGTCATCGCCCTGGAAGAGGTCGTGCAACATGGTGCCGCCAGCAGACTCATAGGCATCGATGCCGACAAAGACAGCACGACGATCGGATGCCCGCACCGAGGTTTCCGTCAGCATCCGCCGGATCTGATAGGGCTCCTTGTTCCAGGACGAGCGGATCGCCTCCCAGACCTGAACCTGGCGCTCATGATCCGGGTTAACCGTCAAGGCCATCAGCTGCTCCAGCGTCATTTCATCCTCGGCATAAAGCTCGAGCAGGGCAGGGGCCACGACGGCGAGTTTCAAGCGCTGTTTGATCACCTGCGGCCTGACGAAGAAGGCGGTTGCGATCTCTTCGTCGCCCTGACCCTTCTCCTGCAGCGCCACGAAGGCGCGGAACTGATCGAGTGGATGCAGGACAGCGCGCTTCATGTTCTCGGCGAGCGAGTCGTCTTCGGCGAGGATCGTGGACTTCGCATCCCGCACGAAGCAGGGAATGGGCGTCGTCTTGGCCAGGCGCTTCTGCTTCACCAAGAGTGACAGGGCCTGGAAGCGCCTACCGCCAGCGGGTATTTTGAACTTGCCTGTCTCGGACCCATCATCCGCCAGAACGGGCCGGACGCACAGGCTTTGCAGCAACCCGCGGCGGGCGATGTCTTCGGCCAGTTCCTCGACCGAGATGCCGGCCTTGATGCGCCGGACGTTGGACTGGCTCAGCACGAGCTTGTCGAAGGGAATGTCCCGGAACGGGGACTGGGTGACTTTCTGGGCAGGTTTCGCCATCAGATCTCCTCCACGACGGGCGCCGGAAGCCACTCTTCCGATCTCACTTCCCGTCACCCTCAAACCAACAACCCTTTCCCTCTCATATTCTGACGCTCGCGAGGCAGGACTTTAACAGCTGTTAAGTCGACAGTCCCGAGGTGGCGGAAAAGTACGCAGTCTCTCAACCTTAACAGCTGTTAAGCTGCAGATCGTCGCCCAATCAATGCCATGACCATCGGCCCACAGGAGAACTCGCCGGCCGCAGCTTTGGCAGTCAGAGCTCGCAAGTATCCACCAGGCGATCTTATGTCGGCGAAGCGTTCCAGCATCGCAGCAACGACGATCGACGCTTGCTCCGGACCCATGAACCGCTGTGCTTCTTCCCATGCAGACGCACTGATCCCCATGGCTGGCCGCACATGGCCCGCCGCATCGAAAAGCTGATGCCAATGCCGGATCTCACCTTGGTAGAAGGTCTTCAGCGAGGGACATGCCGCTATCACTAGGTGAAGCGGGATCTTTGGCAGATGTCTTGTGTCCTGTTCATCAACGTCAGCCACCGGCTCATTCGTATCCACATCTGGCACACCCGCCGCCGCTCCGCTTTTTTCTAAAGCCGGCTCAAAATCTATAGATTCTTTATTTGAATTATGATGGTGACGCTCAGATTGGGCATCATTGGTGTTCATTTCTTCTGTTTCAGGGCCATCAATGATGTTGCGTGCCTGGTCAAGGAGAGCTTCAAGATCGGCTCGATAGGCCGCGAGGTCCTCAATTGAAAGCTTGCGGCGAAGCGCGCGGGCTGTGAGGGCAGCCTTGTCGCGAAGCTGATCCCAGAAGCCTAGGCCTGGCTGCATCTCGTCTCCGAACTCGGCGAGGGCCGCGAGATCGCGTCGCATGAGGCTTACGACCTCTCTCAGGCGCCTGACGCGCTCCTCAGCCTCACGTACGGCCTCTGCGGCCCGTGCTATCTCCTCGGACTGACAGTAGAGCGGGGAAAGATCGAAGCCAAAGGCAACGCGGTCTTCGCCGTGCTTACGGACGTAGCGCTTCCCATTGGGGCTATCGCGCCGCTGGAGCAAGCCAGCCTCGACGAGACGCGCGAGGTGACGACGCATCGTTGAGCACGGCATGCCATTCAGGCGCTCGCAGATCGCCTTGTTCGAGGGGAAGACGACCATCTCGGCGTTCCCGCCAAGCGCATCGTCCGGAAAGAAGCTGAGGAGCCCCTGCAAAACAGTCAGATCACGTTCCGAGACCCCAAAGGCCGCTTGCGCCTTGGAGAGCTCGCGCAGGAGTTCCCACTTGTTAACGGGTCTGGCCGGAACAGATGCCTCGGGTCGCTCGATGACGCGCAAATGAGCGTGCGAAATCGGCCGCATAAACGGCGAAATTGGTGTGTACTCCATGAAAATGTTCACGAAGACAAAAATTCTAGGGCCCGCGAATCGCTTTGCGCTTGCGGGGTAGGGGCCAGAACGCTACATTCAGAAGTGCGAAAACTGAGATTTTGTAGCGGGCTGATCCCGGTGCGAAACCTTACAAAGGTCTCGTGAAGCTAGCTTCTCGGGGCCTTTTTCTTTTTGCCTGTATCGTGCCTCCTTCTTGTTGGTTGCTCTTCCTCAGTCT